>NZ_CP044543.1:6192576-6511749 GCF_008932115.1 Bradyrhizobium betae
CGCCGAGCACGGCGTCGTTCTCGATGAAGGGCACCACGGTGTCGCCAGCCGGACCTGAAGTGTAGTTGGTCCAGATCGTGTTGGAGAACACCCCGGTGTCGCCGAGATAATGACCGGTCGACATCGCCGAACCATTGGCCATGGTGAAGGTGGGGAAGAGCGAGTGCGGGTTCTTGAAGTTGACGCCCTTATCGCGAACCTCCGCCATTGCGGGTGCCGTTTCGGGAGTGACTTTCAATGCGCGGAGGCCGTCCGGAATGAACAGGATCAGGTTGCGGGGCGTGTTGTTCTGGGCGGAGGCAAATCCGGTGGACAGCGCTGCCAGTCCGACGGACAGCAACACCAGTGAACGGCGGCGCATCAAGTCTCTCCTGCGATGAGGCGAATGGCCGCGGTCGCGGCCCCCGGCATCGTTTAGTTTCGCTGTATGACAGTTTTGTTACAAGGGCGGAGCGGCATGCAACAGGGCTGGGGAGGGGCTCGTTCTCACAGACTCGTCATTGTGAGTGCAGCCAGAATCTCGCCGCGGCGACAATGTCCAATCCGTCATCCTGAGGTGCGCGTGGCGCGATGCCAAGCATCGCGCCGGGAGCCTCGAAGGATGAACGGCCGCGCTGCGAGAGCCGGGCTGTCGCCCTTCGAGGGCCGCTGAAGAAGCGGCCGCCTCAGGGTGACGGTCATAGATAAGCGCTCACGGCAACATTCGAGTTGTGAAGGGTTAGACACACCTTCACAGCCTCGCGGCGGATTTCGCCCGAGCTTTGGCTGGTCGCGTCACCCCCCAAAATGAAAGAGGGCGCAGGGAAGACCGGGTGCCGGCTGGCACCCGCGGTCCACTGTGCGAAGTCGTAGTGAGAAATCTGCACAGCGGCATACAGGTGAAGCCAAAACATCCGGCCTTCCCTGCGCAGTGGTTTGACGGCTTATGTCGCGCTCTCCCCGGGGAGCGATGCACTCTTGCCCCCGTCGCCTCGCAGCTTCACGATGCGCGCGCCCGGTCGGGCCGCCACATCACCGCAACGCTTGACGCCAGCCTGCGGGCGCCAGGACCACACGATTTTGCCGTACGCAGATCACACCGGTCGTGCGTGCGACGTGCTTCGCTCACGGTTTCCCGCCCTGCGATCACCGTCGCACCGATGTGGCCCGCGTCCACCGCCATCCGGCCCGCGTTCGTGACGATCGCGATACGCCCCTCTTCCTTGGGCCGGAATGCTCAATTCATAACAAAAATCCGAATTCTAATAAAGAGAAATATTTTGCGACTGGTCTCTTGACCCCCGTGCTTGGGTGTTTTGCCCGACGGGTTGCACAAGAGGGTGTTGCGGGAACGGTCATTCCGGCGCAATCGGGACCCGCGGATTCTGCGCGAGTGCCTGGGCTGGCTTGACTGTTGCCGGTGTGGCTCCGCTCCTGGTCAGATCGCGTCTCAGAGCAAGCGGGGCTGCTTTGAGCGCATAGATGATTGCGATCTGAGTCCTGTTCTGGATGCGGTATTTGCGCATGATGTTACCGATATGCGCCCGCACCGTGTTCTCCGAGATTTTCAGCTCGTAGGCGATGTTCTTGTTCTGCATTCCGCGGGCGATCAGCATCATCAGCTCGCGTTCACGCGGCGTCGGCGTAATCGAATTTTTCGAATCCAGGCTCATGACTGGCTCCTCCATGGCCGTTGAGTTGATGTCGCCATCCCAGCATTTTCTCATTCCGTCTTGAGCGCTTCTATTGGACTGAGTCTGGACGCCTTGTGCGCAGGATAAAAACCGAAGATGAGGCCGGTTCCGATCGAGAAGAGCAGGGCCAGGGCAATTGCTTCGCTATCGATCGAGGTGATCCAGCCCGCCATGCGGGCGACGGTCATCGACAGCGTGATGCCGCCGACGACGCCTATGGCGCCGCCGAGAAGGCAGAGCACGAGCGCTTCGCAGAGAAACTGCAGGCGGATGTCCCGCATCCGCCCGCCGAGGGCGCGGCGAATGCCAATCTCCCGCGTGCGCTCGGTAACCGACACGATCATGACGTTCATGATGCTGATGCCGCCGACGAGCAGCGAGACCGAGGCGATGGCGACGAGCAGGAGCGCCACTGTGCGGATCGCGCCCTGCTGCGCTTCCATGGCGGCCGCGGGATCCTGGACCTTGAAGTCGTCCTCCTGGCCGGCGGGGATGCGGTGGCGCTGCCGCAGCAGGCTTTCGATCTCCGTTCGCGCGCCCGCCATCTGACCGTCCGCGGCCACCTTGGCGATGATGTAGGCGACCGAATCCCGGTTGATGTTGCTCGCGCTGCCGAGGAAGCGCAGCTTGGCCGTGCTGAGCGGCACGAAGGCGACGTCGTCCTGCGCCGGGCCCTTGCGATCGAGAACGCCGACCACTTCGAGCGGCACCTTCATGATCCTGATCTGCGCGCCAACGGGATCGTCGCCCGGCGCGAACAGTTCGCGCGCAACGGTGCTTCCGAGGATCACGACCTTGCTGGCCCCGGCCTCCTCGGTGCCGGAGAAATAACGTCCGGCAGCGAGCTGCCAGTCGCGCACCATGAAGTGGCCGGTCGTCGTGCCGTTGATGGTCGTATTCCAATTCCTGCTCTCGTGGATGACCTGCGCCGTTCCGGCGATCGAGCCCGCTGCGGCCTGGATTTCCGGAATCTGCTCGAGGATCGCCTGCACGTCGCTCTCGGTCATCGTCAGTTTGCTGCCGTCCTTGAGGCGTACGCCACCCTGATAGACCGCGCCGGGCGTGATCATCAGTACATTGGCGCCGATCGAGCGGATCTGTTCCTGCAGGCGAAGCTGCGCGCCGGCCCCAATCGCAAACACGGTCACGATGGAGGCCACGCCGATCACGATTCCGAGCATGGTGAGAAAACTGCGTAGCGGGTTGAGGCGCAAGGCGTGCAGAGCAATCTGGAAGCCCTGGAGCATCGTCATGACGCATGATTCCGTTTCGGCAGGAGTTGCGCCGACGTCTCGTCGCTGACGAGCTCGCCGTCGTGCAGGCGGATCGTGCGCCGGCACTGCGTCGCGATGCCCGGATCATGGGTGATCATCACGACGGTCTGGCCGTTCCGGTTGAGCGCGGCGAACAACGCCAGGATTTCGGCACCCGTGCGGCTGTCGAGCGCCCCGGTCGGCTCGTCGGCGAGCACGATCAGCGGGGAGGCGATCAGTGCACGCGCGATCGCGACGCGCTGCTGCTCACCGCCCGAGAGCTGTCGTGGAAAGTGATGGGCCCGGTGCAGCATGCCGACGGCCTGAAGGCTCTGTTCGGCACGCGCCAGGCGCTCCTTGCGGCCGATGCCGCAATAGACCAGTGGCAGCGCGACGTTCTCGATCGCATCGTGGCGTGCGAGCAAATTGTAGGACTGGAACACGAATCCGATGCTGCGGGCGCGCAGGGACGACCGGCGATCTTCCGAGATTTCGGCGACATTGGCCCCCTCGAGATGGACCGCGCCCTCGCTCGGCAGGTCAAGCAGCCCGATCATGTTCATCAGCGTGGACTTGCCGGAGCCCGACGGTCCCATCACGGCGACGATCTCGCCCGGCGCGATGTCGAAGCTCACGTTGCGCACAGCAGCTACCGCGACCCCGTCGGTGCGATAGGTCCTGGATACGGACCGGAGACTGATGAGGGGCAGGGGGGCGGTCATGATCCGAACCTGATTCCAAGAAACTCCATGCCGGCCGGCCGGATGGCCTGGCCGACGGCGACCTGGCTGCCCTCGACGAGGTCTCCGCTCTTGAGAGCGACCTGTTCGGTGCCGGCCGCGCCGACCGTCACGGCGATGCGGTGGAGCGAGCCGCTGGCAGTAAGGACCCAGACGCCGCTGCGTTCGGCTGTCGAGTCCGGCCGTGTGCCGGACGGTTGGAAGCGCAAGGCGGCGAGCGGCACCTTCAGCACGTCGTCCTGTCGCTCGATCACGATCTTCACCAGGGCAGTCATGCCAGGCAGCAGCGCGCCGTCGAGATTGGAGGTCGACAACACGACGGTGTAGGTAACGACGTGCTGCTGGTTCTGCGGAGCCTTGCGCACCTGCCGGACCACGGCCTCGAAGCGGCGATCGGGATAGGCATCCACCGTAAAATGGGCGCGCTGTCTCGGGACGATGCGCCCGATGTCGGCCTCGTCGACCTGGGCGTGGATCTCCATGTCTTCCAGGCGGTGGGCGACCACGAAGGTCGTGCGCGACTCCAGGCCGACCGCGAGCGTCTGGCCCTCGTTGACGAATCTTCCGACAACGACGCCGTCGATCGGAGAACGGATCACGGTGCGGTCGAGATCAGCCTGGGCCGCGGCAAGAACGGCGGCTTTCTCCGGCACCGCCATTCGCGCCTGCTGCAATTCGGCCTCGATCCGGCGGACGTCGGCCTGCGCGCCATCCACGGAGTAGGCGTTGAGGGACATGAGGACCTCGGCCTCGCGTTCCTGGGCGAGCCGTGCGGTGAATTCCGTCTGCGCGTCGTCCACCGTCGTGGTCGCCACTACGTTCTGCGACTGCAGGGCAAGTTTGCGCTGCAGTGTCTTCTGCGCCGACGTCTTGACCGCCTGGGCGCTCTCGAGCTTGGCGGCGAGCACGTCGCGGCTGCCTCTGGCGTTCTGCAGGTCGATCCTGGCGCGATCGAGCTTGGCCCGCGCGATATCGACCAGCGAGTTGGCCACTGCCACGGAGGCCCTGGCTTCGTCGACCCTGGCTGCGAAGCTGCGTGGATCGATCAGGGCGAGTGGTTGGTCCTTGCTGACGGTATCGTTGAAGTCGACATAGACCCGAGCGAGCTGCCCCGATAGTTGGGAACCCACCTCGATCGTCTTGACCGGCTGGAGCGCTCCCGTGACCGTCACGGTCTGCTCGATGCTGCCGCGCTGGATCGCGGCGTAGCGGAATACAGGCGCATCCCCCCCGAACGTGGGGGCTTTGCGCCCGCCTTGCGCAAGGAACTGCTTCGTCGCTTCGTAGGCGCGGGCCATGCCGCCCGCCGCGTTCCCGGCCGCGCCCGAGACGACGGCCGGTGGTGCGGCGTAGGCCAGGGTCAGGCCGAATCCAGTTCCGATCAACACAATGATTGGTACAAATCGCATATCAAACCCGCCTCTTGAAATGAAGCTGAGAGCGGAAAAGTCGAATATCGCGCTATGGTTGCATATTTCCCGAGGCAGTGGTGGCGTCTCGGTCGTATGTCGCCGTTCTTAGTGCGACGGACGGGTGCGCTCCATGATCCAGAAGTAAAAGTGCACGGCTGCGAGCTTCGCGACTTGCGCGAGTCCCATACCGGGCGTATTCAAAATGAAGCGCGCGGTATCGGACTCGATAGCTGACTGTACGTCCCGGCTGGCCCAAGCGGCGAGCTGGTGTCATTTGGTTGGCACATGAGTGGCTAAGCCATGACGCAACTGGCGAGATCACGGCCCGGGACGCCTGATTGCCGCATTCTGGTTGCGGCGCCTCGCCGTGGCGCCGCGCACGGCGACGCCGAAGTTCTCCAATCACGAAACCCGATATGTGAACGCCTTCACTCTTGCCGGACGGATGTTGGCCCTAAAGACGTCAGGCCGGCGAGCAGAAACGACTTGGCCGATTTGCACCGATGCATTCACGCACCTTGTTATCGCTTGCAGGAACTATGGATGGCTCGTGCTTGATCGTCGCGCGCCAAGTCCGGGAGTCTGTCGCAATGAGTTCAAATCAAGCCACAGTTTATGTCGTTGACGACGAAATCCAGATACGAAACGCGATCGGAATCCTCTGCGAGGAGACGGGACATCAGGTCAGGCTGTTTGCCTCGACGGATGAATTCATGGGCGAGTGCCTTTCCCAAGGCCCATCATGTCTCGTGCTCGACGTTCGCTTTCCCGGTACCTCGCCGACCGGGCTCGAGCTGCAGAGCCGGCTGACAGAAACGGGTGTGTCCATTCCGATCGTCTTCATCAGTGGTCATTTGGACGTCCGTGTCTCCGTCGAGGCCATGAAACGCGGCGCGGTCGAGTTTCTGCCAAAGCCGTTCCGCGAACAGGAAATTCTCGATGCCATCAGGCACGGCATCGAGCGCGATCGCAGACGGATGGAGCGTGAGGACGTGGTGCGCGCAGCGCGCCGGCGCGTCGAGACGCTGACCGCGCGCGAGCGGGAGATCATGCTGCTGATGGCTGAGGGGCTCGTCGCCAAGCAGATCTCGGCGAGACTCGGCGTCAGCGAGGTGACCGCCAAGGTCCATCGCGCCAGGATGATGCGGAAGCTGGAACTGCGTTCGCCGATCGAAGTGGTGAGATTGATCGACAGCATGGGTCGAGACGCCGATGCAGCTCGAACCGGAGTTAGTCATCCGCTGACGTAGACATGCAGGCGGCGAGATGCGGCGCGACGTCTAGTCCTTAGCGATTAGCATGAACTGCAGTCTATCGCACTGACCACCATCGGTTCAGAGTTATCCCTACGATGTCGGCCTCCTCCAAGACGGCATCCGAACCCAGTCAGACAACTTGGCGAGAAAGGGATATTCCATGCGCAAATTGTTTTTTGCTTCCGTTGCCGTGTTCGCTCTGTCTTCCGCGGCGCAGGCTGCCAACACCTCGACCACGGTGCAGCTCGGCGTCGTGAACTCCTCGAGCGTCACCCAGAACGGCTTCACCAATGACAGCTCGGCGACGACCCAGATCGGTATCCTGAACGGTGCGAGCACCATGCAGGGCACCAGCTCGGCGTCGCTCAACAACGCCAGCACCGTCAACCAGGCCGGCGTGCAGAATTCGGCGACCACCGGTCAGGTGGCGTTCGGCAACAACGGCAGCGCGATCACCCAGAATTCGTTCGGGCCGCCCGCGCTCCAGAACAACTCCGCCGGCGTCGGCCAGCTCAGCGGCTTCGGCATCAACACCAGCACCGTCTCGCAGACGGCGCACTAAGCCAGCCCCGTTTGGCCGGGCGCGTCACGGCGTGACGCGTCCGAGCCATTCTCGCAGAGCACCGCAAATGGCAGACGACCGGATCAGCTTCGCCCGCCCACCTTCGCGGAGGAAATGACATGCGGATCACCTATCTCCTTGCGACGATCGGCACACTCAGCGTGCTGACTGCCGTCGACGCCCAAGCCGGCAACTCGGCGAGCGTGCTGCAATTCGGCACGACCAACAGCTCCTTCATTTCGCAGGCGGGCTCAACCAGCAACAGCGCCACGACGATGCAGTTCGGAGCGACCAATACGGCGACCACCTTGCAGATGGGTTCTTTCCTCACCGTCAACACCTCGGTGATCGGGCAGGGCGGCACAACCGCGACGGCTTCCAACTCGGCGCTGGCTGGCCAGGTCGGCGGCTCCAATTCGAGCCTGATCGGCCAGATCGGCGTGAACAACACGGCCGGAGTCGGGCAGCTCGGAATCCTGAACGGCTCGACGATTCTTCAGCAGGCTCCGTGAGCAAATCCCAAGCAATGAGGCACGTCATGAAACGTCTCCTGACAAGCGCGTGTGCTGGACTGCTCTTTCTGTGCTGTGCCGGCGCCGGATCGGCGGGCGCCCAGACCGCCGATATCAAGACCATCGTGTCGGTCGGCGGACCGCCGGTCGTTCTGAACCAGAACGGTCAGCTCAACATGGCGGGCGTGTTCATGATCGGCGGCAGCACCAGCGCCACGGTTGTCCAGAACGGTACCAACAATGCCACGGGCGTCCTGCAATTCGGCGGAACCAATTCGGCAGCGATCGGGCAGGCCGGGATGAACAATTTCGCTTTCGTCGGCCAGACCGGCCAGTCGGCAAGCAGTCTCGTGTCCCAGTTCGGCGCGATGAATACGGGGGCGGTGGCGCAATTCAGCGCTGTCAACAGTTCGGCGATCGTTCAGACCGGTCCATGATGATGCGCGCGTGCTCATCAGGGTTGGAAACCAGCGGGGGAGCGCGATGCAGTGTGGCGGAGAGGTCGTGAAGCGCATTCTGGCTGTTGCGGCCTTGCTCGGCGCCCTCGGCACGGCGCAGGCGTCGGCGGGATCAGTCCAGCGCAGCGTGACGAACCGGAACGTGAGCATCGAGACCATCGTGCAATTCGGCGACAATGTTCAGCCTGTCACGATCGAGGAGAACAGCCGCATCAATATCGCGCGGGTGATCCAGATCGGCGGAACGGGCACCGTCGATGCGACCATCATTCAGACCGGCACGCGCAACTATGTTAACGTGATCCAGGTGGGCGGCACGACAAATGCCGCGATCGGTCAGTCGGGCGTGAGCAACACCGCCGACATTACCCAGGTCGGCAATTCGACCAACGCTCTCCTGCTGCAGATCGGAGACATGAACACCGGCGCGGTGAGGCAGTTCGGGCGCTTCAACTGGCTCGCCATATTTCAGTTTGGCCGATGACGGAAACCGAAACGATGAGGTGTGATATGAAGTTCCTCCTGCTCGCATCCGGAATGAGCCTCATGGCGGCAATCGCGATGGCGCCGGCCGGAGCCGGCGAGACCGGCGACGGCCACACCACGGTGGTCCAGGACGAGAACGGGACCGCGGCAATCACGCAAAGCGGCGACCCGGCGCAGGCCGAGGTCAAGGTCGACAAGCAGCCCGGTCGCACGACGATCTACCGCCGCAGCGGTGGAAACACCGCGATCGTGTCGCAGGGGACAGGAAACGCGCAGGACATGCTCGATTGGCTGCACAAGCAGCAGGGCCGCTGAGCGAGCCGCGTTGCCTTCAACCGACCGATGATGAGGGTGCGTTCCGCGGATCGAATTGGCTGTCATCAACCCGTAATCCCGGGCGTTCTGCCGCACCGGGTTCCCTGTTAATCCCGCGCCTTAACCAATAATTAATTATAGGTTTGCAGGGGGCAGACAGCCCGGCCTAGCGTGCCATGGGGAGCCGCTGAAGCCGAACGAGTTGGTGCGTATCATGATGTCCAGATCATTTGGGGCGCTCGCCGCCTTCTTCAGCGCAGCTGCGCTTCTTCTTGCTCCCAGCGACAGTTTTGCCCGGCCCGGTGGCTCCGCGCCGCATGGACTTGCAACAGCCGCTGTGCCGTCCGGCCCGGTGGCGCGTCCGTCGATGACGCCGGGTGCCCGGTTCCGCGGCCGCAACAATCCCTGGGTCTACTGGCCGGGCGGGGGCGGGTTCTTCTACGAGAATGCCGGCTACAACCAGCCCTTCGTCGATGCCGGGCAGCCGGTCTCCACCGATATCCGCTACACCTACACCTATGACGTTCCCTGGGACTGGACCCATCGCTTCCCGCCGAACGTGGTGCCGTCCGACCGGCCCTATGTGCCGAGTTGCCCGACGGAGCAGGTGACGGTGCCCGGCCGCGGCGGCGGCGAGCACACCGTCAACGTCATGCGCTGCTACTGAGCGGCGCTAGCCGAGCTCAAAGCTGGTCACGCCGAAGACGCGGTCGATCCGCAGCGGCGCGATCGGCCCCGTGTACATCCGCGCCGTCTCGAACACCGGCTTGAGGCCGAGCGTTTCGGCGAGCGCGATGGCTTCGCGATTGACGGCGGGAACGTCGAGGAAGACTTCGCCGCCACCTGTGCTCGCGAGCAGGGCCTGCACGACGGCCTCTGCCGACGCGCGGTCGTCGGCGACGAGCGGGCCGATCTTGTGGCCGCTCCGGCATGGCCGGATCACGCCCCACGCGGCAAGCCTGCCATCGCGCATCAGCGCGCGGCCGACATGACCCGATGTCTTGATCCAGGCGCGCAGGAACGCACTGCGCCGGGCCGGGAAAACCGTGGAATCATCGGCTTTCACGAGCGCGAACGGGATCGTATCCAGCGCGACGAGGTCGGCGGGCGGCTTCGCCGAGGCGGTGACGATGCCGCCGTAGCGGATGTTGGCGTAAGCAAGCCGGAAGCCGGATTTTCTGTAATCGTCCTGCTGTGCCACGACGCCGTCGAGCCCGATCACCCGCGCGCCCGCATGCGCGATCGCTGCGTTCCAGATGCGCAGGCCATGGCCCGCGCCTCGCAAGCCTGAGCGCACGATGTAGAAGCCGAGGAAGGCGAAGCGATCGTCGTAGTTGACGCAGGAGACGGTCGCGACCGGCTCCCCGTCGATCTCGCCGACGAAGAAGGCTGCCGCATCCGGAATCGCGAAGCAGGCGGCGTCTGAGCGGCCCGGATTCCAGCCCTCGGCCGCGGCCCAGTCGACGGCGAGGGCGATCTCCTCGGGACGCAAATTGCGGATCTGCAAATCGCTCATGACGCATGTCCTCGGCGGTGGACCTGCCGGCAGGTCCGGCGGTAGAAGGCCTGATGATAGGCCGGGCCATAACAGACTGAAACCGGGCCCGCCTCAACACTGGGATGATCGGTCATGGCAGCAGAGAAGGTCGCACTCGTCACCGCCGGCGGCAGCGGCATGGGAGCAGGGGCCGCGCGGCGGCTCGCGGCCGATGGTTTTCGTGTCGCGATCCTGTCGTCCTCCGGCAAGGGCGAGGCGCTGGCGGCCGAGCTCGGCGGGCTTGGCATCACAGGCTCCAACAAGTCGAACGACGATCTGAAACGCCTCGTCGACGGCGCGATGGCGAAGTGGGGACGCATCGACGTGCTCGTCAACAGCGCCGGTCACGGTCCGCGCGCGGCGATCACCGAGATCACCGACGAGCAGTGGCACACCGGCCTCGACACCTATCTGCTCAACGTGATCCGTCCGACCCGGCTGGTGACGCCGCTGATGCAGGCGCAAAAGGGCGGCGCCATCATCAACATCTCGACCGCCTGGGCGTTCGAGCCGAGCGCGATGTTTCCGACCTCGGCGGTGTTCCGGGCGGGCCTTGCCGCCTTCACGAAGATCTTCACCGATACCCATGCCGCCGACAACATCCGCATGAACAACGTGCTGCCGGGTTGGATCGACAGCCTGCCGCAGCAGGACGCGCGCCGCGACAGCGTGCCGATGAAGCGCTACGGCAAGGTCGAGGAGATCGCGGCGACGATCGCGTTTTTGGCGTCAGATGGTGCGGCCTACATCACCGGCCAGAACATCCGCGTCGACGGCGGACTGACGCGCTCGGTCTGAGACGAGCGGGTTCGAATCGCGCTGGCGCGGCCTTGTCATGACGCGACACGGACGTTTGTTGCGCGTCGCTGCTGACGGGGGATGCGTGGCTCCCGGGTCACACCCGTCATCCGTTCGCACGACATGGAGCGCACACTACGTCACAGTCCCTATGAACTTCGCCGCAGCCCAAGACGGTGAGGGGTCTGCGGCCTATGCCCAACCTGCGCTGGATGGCTCCACCGCGCATACTCGAAACGCGAGGTCAATCGCGTGGGGCAAGGAGACTGGAATGAAGAAGTTTTTGCTGGCGGTCGCTTCAATGATGTTGGGCACCGCGTCCGTGCAGGCGGCCGACCTCGCGGCGCAGTACACCAAGGCGCCGATGATGGCGCCGGCCTATAACTGGACGGGGTTCTACGTCGGCGCCAATGTCGGCGGGCAGTGGGGCAGTGCGGGTCCGAACACCTCGACCATCTGGACGCCGGCCGGCTATTTCGACATCACCAGCGTTCCCGCCATCAACACGGTCGGCGCCCAGAGCGTCAACAGCTCCAGCGTGACCGGTGGTTTCACTGCGGGCTACAACTGGCAGGTCAACCACGCCGTTTTCGGCCTTGAAGGCGACATCAACTATTTCGGCTTCAAGGGCAGCGCGACCGGGACGGCCCTATATCCCTGCTGCGCGCCGGATACTTTCACCGTCAATTCATCCGTCTCGGCCGACTGGCTTGCGACCATTCGCGGCCGCATCGGTTTCCTTGCGGCTCCAGCCTGGCTGGTCTACGGCACGGGCGGTGCCGCGATCTCCGAAGTGAAGGGTAATTTCAACTTCACCGACACGTTCCTCGGCGGCGCCTCCGAATCCGGAACGATCCGCGATACGCGTCTGGGCTGGACCGCGGGCGTCGGCACCGAATATGGGTTCGGCGGCGGCTGGTCGCTCAAGGCCGAATATCTCTATGTCGATCTCGGTCGCGCCACGACCACCAGCACAAATCTCGCGACGTTCGGCGGAGGCGGGACGTCTCCGAGCAACGTCTACACCCACTCGGTCGACATCAAGTCGAACATCGTGCGCGTCGGCGTGAACTACAAGTTCGGCGGCTAGCGCGTCGCCGGATACGGATCGTTCTCCCGTTTTCGTGGAAAGCCCCGGCTCAGCCGGGGCTTTTTCATTTCCGAGGGCGACTTCAATGCGAAGCCGCGAGTGTCGGCTACGAAGGGCGCGTCCGAATTTAACATAGCCAGTTAGCTAACTATTATTGACGCCCGTGGTTCATCATGTATAGTTAGCTCTATGGCTAACCAATTGTCCCGCCTCGACCAGGTCTTCGCCGCCCTTGCCGATCCCACAAGGCGGGCGATCGTGATGCGGCTCTGCGCCGGCGAGGCGTCGGTCGGCGAGCTTGCCGATCCCTTCGACATGGCGCTGCCGAGCCTGATGAAACACATCCATGTGCTGGAGACGAGCGGGCTCGTTAAGTCGGAGAAGTCCGGCCGCGTGCGCACCTGCCGGCTCAGTCCCGACGCGCTCCTTGGTGCGGAAGACTGGTTCCAGCAACAGCGCGCGATCTGGGAGGCGCGGCTCGACCGGTTCGAGGCTTACGTGATGAAGCTCAAGAAGGAGAGGGAGCCGGCTGGAAAGCCGTCCCCAACACGCAAACGGAAAGGTGCCAAGTGATGACGAATTCTGCCAATCCCGCCCTGTCGCAATGGTCGCTCGACCGCGAGATCGTGATGTCGCGCGTGATCGACGCGCCGCGCGAACTGGTGTTCGAGGCGTGGTCCGACCCGAAGCATCTGCCGCAATGGTTCGGCCCGAAGGGTTTCGAGATCGAGACCTTCGAGATCGACGTTCGCGTCGGCGGCGTCTGGCGCTTCAACATGATCGGCCCCGACGGCACGGTCTATCCGAACCGGATGCGCTTTCGCCGCATCGAGCGGCCGTCCCTGATGGAGATGGACCATGGTGTCGACCAGGACGAGGATCCCGGCATGTTCCGCTTCACCCTCACGTTCGCCGAGCAAAGCAACGGCAAGACCGTGCTGATGATGCGGCAGCTGGCCTCGAGCACCGAGCAGCGCGACGGCATGATCGGCTTCGGCGCCGTCGAATACGGCTATCAGACGCTGGACAAGCTGGCGGCGTATGTCGGTGGGATGAAGAGGTAGCCCCGCCGTCTCGGTCGTCAAGCCCGGCCATGACGGATGAGACGGCAGGAGCACGCATCACTCGCAGCCTTCACTCCTTCGCCTCATCCGCGACGATACCGCCGAGCTTCTGCCAGCGTTGTCCGTCGAACTGCACCATCTGGAACTGCTTGTTGACGCGGTAGTCGGTCGGCGTCGTCGTCACCGAGATGCCCGGGAGCGTCAGGTCGAGCTCGATGTTCCTGAGATTGGCGGCCTGACGCATCACGTTCTCGCGGGTGAGGTCGTCGCCGCATTGCTTCAGCACCTGTACCAGGAGCTGTGCGGTGATGTAGCCGTAGACGTTCAGGTTCGAATCCTTGTCGCCATCCGGATAATATTTCGACATGAAGGCGAGATAGCGCTTCATGCCCGGATCGTCCTTCCACTCGGGATCGGCGGAATCCTTGACATAGCCGACGCTGACGACCCCTTTGGCGTTGTCGAGCCCGGCGGGCTTCAGCACCGCGCTGACCGAGGAGGCGTTGATGTCGATGATGTGCAGCGGCTTCCAGCCGATCTCGGCGACCTTCTTGATCGCCTGCGCCGCCTGTTTCGGCGTCGTCGCGCTGAACAGCACGTCCGCACCGGCGTCCTTCAGGCGCAGGATCTGGGAGTCGATCGTCGGCTCGGTGATCTCGTACGAGGTCTCGGCCACGACCATCTTCGCCTTGTCGCCGAGACCGGCCTTGAGGCCAGCGAGGTAATCCTTGCCGAGATCGTCGTTCTGGTAGAGCACGCCGATTTTCGCGTTCGGATGGTTCTTCAGGAGATATTGCGCGTAGATCCGGCCTTCGACGAGGTAGGAGGGGTTGAAGCCCATGGTCCAGGGAAAGTTCTTCGGATCGGTGAAGCGCGCCGCGCCCGTCGCCGCGAAGAGTTGCGGGACCTTCTTGGCGTTGAGATATTTCTGCACGGCGACGTTTGGCGCCGTGCCGATGATCTGAAAGGTCAGCAGCACCTCGTCGCTCTCGACCAGCCTGCGGGTCTGCTCCACGGTCTTCGGCGGCGAATAGGCGTCGTCATACTGGATCAGCTCGATCTTGCGGCCGTTCACGCCGCCCTCGTCGTTGATCATCTTCATGTAGGCAGCCTGGGTCTTGCCGATCACGGCATAGGCCGATGCCGGACCGCTGAGCGGCACGGTCTGGCCGACCTTGATCTGGGCGTCGGAGGCGCCAGGATCGTATTTCTTCTGGGCCTGGGCGGCCGGGATCGACAGCGCGAGAACCAGCGCGGAGGCCGCAGCGCATTTGAGAAGTGCTTTTTTCATATCCATTTCCTGCTCGTTACGGTCATTCGCCCTTGAGGCCGGCCTCGCGGATCAGCCCGGCCCATTTCTGCGTCTCGCTGTCGATGAACTGGCCGAATTCGGCGGCGCTGCCGGCGCGTACCTCGAGGCCCTGGGCGGTCAGCCTGTCCTTGATCGCGGGCACGGCGAGCGCGCGCAGAATCTCGTCCTGCAGCTTGTCGACGGTCGCGCGCGGCGTCGTCGATGGCACCATGAAGCCGTACCAGCCGGCGGCAGCCACATTGGGAAAGCCCTGCTCGCGCAGGGTTGGCGCCTGCGGGTAGAGCGCGCTGCGCTCGGGTGAGGCGACGCCAAGCACGATGAACTTGCCGCTCTGGATATAGGGCAGCGCGGTCGGCAGCGCCGTCAGCGTGGCGTCGACGCGCCCGGCGAGCAGCTCGGTGTAGGAGGCCGCGTCGCCGCGGAAGGGGATGTTGAGGCCCTTGACGCCGGCATCCCGGAACAGGAGCTCGCCGGCGAGATGCGGCTGCGAGCCGGCGCCGGGCGAGGCGAAGGTGAGGCCGTCCGTTTTCGATTTGCCGTAGGCGATCAGCTCCGGCAATGTCTTGAACGGCGCATCGGCGCTGATGATCAGGAACAGCGGCGCGATCACGGCCATCGCGACCGGCTGGAGATCCTTGCGGTCGTATGTCAGCTTGCCAAACAGAGCTTCCGCAGTGGCATAGGGCGCGGCGACGTAGAGGATCGTATAACCATCGCCAGGCGCATGCGCGACGAGATCGTTCGCAATGCGCGTGCCCGCGCCCGGCTTGTTTTCGACGATGAACTGCTGATGAAGGCTGCGGCCGAACTCTTCAGCCAGCAGGCGGAGCGAGATGTCATTGGAGCCGCCGGGCCCGTAGGGCGAGATCAGCCGCACCATGCGCGACGGCCAGGCGTCCTCGGCGCGCGCCGTCAGGCCCGGGCCGGCGGCAAGCCCGCCTGCGAGTGTGCCCAGCAGGGTTCGGCGTGTGACCTTGAATGATGCCACTGTTCTCTTCCTCCCTTTTGTTATTGTCTTGTTTCGACGTCAGATCACCTTTCGCTCGGTGAGCTGTTCGATCTCCCGGTCCGAGAGGCCCAGCCAATCCCGGAAGACCTCGCGATTGTCCTGGCCGATGTCGCCGGCGGCGTGACGTAGTCGCGCGGGGTCGACGGCGAAGCGCGGAACGACGTTGGTCATGGCGACGGTGCCGAAATCCTTGTCCGCGACGCGCGTGATGACCTTGCGCGTCACCACTTGCGGATCGCTCGCGATCTGGTCGATCGCATAGATCGGTGCGAGCGTGCCCTGCGCGGCATTGAATTTGGCGAGGACCTCGTCGAGGGGATGCGCCGCACACCAGGCGGCGAAGACGTCGTTGAGCTCGCCGGCGTGCGCGACGCGCTGGTCGTTGGTGGCGAAGCGCGGATCGTCGATGAGATCGGGCCGTCCGATCGCCCGGCAGTTCGCCGCATAGAGTGCGTTGGTCGATCCTGCGAGCGTCACCCAGTGATTGTCGCTGGTCCGAAACACGGCGGCCGGGGCCGAATAGCCGTTGGCGTTGCCGATGCGGCCGCGAACGGAGCCGAGCTGGTCGTGCTCGATGGCGAGGACGTCGAGCAGCCGGAAGACGGCTTCGGTCAGCGCGAGGTCGATCTCCTCGCCGGGCGCATCCGGGTCACGTGCCCGCTTCCACAGCGCCGCGAGCACGCCGACGGCGCCGAACAGGCCGCCGATCGAATCCCCGATCGGGTAACCGGGGTGGGTCGGTTCGCCGTCGCTCTCACCGGTGATGTAGGTGAGCCCGCCCATGGCCTCGAAAATGCGGGCGAAGCCGGGTCGGTCGCGGTAAGGCCCATCCTGCCCGAAGGCGGTGGCGCGCAGAATCACGAGGCGCGGCTGGATCGACCACAGCACCTCTTTGGAAAGGCCCCAGCGATCGAGCGTTCCCGGACGGAAATTCTCGACCAGCACGTCGAAACGCGGGAGCAGCTGCTTGAAGAGCGCAAGTCCGTCCGGTGTGCGCAGATCGAGGGTGGCAAACTTCTTGTTGCGGTTGGCGGCTTTCCACCACAGCGGCTTGCCGTCCTTGAACGGCGGAAACGATCGCACGCCGTCGCCATGTCCGGGCATCTCGATCTTGAGCACCTCGGCGCCGTAGTCGGCCAGCAATGTTGCGGCAAACGGCGCGGCGATGATCGTCGCGATGTCGAGAACCTTCAATCCGTCGAGCGGACCAGCCATGGCATTTCCTTGGATCCCTATGATTTTCTTTGTTGTTTACGCAGTGGCATCGCGGGTGCCGCTTGCTTGACGACGGCGCGGATGCTGTCGGCCAGCGCCACGATGCGCGGGCCGATCTCGCTCTCCAACTGGCCCGGCTGGAGCCGGAACGCGGGGATGCCGCAATTGATGGAGAACGACCGCTTCGTCTCGCTGGTGTGAAACAGCGGCGCGGCGACTGCGTGGATCGAGGCCATGTACTCGCCCCAGCAGGTGCAGAAGCCGCGGCTCGTGGATTGCACGATCCCCGCGCGGAATCTGTCGCGGAACGCCGACCATAGTTCGGCGTCGTCGGCCTCGATGCGCCTTTCGAGCAAGGCGGAATCGGCCGGCGGCAGGGTTGCGGCCGCGGCACGGCCCATCGCGGTCATCACCACGGGGATGGGCATGCCGATATCGGGGACGTGCGGGCCGACGTCGCCGGAGCGCGCGGTCTCGACATAAATCATCGATGTGCCGTCGAGCAGGCCGATCGAGACCGTGCCGCGCACGCTCTGCGCCAGTTCCTGCATCATCGGGCGCGCGACCTGTCGGAAGGGCATGTCGGCGAGCAGCGGATGGGCCATGCGTAGCGCATGGGCGCCGACGCGATATTTCGCGCGCTCGGATTCGTAAGTGAGGTAGCCGAGCTCGGCCAGCGTATGCGTCAGTCGCGCCACCGTCGGTCGCGGAATCCCCGTGAGCGTCGACAGCTCCATGTTGCCGAGCAGCGTCGTCCCGGCTTTGAAGGCTTCGAGCACCACGAGGCCTTTTGCGAGTGTCGATGCGAAGGCGGCGTCATCGGCGCTCGACGCCAGCACCGTGGCGGCGGAGGAGGAGGCATGGGGCGGTTTGGACGCGGTCTGAGCCATCCACGATTAATGGACCGGCAGGCACCGTCTGTCCAATAGATTCAGGAAATGCGCTTGTATCGTCCAATATGTGGACAAAGCCGCGTATCTCCGGCGCAGACAAAAGATGCGCGCAGAGCGCCCCGCACACAGAATTTTGTCGTGATTGCATGGCCTGTTGTGACAGGATTATTACGAAGACGTGTCACATCGATTACACGGAGCGATTCATGTTGCAGTGGCAGGCGCGATCCAATCCCCTCGCATGGTGGTGGGGGTCGCTGACGCTTGTCAGCAACGTCAACATCCTGGTCTGGTTCATGCTGTACCGGGAGTTCTACCAGCCGGTCGGCGGCAACTTCGCCGTGCCGTCGGGGATGGGCGTGATGCTGGTGCTCTGCGCAGGTTACGTCTTCGGCTGCGCCTTCCGTTCGTTCCTGCCGCGTGCTGACGTGCAGCGCATCTGCCTGTTCGACACCTGGCTCTCCAGCGTGTTCGTCGGTCGCACCGTGGCGACCGTCGCCGAAGTCTGTTTCGCCGCGCAATGGGCCATCATCCTGTATCAGCTCGGCAGCATGGCCGGTGCCGAGACCACGGTGAATATCGCGCTCGTGATCGTGCCCGTGATCATCATCGCGGAGTGCTTCTCCTGGTACGCGGTCGTGACCACCAACTATCTCTACAACGCGATCGAGAATTCGCTGTGGGCGGTGACCTTCTTCCTCGTCGGGATCGCGCTGTGCCGCCTGATGCCGGAATTCCAGGGGCCGGTGCGCTGGGCGCTGATCGCGGGGATCTTCGGCATCGCCTGCTTCCTCGCCTTCCTCGTCACCGTCGACGTGCCGATGTATCTGAGCCGCTGGCGGGCAGGGCATGCCGAGGGCGGTAGATTTTTGGGCTTCCTCGAAGGCCTGCATGACGTCTCGACGCGCTGGGTGGTGACCCACGACATCGCGCACTGGAAGGGCGAGTTGACCTGGATGTTCCTGTATTTCAGCGCCGCGGTGTGGTCGAGCCTTGCGCTTTGCGCGCTCTACGCCATGGAAGGCTATCTCACGCGTTACTTGGCCTAACCATCATTTGCCGATCAGGCTGCACTTGCTGCGGTCGAGCGGACGGAACGCCTGGTCGGGCGGGATGGTCGCGACCAGCTTGACGAAATCCCAGGGACCTCTGGACTCTTCCGGCGTCTTGACCTGCACCAGATAGAGATCGTGCACCATGCGCTGGTCCTCGCGGATGCGGCCGTTGGTGGTGTAGGCATCCGACACCGGCGTCGCCTTCATCTTCGCCATCACGGCCGCGCTGTCGTCCGAGTCGGTGTCCTTGACGGCCTGCAGATAGTGGCGCACGGCGGAATAGACGCCGGCCTGGATCTGCGACGGCATCGCCTTGCGTCGGGCATAGAATGCGTCGGAGAATTTCCGAGCCGCCGGCGAGACGTCCTCGAAGAACGAGGTGACGATGAGATCGCCGCGCGTGGCCTTCAGCCCGACCGCCTCGACATCGACATTCTGGAACGACATCGGCACGATCTTCATGCCCTGCGCGGCGAGACCGAATTCCTCAGCCTGCTTGATCGCGGTGGCGTTGTCACCGGCGACATTGATCGCGAGGATCTTGGCGCCCGAGGACTGCGCCTGGAGCAGGAACGAGCTGTAGTCGGGCGTACCGAGCTGCGCCTTGACGCCGCCCGCGACCTTGCCGCCGAGTTCAGTGATACGGGCGCGCGCGGTTGCCTCGATCGAATGGCCGAAGGCATAGTCGCCGGTGATGAAGAACCACGGTTCCTTGCTGGTCTGCATGATGCCGGAGACGACCGCGGTCGCGGTGGAATAGGCGTCCTGGGTCCATTGCACGCTGGTCGGCGCGCAGGCTTCGTCGGTGAGCTGGTTGGCGCCGGCACCGGAGACGAGGAAGACCTTGCCGTTGCCGCGCACCAGTTCCTGCACCGCGAGCGCCGCGCCGGAACTGCCGCCGTCCGCGATCGCCTGCACGCCGTCGCTGAACCATTTGCGGGCGAGCGATGCGGCGAGGTCCGGCTTGTTCTGGTGATCGGCCTGCAGGATCTCGATCGGCTTGCCGTTGATCTTGCCGCCGAACTCCTCCGCCGCCATCCGCGCCGCCTCGAACGAGCCCGGGCCCATGGCGGTCGCGAAAATGCCGTTCATGTCGGTGAGGACGCCGATGCGGATGGCATCGCCCTTGATCTCGGCGCGCGCGGCGGTGCTGGCGAGCGCCAGCGTGACCAGCAGGATGGCGGTCGATGCAGTGCGGAGTGTGGCCATGGCGTTTCCCGATTTTGTTGTCGTTGCGATTGATCGGCGTCGAAGGTCAGGCCGTCTCGGCGATGACCTTGTTGCGCAGGATTCCGATGCCGGAGATTTCGACCTCGACGGTGTCGCCGGGGCGCATCCACAGCGGCGGCGTGCGCTTGGCGCCGACCCCGCCCGGCGTCCCTGTCACGATGACGTCGCCGGGGACGAGCGGGCAGATCGTCGAGATGTAGGCGATCAGCTCGGGGATGGCGGTGATCAGGAGGTCCGTGGTGGTGTCCTGCACCACGGTGCCGTTGAGCCGCGTCTGCAAGGTGAGCTTTGACGGATCGGGGATCTCGTCCGCCGTTACCAGCCATGGACCGAAGCTGCCGCTCTCCGCAAAAGTCTTGCCGGAGAGGAACTGGCTGGTGTGGCGCTGCCAGTCGCGGATGCTGCCTTCATTGTAGCAGGAATAGCCGGCGATATGCTCAAGCGCACGGCCTGCCGGGATGTGGCGGCCTTCCTTGCCGATGACGAGCGCCAGCTCGCCTTCATAATCGAAATCGTCGCTCACTTTCGGCTTCACGATCGGCTGGAGGTGGCCGACCTGGCTGCAGGGAAAGCGGACGAACAGCGCCGGCTTCTCGGTGACGGTGCGTCCGGTTTCGGCGACGTGGTCGCGATAGTTGAGGCCAACGCAGATGATCTTGCCGGGATCGGGGATGACAGGTGCGAAGGCGATCTTGTCGAGTGCGTGATCCGGGGCCGTGGACGCGACTAGCCTGGCCGCCTCGGCAACGCGGCCAGATTCGAGCAACTGCCGCAGTGTGGTGCAGGGCGCCATGCGCGTGCCGAGATCGACTACGCCGTCGTCCTTGACGGCTCCGAAGGAGGCGCGTCCGCCGGCGATGAAAGAGAGCAGCTTCATGAGATGTCCTGGTGTTCGGTCAGGCCGCGGACGGCGCTTGGTTTGAAGAAATCTGGGTTGGAGGCGAGATGGCGGCGATGAGCCGGTCGAGATCGGTGTCATCGTGCGCGGTGCCGCGGACATAACGGTCGGGGCGAACCAGCGCGGCGATGATGCCGTGCGCGCGCAGCCAGGGTCCGACGCCGTCGGCGTCGTCGGCGGCCAGGATCTTGATTCCTGCCCGCGGAACAGCGTGACGCGCGGCGCTGTCGATGAGCAGCACGTGGTCGTAGCCGATCGCGTCGTCGCCGCGGCGGCCGTCCTTCATGTCGAATTGCGGCGCGAGATGGCCGGCCAATCGCAGATCGCCGAGCGCGAGCCCGGGGCCGAGCAGGGGCTTTTTTACCTCGAGCTTGACCGGCGCATTCTCGCGGGCTTGCCCGGCGGCAAGGCCGGCCTCGATCGCCTTGGTGTTGATGACGCCGCCCAGACGGATGGCGAGTTCGATGAACTCGCGCACATGCGGCTGGCGCTCGCTTTGATAGGTATCGAGCAGGTCAGGCGAGGCGCCGTCGCGGATGATCGCGGCCAGCTTCCAGGCAAGGTTGGCGGCATCGCGGATGCCGGCGCACATGCCCTGGCCGAGGAAAGGCGGGGTCTGGTGCGCGGAATCGCCCGCCAGCAACAGCCGTTCATCTCGCCACTGCTGCGCGATGACGGAATGAAACGTGTAGACCGCGGCGCGCTCGATCTCGGCATCGTCGGGGGTGATCCAGCGCGACAGCAGCTCCCAGACCCGGGCCGGCTGCGCCACCTCCTGGGAGTCCTCATTGGGGAGGACCGTGATCTCCCAGCGCCGCCGCGTGCCGGTGCCGCGGACATAGGTCGCCGGCCGCCCGGGATCGCAATGCTGGAGACTGTAGTCGCCGAGATCGTCGCGCGCGCGCTTGAGCAGCACGTCGATCACCAGCCAGCGCTCGTGAAAGCCGAGATCGTCCATGCCGGAGCCGATGAAGCGGCGGACCAGCGAGCGGGCGCCGTCGCAGCCGATGACATAGGCCGCGCTGACCTCGCTGAGCTTGCCGCTCGAGAGGTCCTCGTAGCGGACGCGCACGCCGGTCTCGTCCTGGTCCAGCGCGAACACGTCGCAGCGATTGCGCAAGGTAACATGCGACCAGCGCGAAAGGCCGGCGATCAGGACGTCCTCCAGGTCGGGCTGGTGAAAGCGATAGCTGAGATTCCATCCCATCGGCGTCAGCGTCTGCGGCCGTGACCAGTCCAGCAGCATCCGGCCGTCCGCGTCGAGGAACAGCATGCCGGGGCTGAGGATGACATGCGGCAGGACGGCGTCGGCCAGGCCAATGGTCTGGAACACGCGCATGCATTCGTCGTCGAAATGCACCGCGCGCGGCAAATGATACGTCCGCGCCTCGCGCTCCAGCACCAGGGTCCGCACGCCGCAGAGGCCGAGCAGGTTGGCCAGCGTGGCGCCGACCGGGCCTCGGCCGACGATGACGACATCAAACTCTTCGGGGACGGATTTATCTTGCATGGGGCTATCTCTTCCCCAAGCCGCGCCGCAGCATCAACGCCGCCGCGCCAAGTGTCCGCCCAGCGGACGCTCCCGCCGTCATGGCCGGGTCAAGCCCGGGCATGACGAAGTGGAGGTGTCAGCGCAAAAGGCCAATCACGCCGCTACACCTCGACCGGAATGGCGGCGGCCGTCTCCTGGAGCTGGCTGGCAAACTGCGCCACAGCTTCTTCGATCCTCAGCGCCGAGCGGATCCAGATGATGGAGATGCAGCCGTAGACAGCCCCGTTCCGAACGATGGGAACGGCGATCGACGCCGTCTTCGGATTGTATTCGCCCTCGCTGCGGATCGCGTAGCCCTGCGCCTGCACCTCCACGATCATACGGTCGAGGCGGGCTTCGTCGAGGAAGGGGCGGTCGTCGGCCTCGTCGATCCGGCGCAGATGACCGACGATCAGGTCGCGCTCGCGCGCCGGGCAGGCGGCGAGATAGGCGCGGCCCGCGGACGTCCGCAGCATCGGCAGGCGCTTGCCGATCATGCCGCGGTCGATCGACAGAGGGCTGCGCGAATGGGTGGTCTCCTGCACCACCATCGCGGCGTTCTCGTAAGTCGACAGATCGACCGGCCAGACCAGGATCTTGCTGAGTTCGGCGAGAAAAGGCGCGGCCGCCTGGCAGATCACCACGCCGGGGTCATAACCGTCGCCGAGACTGAGCGCGCGGCGCGTGACGCGAAAGCGATCGTCGCTGGCGCTGCGCGCGACATAACCGAGTTCCTCCAGCGTTTCGAGCAGGCGGTAGACGGTCGGGCGGGGCAGGTCGAGCGCGCGGGCGACGTCGCCGGCGCGGATGCCGCCGGAGCGGTTGACCTCCTGCAGCACGTCCAGCCCGCGCTTGAAGGCGCGGACGCCCTCCGACTGCCGCGGCCGATCGGCACGCGTCCGCTCCTTGGACACTTCGCATTTCCTCCCTTGTGCCGCGTCGCCTCGCGACTATCGTCGTTGCAAACGCGAAGCGATTGCGGAGGCCACCGTAGGAGCGTGCGCGGTTGGTATCAAGTTCGCCGCACTGCAGCGGATGCGATGCCTTAATGCGATTCCTTGGGAGGAGTTCGATGGAAATCACCGCGCTCGGCTATGTCGGGATCAACTCGACCCAGCTCGATCAGTGGGGCCGGATGGCGACCGGACTGCTCGGCATGCAGCAGGTCGATCGTGGCGGCAAGATGCGCGCGTTCCGCATGGACGATCGCAAGCAGCGGTTGATCGTCGACGGCAGCAGCGATGCCGGGCTCGCGGTGATGGGATGGGAAGTGCCCTCGACCGCCGAGCTCGACCGTCTCGCCGGCCGCCTGGAAAGCCACGGCGTGAAGGTGACGCGCGGCTCGCGTGCGCTCGCCGACGAGCGCCATGTCGCCGAACTGATCGGGTTCGCGGACCCCGCCGGCAACCGGCTCGAGGCCTTCTGCAAGCCGGAGCTCGCGAGCGAACCCTTCAAGCCGGGACGGCCGATCTCGGGTTTTCGCACCGGCGCGCTCGGCATGGGCCATGTCGTGCTCAACGTCGAGGACGTCGAGCCGCTGCTGCCGTTCTACCGCGATGTGCTCGGCTTCCACGTCTCCGACTTCGGCCTGAAGCCCTATGGGCTTTATTTCTTCCACGTCAACGGCCGGCACCACAGCTTTGCGATGGTCGGCTCGGGACGAAAGGCGCTGCACCATTTCATGGTCGAGCTCGGCAGCCTCGACGATGTCGGGCAGGGCTACGACCTCGCGCAGATGGACGACGGCCGCATTGCCTATACGCTGGGCCGGCACACCAACGATCACATGACGTCGTTCTACGTGAACACGCCGTCGGGTTTTTTCATCGAGTATGGCTGGGGTGCGCGCGTGATCGATCCCGAGACCTGGCAGCCGCACGAGACTTTTGACGGGCCGTCGCTGTGGGGCCACGAGCGGCTTCACATGCCCGAAGAGCAGCGCAAACGCCTGCGCGACATGCGGCTGGATGCGGCCGCGCGCGGTGTCCGCGTCGCCGATCCGCGCGTGCCGCCGCTCAACTGCGCCTGGCTCGACGCGGTCGTTGCGCGCGAATGATCTGCGGCTGCGAAGCGATCAGGCCTCGCCGAGATCGACCTGCGTCAACAGTCCCTGACGCAGCGCCAGCCGGACCAGCTCGATGTCGGAGCCGACGCCGAGCTTGTCCTTGATCAGCGAATGCAAATTCGCCACCGTCTTCGGGCTGACGTGGAGGGTCTCGGCGATCTCGTCGGTCGTCTTCTCGGCCAGCAGCAGCCGCAGCACCTCGAACTCGCGCGGCGTGAGCACGTCGGCGGCCGAGCTCTCGCCCGCAAGGCGGCTGAGCGCAAGCTCGTGGTCGATGTCGGGGCTGATGGCGATCCTGCCGGCGAGCACGTCCATCACCGCGCGCACCAGCGTCTCCGGCGGGCTCATCTTGGTGACATAACCCCTTGCGCCGGCGCGGATCGCCTGCACGGCGAATCCGGCATTCTGGTGCATGGTGAAGACCAGGATCCTTGCCGCCTTGTCCCATTGCCGGATGCGCCTGACGGCCTCGATGCCGCCGATCCCGGGCATGCTCAGATCCATGATGACGAGGTCGGGCGCCTCGGACTTGAACAGGCGATAGGCTTCGGCGCCGTCGGCGGCTTCGGCGATGACGCGAAGGCCCGGCTGCTTCTGAAGCACCGAGCGATAACCCTCGCGGACGACGGAGTGGTCGTCGACCAGCAGGATCGTCGCGTCGGCCGCGCTCATGCCGCGCGCTCCAGCACCGGCTGATCGTTGGCCGAGATCGGAATGACGACGCGCAGTGCGGAGCCGCCGCCCGGGCCGGTCTCAAAGCTCAACCGGCCGCGCAAGGCCGCGACGCGCTCGCGCATGCCGAGCAGGCCCATTCCGGATTTGGCGACGGGGTCGTTTGAACGTCCGTCATCGTCGATCGCGAGCGCGATCTCGCCGGCCCGCATCGTCACTTCGAGGCTGACCCGCGTGGCGCCGGCATGCTTGGCGGCGTTGGTGAGGGCTTCCTGCACGATGCGGTACAGGTTGTCGCTGATCGCGGCCGGCAGGGTCTCGAACGCGCCGTCGAACCGGATCGAAAAACGCGTCTCGCCGCGGCTGCGCCCGTTCCAGCCTGCAACGAGGCCTTCGAGGCTGGCGACAAGTCCGAGTTCCTCGACGTCGGGCGGGCGCAGCCGGAACAGCGTGCCACGCAGCGTCTCCATCATCCCGGTTGCGGTCCGCGCGATGCCGTCGCATTCAGAGAGCAGGGAAGGGCACTCCTGCGCCGCTGTGGTCCGGGCGGATGAGGCCAGCGCACGGATCGCTGCCAGCGACTGGCCAAACTCGTCGTGCAGCTCGCGCGCGAGATGGCGGCGCTCCTCGTCCTGCAGTGCGATCAGCTTCCGCGTCAGCTCGGCGCGCTCGGCAAGCGCTGTGTCGAGGCTTTCGGCGAGATGGTTGAAGACGTCGCGGACGGCGGACAACTCGGCGAGATCGAACGGCGGCAGCCGCGCGCTGAGATCGTTGGCGGCGATCCGTTCGAGGCCGTGGCGGATCATGCGGGTCGGGCGCAGCGCGCGGGCGAGCACGGCATAGACCAGTGCGCACAACAGCGGCAACGCGATCGCCAGCGCGATCATCAAGCGGCCGGCCTCGTGCCAGGCCTCCGCCGTCTGCACGGCCGGATCGACCGAGACCACGACGTCGCCGAGCTTCGCGCCGCGCACGACCACGGGCCTCGCCGCCTCGCGGCCGGGGTCGAACATGCCGCGATAGAAGGCCGCGAAAGCCTGCGGCGGCAGGTCCGCAGGATTGGGCGCGCCACTGCAGAACCGCTGCAGCATGTCGCCGCTGGTGCCGCGAAATGCCAGGCACAGCCCGGGCGTCATCACGTAGGCTGAAACCGGGTCGAGGTTCGGGAAGTCCGAGCGCGGGCTCGCCACCCACTGGATCTTGCCCTGTTGCAGCTCCAGCGTCTTGGCCACGATGGCGGCGATGCCGTCGATCCGCGCATGCGCCGCGCGGTCAGCCGTGACAAGGAAATAGGCTGATATCACGGCGAAGCAGGCGGCCGATATGGCGGCCACGCGTAGCGTCAGACGGACCTTGAGATCGAATCTCGGGCGGTTCCACATCGGCGGGCACCTGCTGCGAACGGGTTTGTCGCCTCCGCATTAGACGGCAGAACGGAAGCGGCGGAAAGCGCTACGCCATGCCGCGGTGCAGCGTCGTGAAATTTTCCCGGCGCTCGCCGGGACGGGCACGGCTGCATGACGCAAAGCCATGGTCCAGATATGCGGGGCCGCTCCGTCATGCGAGGCCCGTTCATGCAGCTCTCCCGGTCGATCCTCCCTGCGCTTCTCCTCTTCGTCCTCCCGGCGGCGTATTCCCCGGCGGGGGCCGAGGCCGCCATCGGCGTTGCCATCGACGACTTCAGCTATACCGATACGTCGGCCGAGCCGGCCAACCAGACCGCCGCCCACGAGCGGCGGCTGTCCGCGTTCATGGCCGCGCTCAGGCGGGATATCGGCGCGGACGGCCGCTACCGGCCCGTGGCGTCGGCTCAGGACGGTGCGGCGTTCAAGGTCATCGGCGGCATCCAGAAGACGAGCACCCTGGTGCAATGGGCCAAGGTCGCCGTGATCGACGTCGGCGCCAGGAAGCTGGTGATGGACAAGCTCTATACCTTCCGCGGCGACAATGATGAATCCTGGGAGCGCGCCGAGATGTTCGTGTCGCGCGAAATCATGGCTGCGCTCGCCACACCCGCACCGGTGGCGCTGGCGGTGTTCGAATTCGAGCTCGAGGACACCACCGCCGCTTCGGTGGGCGCTTCAGCTGCGTCGGATGCGTCATACCTGGCCGAAGTCACCACCAGCGTGCGCGAAGCGCTCGGCCAGTCGGGCCGCTATCGCATCGTCGAGGTCGGCGGCGAGGCGACCAAGGCGCGCGTCTTGCGCGACTGCGGTGGCTGTGAGACGGCGATCGCGCAGAAGCTCGGCGCGGACCAGTCGCTGATCGGCGTGGTGCGGCGGGTCAGCCGCACCGAATACACGCTCGGCTTCCAGGTGCGAGATGCCAGGACCGGCGCGGTGCTGGCGCGCGGCGACAGCGGCCTGCGCCTTGGCGCGGACTATTCGTGGAAGCGCGGCGCCGTGCGGCTGGTCAGCGAACGGCTGGTCGAGAGCAAGTAGCGCCGACTTGGCTCAGAACGTCAGCTGCACCTTCATCGACTGCGAGCGGTCGCTGGCAAGCTCGAACGCCGCGACCGCGTTCTCGAACGGCATCGTCGCCGTGATCAGCGGCTTCACGTCGATCAGGCCTTCGCCCATCAGCCGCACCGCGAGCTCGAACTCGGGATCGAAGCGGAAGGTGCCGCGCAGCTGCAATTCCTTGGCGACGATGGAATTGATCGGCAGCGTCATCTCGCCGCCGAGGCCGAGCTGCACCAGCGTCGCGCCGGGCCGCAGCACGTCGAGCGCGGTGCGGAGCGCGGCCTGGTTGCCGGAGGCTTCGAACAGCGTGTCGAACACGCCCTTGCCGGCGCGCCATGGATCGAGCGCGGCGGCGTCGGTCGCGACATTGATCGCGTGCGTGGCGCCGAGCTTCCTGGCGACGGCGAGCGGCGCATCGGCGACATCGGTCACCACGATCTCGGCGGCACCGCCGAAGCGCGACACCAGAATCATCAGCGCACCGATCGGGCCGCAGCCGGTGATCAGCACGCGCTTGCCGAGCAGGGGGCCGGCCTGCTTGCCGGCATGCAGGCACACCGCGAGCGGCTCGGCGACCGCGGCTTCGGCCAGCGAGAGCTTGTCGGAGATCGGCACGGCCTGCGTCGCATCAACGGTGACGTATTCGCGAAAGCCGCCTTGCACATGGGGAAACCGCATCGCGCTGCCGAGGAAGCGCATGTCGAGGCACTGGTTGCGCATGCCCTCCTGGCAATGCAGGCATTGGCCGCACGGCTTGCTCGGATTGACCGCAACGCGCGTGCCCGCACTGACGCTGGTGACGCCGTCACCGACGGCCGCGACGACGCCGGCGATCTCGTGCCCCAGCGCCATCGGCTGCTGGATGCGGACGACGCCGAAGCCGCCATGGTGGTAGTAGTGCAGGTCGGAGCCGCAGATGCCGCCATTGGCGATTCTAACGCGGACCTCGCCCGGGCCGGGTGCCGGATCGGGGTAGCTGTCGATCCGCAAATCCTTCGGGGCGTGGATGACGACGGCGCGCATGGTTCGCTCCTTGTTCGCGATTACATCGCGGCGATCATGCCGCCGTCGACATAGATGATCTGGCCGTTGACATAGGTCGAGGCGTCCGACGCGAGGAAGATCGCCGCGCCGACCAGCTCGTCCGGCTTGCCCCAGCGCTTGCTGGGGATGCGGCCCATCAGCCAGGTGTTGAACTCGGTGTTGTTGACCAGCGCCTCGTTCATGTCGGTGAGCATGTAGCCGGGGCCGATCGCATTGGCCGTGATGCCGTGCTGGGCCCATTCCACCGCCATCGAGCGGGTCAGGTTCTTGATGCCGCCCTTGGCGGCGGTGTAGGGCGCGATGGTGGGGCGCGCGAGCTCGCTGCCGAGCGAGCCGATATTGATGATCTTGCCGTGCTTGCGCGGGATCATGCGCTTGGCCGCCTCGCGGCCGATCACGAAGGCGCTGGTGAGATTGGTTTCGATCACCTTGCGCCATTCGTCGGTGGTGAATTCGACCAGCGGCTTGCGATGCTGGATGCCGGCATTGTTGACGAGAATGTCGACGGCAATGCCCTTCTTGTCGAAGTCGTCGAACGCGGCGACGATCGCGGGCTCGTCCGTGACGTTGAACGCGGCGCCTTCGGCCTGATGGCCGGCGGCACGAAACTCGGCAACGGCCTGCTCGACACGCTTGGGATCGACGCCGTTGATGATGATCTTCGCTCCGGCCTTGGCCATACCCTCGGCAATGGCGCGGCCGAGGCCGCGGGAGGAGCCGGTGACGAGTGCGGTGCGGCCGGAGAGGTCGAACAAAGCGGTGCTCATCTCAAATAATCCTCAGACGTTGGAACGGCGCACGGTGAGATCGCTGCGATCGAACACCGCGGGCAGGAGGTCGACGCCGAGGCCGGGTCCTTCCATCGGATAGACAAAACCGTCCTTGATCGTCGGCATCGTGGTCACGAGTTCATTGTACCAGCCCTTGTAGAAGGCGCGCACCGATTCCTGGATCAGCGTGTTGGGCTGGCTGAACGACATGTGGATGGCGGCGATGAAGCCGATCGGGCCGATGCAATCGTGCGGCGCGAACGGCCGGTGATAGGTCTCGGCCATCGCTGCGATCTTGCGGCCTTCGGTGAGGCCGCCGGTCCAGCACAGATCGGCCATCACAACATGCATGGCGTCGCGGTCGAGCATGTCCTTGTAGGGGAAGCGCGAGCCCAGCGTCTCGCTGGCGCAGACCCAGACGTCGGTCGAGCGCGCATATTCGGCCAGCGCCTGCGGCGAGTTCATGCGGATCGGATCTTCGTACCAGGTCGGCTTGTAGGGCTCGATCGCGCGCGCGATCTGCTTGGCGGTCGGCAGGTTCCAGAGCGAATGGAGCTCGACCATGATCTCCATCCTGTCGCCGACGGCCTTGCGGATCTTTTCGAACGGCTCGAGCGCCTGCTTCATCTGCGCGGCGGTGATGTAGAGTCCCTTGTTCTCCTGGGCCGCCGGATCGAACGGCCAGATCTTCATCGCGGAGATGCCGCTTTCCAGCAGGCTTTCGGCCAGTGCATCGGCGTGGTTCATGAAGCCGTCGAGGTCTTCATACGGCCCCTTGGAGGCGCCGAGATTCCAGTTGGCGACCGGGCTGATATTGGTCGAGCGGACATATTGCGTGCCGGCGCAGGTGTTGTAGATGCGCTGCTTGTCGCGGCAGAGGCCGCCGAGCATCTGGTGCACCGGTTGATTGCAGACCTTGCCGAACAGGTCCCACAGCGCGATGTCGATCGCGGAGGCCGCGCGATATTCGACGCCGGTCGATGACTGCGCCATCGGCAGGTTCAGCATGTCGCGATGGATGGCTTCGATATGCAGGGGATTGCGGCCGAGCAGGCGGCCGGCAAAGGTGTCGTGGATCTGCGCTTCGACCGCGCCTGCGCCGTAGAAGGTTTCGCCGAGACCGATCATGCCTGTGTCGGTGTGAACGCGAACCCAAATGACGTTGGAGAATTCCTCGGTACGCAGCGTCTCGATCGACGTGATCTTCACGGCAATGTTCCTCCCGTCACAGGCGCCTCGCGCCCGTCGTCTCGTTTTGCACTGCAACATGTTGCAGATGGCGCGGAAGTCTTACCTCTGCTTGTAATATATCACAACATGTTTTAAGGCTGCGACAAATAGGGCGCCATCCAGCAACGAGAGCGCGGGCTGACGGGAGAGAACGACATGGCAAAGCGCAAGCGCGCGCTCGAGGTGGTGAGAAACGACGACGACGGCGAGGGCAAGCCCTCGCGGCGCAACCGGCTCAATTTCTTCGAGCTGGCCTATCAGAAGATCGAAGAGCTGCTGGTCCACTGCGAGCTCAAGCCCGGACAATTCATGACGATGCTGGAGTTGCAGCACATCACCGGCTTCGGGCGCACGCCGGTGCATCACGCCGTCAATCGTCTCTCCGCCGACACGCTCATCATCATCCGTCCGCGTCACGGCCTGCACATCGCGCCGATCGATCTCGCCCGCGAACGCATGCTGCTGGCGTTGCGCCGCGACATGGAGCGCTTCGTCGTCCGGCTTGCGGCCGATCGCGCCAGCCTCTCGCATCGCAATCAGGCGCTGCACATCGAGCGTGTCTTGCGCGAGCGCCGCGGCAGCCTGACCCTCGACGAGTTCAACAGCATCGATCGCCGCATCGACGCACTGGTGCTGGAAGCAGCCGGCGAACCCTTCCTGGTGCACACGCTGCGGCCGCTGCACACGCTGTACCGCCGCATCGGCTACATCCACCACCGCTTCATGCCGGGACAGGCCGAGCTGTCAGGCACGATCGATCGCCACCTCGCCATCCTCAGTGCGGTCGCCGGCCGCCATGTCGAGGACGCCGTGAAGGCGAGCGATGCGCTGATCGAGTACATGGACCAGATGTTCACGGGCATGGAGGCAGGGATCGATCCGCGCCTGCTCGATTGCAGCATCGAACCGCTGCTCGACGCGTAGCAAGTTTGGAAGAAAGGACCCAAGAAAATGTCGACGATGGCCATGCCACAACCGACCGCGAGCGAAGCCGCGGTCCGCTACCTCATCACCAACTACAGTCCAAAGGGCAACAAGGTCGGCTGGCTGATGATGGCCTCGATCCTGGTCGAGGCCTGGGACCTCTATTCGATCGCCTTCGTGCTGATCTTCATCAAGGAGCAGTACAATCCCGATCCCTTGATGTTGGGCCTTGCCGCCGCCGGTACGCAGGGCGGCGCCCTGATCGGCGCGCTGCTCGGCGGCTGGCTGTCCGACAAGATCGGCCGCCGCGTGATGTTCCTGGTGACGATGGTGATGTTCATCGTGCTGGCGCTGGCGCAGGCCTTCGTGCCGAACGTGACCTGGCTGATCGTGATCCGCTTCCTGCTCGGCATCCCGCTCGGCTCGGACATCTCGACCGGCTACACCTACATCATGGAATCCATGGCCAAGGGTGAGCGCGAGGTCATGGGCAACCGCTGGCAGTTCATGTTCGCGGTCGGTGAAGTCCTCACCATCGGCGTCATCGTGATCTTCCTCCTGATCGACATGAACCACGAGATGCTGTGGCGCGTGACGCTCGGCCTCGGCGCGGTGCCGGCGCTGATCATCCTGATCATGCGTCACGACGTGCCGGAGACGGCGGTGTGGCTGGTGCAGAAGGGACGCTACCGCGAGGCCAAGAAGGTCGCGCGCGAAATGTTCAACGACGATCTCGCCATGCTGCCGGATCAGGACGTGGTGATGCCGAAGGTCTCTACCAGCGCCTTCATCGCCGATCTCAGGAAGGATCCGATCCGCTGGCGCGCCACGATTTACGGCTGGATCGCCTGCTTCGTGCAAGCCAGCGAGTTCTCGACCTTCGCATTCTATCTGCCGGTGCTCTTTGTCATGGTCGGCGTGTCGAGCATTCTGGGCATCAATCTGGTGACGATGGCGCTATTCTCCTTCGCCGCGCTGTCGGGCTGGGTCGGTCCGCTGCTGACGCCCAAGATCGGCCACCGTGGCATCTCGATCGCGGGCTTCTCGATCGTGCTGGTCTCGCTGCTGGTCGCGGCGTTCGCGCTCTACACCGACAACAAGATCCTGCTGCCTTTCGCGGCGGCCGCGATGTTGTGGGGCCATTACTGGGACGCGTCGAACTGCATGACGATCCCGACCATGGTCGCCAAGCCGAAGTACCGCGGCACCGCCAGCGGCTTCGCCTACATGTTCGTGAAGCTGCCGTCGTTCCTGGCGATCTTCCTGTTCCCGACGGTGTTCGCCGCCATCGGGCAGGCCAATGCCACGCTGATGGTCGCGATCTTCCCGCTGATCGGATTGCTCGCCGCAATCTTCATCCTGCCGGAAGTCTACGGCTACGAGAACGACTGACGATGCAAGATACCCGGTCGCGGCCGCCACGGCCGCGATCGGTTCTTTCCGCTACGGGCTCAGGAAGACGGGATCGATCCCGGTGCCATGGCTGAGCAGGCCGATGGCCTGAAGCTGGGCGCTGTGCAGATCGACTTGCACGATCGCGAACAGGGCCAGCAGCACGACGACCGAGACGATCAGCAGGGGATGGGACGTCTCCGCGCGGCCTTGCTCAGGTGCGGTGAGGCTCTGAATCGAGCGGCGCAGGGAGAAGCTCTGCGGCAATGCCTTTGACTGGATCTGCATGATGGACCTCCTTGCCGCGCCGTATTAGTGCGCGACAAGTTGAAGTATAGGCCCGCCGCAGCCGGCGACATTGATGCGCCGCAAATTGCGCGCGGTTACCGGATTGCGGCGGCCAGTGCGCCGATCAAGGCGGGCGGCGTCACCAGCATGCCGAGCTTGAGGAACGGCCAGGCGCCGACCTCGATCTTCTCTCGCCGCAGCGCGACCAGCCACAGGATGGTAGCGAGCGAGCCTGTCACCGACAGATTGGGTCCGAGATCGACGCCGATCAGGATGGCGCTGACGACAGGCGCGGGCAGATGATCGCTGGCGGCGACGGAGCCAGCGACGAGGCCGACGGGCAGATTGTTGGCGATGTTGTCGGCGATCGCGGTGGCGAGGCCGACGCTCCAGGCCGCCTTCGTCACGGATTGCGCGACCGCCTGGTGCAGCAGCGCGCTGAGCTGCCCGATCACGCCGGTCTTCACCAGCGTCTCCACCATGACGAAGAGGCCGCCGACCAGCGGCAGCACGCTCCAGGACACGCCCCGCAGCACGGGCAGCGGCGATTGCCGGCTGATGAGCAGCACGATCGCTGCCGTCGCCACGCCGCAAATGAAGGTCGGCAGGCCGAGCTGCTTGTCGAGCGCGGAGGCCGTGACCAGCACGACGCCGATGGCGACGATGCCGAGCGCGGTCAACTTGCCGCCGCGCCCGAGTTTGGGATGCGGCACGCTGCGCGCGATGGTCTCTTCCTTGAGCGCGCGGTGCTGGGTGAGGCGCAGCACGATGTAGGTCAGCAGGATCGAGGCCGCCGACGGCAGTGCGAACAGGCGTAGCCATTCGGTCAGCTGCGGCATGCGGGCGCCGAACACGACGAGATTGGCCGGATTGGAGATCGGCAGCACGAAGCTCGCGGCGTTGGCGATGAAGGCGCAGACGAACAGATAAGGCAGCGGCTTGGCGCCGGCGGCGCGCGTCGCGGCGTAGACGGCGGGCGTCAGCACGATCGCGGTGGCATCGTTCGAGAGCAGCACCGTCACCACCGTGCCGACGATGTAGATCAGCAGGAACAGCCGCTGCGGTGAGCCGGCCGCATATTCGACCGCGAGCGCGGCCAGATAATCGAACAGGCCTTCGAGCCGCGCCAGTTCGGCGATCAGCATCATGCCGATCAGGAAGAGATAGACGTCGACGCCTTTCTCGATGCCGACAAGCGCTTCCTGCCACGGCAGGAATCCGAGCAGCACGAGCGCCGCGGCGCCGAGCACGGCCCAGATCGCCTCCGGGAAGCGAAAAGGGCGGATGATGACGCCTGCGGTCGCGGCGACGATGATGCTCCAGGCCCAGATGGCGTCAGACGGCACGATCAGTCCTCGGGATACGGATTCATTCGGCAGCGATAGCGGATGCGGACGCCGCTGTCTTCCCCCGCGGGCGCGGACCGCCATCCGCGATTTGCCGCGTTTCGGGCAATTCGGCTTGCTGAGGTGATCGAAGGCGCCGAGGCGCATCGCCTCGATCGTGTTGGCGGCGCTGGCGAAGGCCGTCAACACCACGACAGGCGGTGCGTCGGTTCGCGTTCTTATCCGGCGAAGCACCTCGATTCCATCCATGCCGCCCGGCATGCGCAGATCGAGCAACACGACGTCGACCTCGCCGTCGAGCGCGGCCAGACCCTCGCGGCCAGACGCAGCGAGGCGAGGCGAATGGCCGAGATCGGCGAGCGCTTCGGCGAGACCCTCGCGCAGCGCCGCGTCGTCGTCGACGATCAGGACTGTCGCCATGGCACTTCGATCTCGAAAATCGCGCCGCCGACGTCCCGGAGCAGGCGAACATTGCCATGATGATGTCGTGCGATTTCGCGAACGATGGCAAGTCCGAGGCCAGTGCCGTCGGCGCGTCCGGTGACGAACGGCTCGAACAGGCGCTCCCGTACCTCGTCGGCAATGCCTGGGCCGGTGTCTGCCACCCGCAGCAGCAGGCTGCCGTCCCGCCGGCCTGCGTCCACGGCGATCGTCCCGCCGGCCGGGGTGTTCTGGATGGCGTTGATGATCAAATTGTCGAGCGCACGCTGCATCTGGGACGGATCCAGTTGCGGCAACGGCGAGGATGCGGGCCCGGTCCCCGCGGTGAGCGCGATGCCCCTGGAAGAAGCGAGGTCGCGATGGCTCTCGACCGTTCGCGCAAGGAACGTCTCAAGATCGACCTCCGCCATCCTGGGCTCGCGGGCCTGCGTCATCTCCAGGAGGTCGCGCAACAGGGTGTCGAGCCGGTCGACCTGCTGGAGAATGGCGTTCAGCGCCGCTTCGCTGCGTGAGCCGTCGGCAACGGCCAGCGCGTTCTCCGCCTTCAGCCGCATGGCGGCGATGGGGTTGCGGATTTCGTGGGCGAGACCAGCCGACATGCGACCGAGCGCTGCGAGCCGCTCTGCAGCAGCAGCGCGACGCCGCTCGAGCGACAGGCGCTCACCGGTGCTGTTGAGCGCATCGACCAGGCGGTCCAACTCGGGCGCTCCGGTCTGCGCCAGCCGCGGCAGATCGATCGCGCTTTCCCGGCTGTCGTCGAGGGCAGTTTCGATCTGGTTGATCTTGCGCGACCAGACATAAAGCACGCGTGCGAGCCATGCCGCCGAACCGAAGATGGTCAGCGCAAGCACAGCAAGACCCGCGAGAAGCTGATTGTACGCGGGTCCTTCCGCCGCGAAGGCCCGCGTCATGGTCCATCCGGTGACCCCCGCCAGCGGACCGCGCAAGGGGCAGGCGTGAACGATCAGCACCTGGGACCGGCCGGGCTGCCGGATCGAGGCAGCGCGCCCCGATCGCAGTGCCTCGGCATTGACATCGCGGATGGTGTTGAGCTCGGCCGAGGGAAGGTCGGTCTTCGGTCCGGTGCCTTCATAGGTCGGAAAAGCGTAGGCGAGGGAGCCCTCGTCGGCCTGCCAGACGCCGCCTTCGACGCCGGGAGCGTCTGCCAGCGCAGTCCGGGTGACGGTTGTCAGTTGCTGCTTCAACTGATCGTCGATCGGTTCGCCGGTCCAACCCACCACGAAGAACTGATAGCGGTCGGCGAGGTCGCGGCAGGCGCGCGCCACCAGTTCTTCGGACCGGGCGAGCCGGGCGTTGGCCGTCTGCTGGAAGGATTCAAACAGCAGATAGCCGGTGGCGACGCCGGATGCGACCAGCATGATCCAGAGGGCGAGCAATCGAGAGCGAAGCGAACGCATGCAGTTCAAACGCGCAACTTCTTGATCGGCGCCTCAGAACTTCACCGCGAGCAGCACCGCCCCGGCGCCGATCATGGCGATCCCGACCCAGCCCTGCGTGGTCGGACGCTCGCCGAGAAAGGCGAAAGCGAACACGGCGACCAGCACGACGCTGAGCTTGTCGATCGGCGCCACCAGCGTGGCGGGACCGAGCTTCAGCGCGCGAAAATAGCACAGCCAGGATGCGCCGGTCGCAAGCCCCGACAGCACCAGGAACAGCCAGGTCCTTGACGAGACCGCCGAGGGCACCGCGAACTGGCCGGTGAAGAATAGCAGCACCGCGAAGGCGATCAGCACCACGATGGTGCGGATGAAGGTGGCCAGATCCGGATTGATGTTCTCGACGCCCACCTTGGCGAAGATCGCGGTGAGCGCCGCAAAGCAGGCCGAGAGCAGCGCCCAGCTCTGCCAGGCGGAGAAGAGGGCGGGTTTCATGGCTGTGTTGCCTTCATCTGGTCGTTCGCACTCCGCTGTCGTCCCGGACAAGCGAAGCGCAGATCCGGGACCCATACCGCGGAATCCATCTTCGGGCACATACGTCGTCGTTCTTCGCCAAACACGATCCTGTGGTTATGGATCCCGGATCGGCGCGCCGCTTCGCGGCGCTTGTCCGGGACGACAGCGGAGTGCGTGACTCACACTCACCTTGCCACCGACAGTTTCTCGCTGATCGCCTTGCGCAGGATGCGTGACAGCGACTCCACCGAATACGGCTTCTGGATCAGCTCGAAGCCGCGATGGGCGTTTTCGGCAAGCACGTTGCTGTAGCCGGAGGTGAGCACCACGGGGAGACCCGGATAGCGCTCGCGGATGATGCCGGCGAGCTCGACGCCGTTCATGCCGGGCATGATGACGTCGGAGAAGACGAGGTCGACGGCGAATTCGTCTTCGCTGAGGATGGCGAGCGCGGCATTGGCGTTGGCGACGCGGCGGACGACATAGCCGAGATCTTCCAGCAGTTCGGTCGAAAACTGGCCGACATCGTCATTGTCCTCGACCACCAGCACGCGATAACCGCGCCCTGTCGTTGCGGCCTCGCTGGTCAGCGCCGCGGCTTCCTTCTCCGCGGCAGGGCTGTGCGCTTGCGGCAGGTAGATGGTGAAGGTCGCGCCCTTGCCTTGCGTGCTCGTGACCGCGATGTCGCCCTCGGACTGCTTGGCGAAACCGAACGCCTGGCTGAGGCCAAGGCCGGTGCCCTTGCCGACTTCCTTGGTGGTGAAGAACGGCTCGAAGATGGCGTCGATGTTTTCCGGCGCGATGCCGCTACCGGTATCGGTGACGGAGATCGCGACATAGTCGCCGCCGCGCGCCGACTGCGCGCGAAGGCCCGGGATGCCCTCGACCTTGCGCACGGCGATGGTCAGGCAGCCTTCGCCGTCCATGGCGTCGCGGGCGTTGATGGCGAGGTTGATCAGCGCGGTCTCGAATTGCGCGATGTCCGCGACGGTGAAGCAATCGGCATCGTCGATCTCGACGACGATTTCGATGCGGCCACCGACCAGCGGGCGGACCAGCTGCGCCACGCCCTCGACCTGGGTGCCGACGTTGAAGATCTGCGGCTTCAGGGGCTGCCGGCGCGCGAAAGCCAGCAGCTGCGCGGTCAGCTTGGAGGCGCGCTCGACGGTGTCGGAGATGGCGTCGACATAGCGGCGGCGGCGCTCCTCCGGCAGCTCGCGCCGACGCAGGAAGTCGGTCGCCGAACGGATGATGGTGAGGAGGTTGTTGAAATCGTGGGCGACGCCGCCGGTGAGCTGGCCGATCGCCTCCATCTTCTGAGACTGGCGCAGCGCTTCCTCGCCGCGGCGGCGTTCGGTGATGTCGACCAGTTCCGGGACCGCGCCGGTGATGTTGCCGTGGCGATCGAGCACCGGGCGCATGCCGAACTCGAAATCGCGCTCGCCGACTGGAAGCCGCAGTCGTATCTCCATCCGCACCGCTTCGCCTTTCAGCACGGTGTCGAAGGCCTCGCGCACGGTCGCGCTCATGCCCTCGGTGGTCCTGAACCAGGGCGTGTCCCAGAACGGCTTGCCGATCACATCGGCGGAGCTCGCCTTGATGCCGTCGAGCGCGGTCTTGTTGGCATAGAGCAGTTCGCCCTTGAGATTGACCAGGCCCTGGTACTGGTTGCTGGTTCCCAGGATCGCGTGCAGCCGCGCCTCGTTGGATTCGAGCTCGGCGGTGCGCTCGGCGATGCGTTCCTCCAGCGTCTCGTTGAGCTGGCGCAGCTCGATCTCGGCCTGCTTGGCGGCGGTGATGTCGTGGGCGACGCCGATGAAGCCGATATGCTTGCCGGTCGGGTCCCAGCGCGGCTGCGATTCCGAGCGCAGCCAGCGCCACTCGCCGTGGGCGTCCTTGTAGCGCGCCTCCAGCACGAACGGTTTCAGCGAGGCTTCGCCCTGGACGGACTGCTGCAGCACATGCGGCAGGTCGTCGGGATGCAACACCTTGCGCCAGTCGAAGGCGATGGCTTCGTCGTAGGGCAGGCCGACGAAGTCGACATAGGCCTGGTTGGCGAAGGAGCGCGTGCGGTCGAGCTTGGTGACCCAGATCGGCACCGGCGCGCTGTCGGCGATCAGCCGGAAACGTTCCTCGCTCTCGCGCAGCGTCTCGCGCACCAGCATCTGGTCGGTGATATCGATATGGGCGCCCACGAGTCGGATGGCGCGCCGGTCGCTGCCGCGCTCGATCTTGGCGACGACGCGGATCCAGCGGGTCTCGCCATCGCTCGGGCGGATGATGCGGTATTCGGCCGTGTAGTCCTCGCTGGTCCCCGCCAGCGCCTCGAGGAAATGCTTGACCGTCGCGTCGCGGTCGTCAGGGTGGATGCGGTTGACCCAGTCCTCGTGCGTCTCGTCGGTGGCTTCCGGAGGCAGCCCATGGAGCATCAAATATTCGGGCGAGCGGCGGTTCTTGAAGCCCTCGCGGAAATCGACCTCGAGACCGCCGACCCTGCCGATGCGCTGGATGCGCGCCAGCTCGGCCTCGCGCTCCTGGAGCGCGCGGTAGGCGTTGTCGCGCTCACGCGCGATTTCCTCGAGGTGCTGGCGCAGCCTTTCGGCGGCGATGGTGTCGGGCGAAGAATCGTTCAAGGCGTCGGCCGTTGTGATGCGGGAGCGCACGTGCCGGAGCGATATTCACACAGACGAAGCGTGATAGCCATTGCTCAAAGGGGAATGAATTGTCGGAAAGGCCCGCGGCCAGCCTGAACGCGGTAAAGTACGGTCAGCCAACGCCGGGTCTGGATATTTGTTCCAAAGATTGGAACGACGCGTCCGCGGACGCGTCTTTGCGAGGCGCCACAACTCTCATTGATAAAACTCTGTGTCCGAAGAGGCTAAATCTTGAAGCTCTTTGTCTGCCAGTCCTGCGGCAATGTCCTCTATTTCGAGAACCGCGCCTGCGAACGCTGCGGCCACCGGGTCGCCTTCCTGCCGGAGCGGGAGACGATGTCGGCGCTCGAGCCCGACGGGGCGGGCTGGGGTACGCTTGCCGACAAGGGCAGGGGGCGGATGCTGTGCCGGAACGCGGAGTACGATTCCTGCAACTGGCTGACCGACGCGGACGACAGCACCGGCTATTGCCGCGCCTGCCGCCATAACGGCATCGTGCCTGACCTCTCCGACCCCGCGCAGCTCGCCGGCTGGCGCGAGCTGGAGGTGGCGAAGCACCGTCTGTTCTATTCCCTGATCCGCTGGAAGCTGCCGCTCCGGACCCGGCAGGAAGATGCCGAGCACGGCCTCATCTTCAACTTCCTCGCTGACGATCCGAGCAGCGGACAGAAGATCCTGACCGGCCATGACAATGGCCTGATCACGATCGCGCTCACCGAGACGGACGGTATCGAGCGCGAGCGGCGCAGGCTGGAGATGGGGGAGCCCTACCGGACGCTGCTCGGGCATTTCCGCCACGAGGTCGGACACTATTTCTGGGATGTGCTGGTGCGTGACGGCGGCAAGCTGGACCAATGCCGCGCCGTGTTCGGCGACGATTCGGTCGATTACGGCCAGGCCTTGCAGCGCCATTATGCCGAAGGCGCGCCGGCGGACTGGCAGCAGAACTACGTCTCGGCCTACGCCACGACCCACCCCTGGGAAGATTTCGCCGAAACCTGGGCGCACTACCTCCACATCGTCGATACCCTGGAGATGGCCTCGGAGTTCGGCATGGAGGTGCGCCCCAAGGTCGACCGCGACGGGGAGTTGACGACGCGCATTCGTTTCAACCCCTATGAGGCCCGGGACGTCGAGGCGATCGTCAACGCATGGCTGCCCTTCACCTTCGCCATGAACAGCGTCAACCGCGCCATGGGTATGCGCGACCTTTACCCCTTTATCCTGTCGCCGGCCGTGGTCGCCAAACTGGGCTTCATCCATAGCCTGGTCCGGGACGTGGCCAAGGGCACGTCCAGGGAAACGTCCAAGGAAACGTCCAAGGCCACGTCAACGGACCTGCCCAAGCCCGGGAAGGCGTAAGCCGCCCAAGGGCTTGCCGGGCAGGCTTCGGTCTTGCGCTGGTACGCCAGAGGAGCCGGATTTAGACCGTTGCCTCCGGCCTATTTTGATGTACCACGGAGGGCACACGGCCCGTCCGAACGGCCCCAGCGGCCAGGGAAGGGTCCCGCCCAAGGTCGAGATTCAAGAAAAGCATGTTCAAGAAGATCCTGATCGCCAATCGCGGCGAAATCGCCTGCCGGGTCATCAAGACCGCGCGCCGCATGGGAATTCAGACGGTTGCGGTCTATTCCGAGGCCGACCGCGATGCGCTCCATGTCGAGATGGCCGATGAGGCCGTGCTGATCGGTCCGCCCGCCGCGGCCGAGAGCTATCTGGTGATCGAGAAGATCGTCGAGGCCTGCCGCAAGACGGGCGCCGAGGCGGTGCATCCCGGCTACGGCTTCCTGTCCGAGCGCGAGGCATTTCCGCGCGCCCTTGAAGCGGCCGGCATCGTCTTCATCGGCCCGAACCCGGGTGCGATCGCCGCGATGGGCGACAAGATCGAATCCAAGAAGGCCGCCGCCAAGGCCAAGGTCTCGACCGTGCCGGGCTATCTCGGCGTCATCGAGGACGACAAGCACGCGGTCAAGATCGCCGACGAGATCGGCTATCCCGTGATGATCAAGGCCTCCGCCGGCGGTGGCGGCAAGGGCATGCGCATCGCGCATTCGACAGCCGAGGTCGCCGAGGGGTTCAATCTCGCCAAGGCGGAAGCGAAAGCCTCGTTCGGCGACGACCGCGTCTTCGTCGAAAAGTTCATCGTCGATCCCCGCCACATCGAGATCCAGGTGCTGGGCGACAAGCACGGCAACGTCATCTATCTCGGCGAGCGCGAATGCTCGATCCAGCGCCGCAACCAGAAGGTCATCGAGGAGGCGCCGTCGCCGCTGCTCGACGAAACGACCCGCCGCAAGATGGGCGAGCAGGCCGTCGCGCTGGCCAAGGCCGTGAATTACGATTCCGCCGGCACGGTCGAGTTCGTCGCGGGCCAGGACAAGAGCTTCTACTTCCTCGAGATGAACACGCGCCTCCAGGTCGAACATCCCGTCACCGAGCTCGTCACCGGCGTCGACCTCGTCGAGCAGATGATCCGCGTGGCCGCCGGCGAGAAGCTCGCGCTCACGCAGAAGGACGTCCAGCTGACCGGTTGGGCGGTGGAATCCCGCCTCTACGCCGAGGATCCCTTCCGCAACTTCCTGCCCTCGATCGGGCGCCTGGTGAAATACCGCCCGCCGGCGGAAGTCAGCAAGGACGGCATCACCGTCCGCAACGACACCGGCGTGCAGGAAGGCGGCGAGATCTCGATCCATTACGATCCGATGATCGCCAAGCTCGTCACCCATGCGCCGTCGCGCGCCGCGGCTATCGAAGCGCAGGCGACCGCGCTGGACTCGTTTTATGTCGACGGCATCAGGCACAACATCCCGTTCCTGTCCGCGCTGATGCACCATCCGCGCTGGCGCGAGGGCAATCTGTCGACCGGCTTCATCGCCGAGGAATTCCCCAAGGGCTTTGCCGTGCGCGTGCCGGAAGGCGAGGTCGCGCGGCGCATCGCGGCGGTCGGCGCTGCCATCGATCACGTGCTCGGCGAGCGCAAGCGGCAGATCTCCGGCCAAATGGGCGGCCGTGTCGTGCAGCGCGAGCGGCGCCGCGCGGTCTGGCTCGACCGCCAGGAGATCTTGCTCGAGGTCGCCCGCGAGGGCGACGCGATCGCGATCCGTTTCATTGACGCCGAAGGCAAGGCCGGCAACGCGCATCTGTTGCAGTCGGCCTGGAAGCCCGGCGATCCGGTCTGGCAGGGCACCATCGACGACCACGTCGTCGCGGTGCAGGCACGTCCGATCGCCAACGGCATCCGCCTCGCCCATCAGGGCGTCGAGGTCCCGGTCTATGTCTGGACCGAAGCGGAAGCCGCGTCCGCCCGGCTGATGCCGGTGACGACGGCCTCCGACACCGGCAAGAAGCTGCTGTGCCCGATGCCCGGGCTCATCGTCTCGATCGCGGTGACCGAGGGGCAGGAGGTCAAGGCCGGCGAGACGCTCGCAGTGGTCGAAGCGATGAAGATGCAGAACGTGCTCCGCGCCGAGCAGGACGGCACCGTGAAGAAGATCCACGCCAGCGCGGGCGCGACGCTCGCGGTGGACGCGCTGATCTTGGAATTTGCGTAAGCGCGTGGATGGGGAGGCGGCCTGCCTCCCCCAGCGCCGCAATGACGGAGTATGTTGCGGCCGCTGTGACCCAACCGAGACAACGCCATGGCCTTCCGTTCCCGCCGCGAGAAGCTGCGCTCAATCCTGTCAGGCGGGACTTGCGTCCATCCCGGCTCGGTCTATGACGCGATCTCGATCCGCATCGCCGAGGATCTCGGTTTTCCCCTCGGCATGTTCGGCGGCTCGGTGGCCTCGCTCGCGGTGCTCGGCGATCCCGACATCACGCTGATCACGCTTACGGAGCTGGCCGAGCAGATGCGGCGGATGTCGCGTGCCGCAAGCCTGCCTGTGCTGGTCGATGCCGATCACGGCTACGGCAATGCGCTCAATGTGCGCCGGACCGTGCAGGAGCTGGAGACCGCGGGTGCTGCCGGCCTCACCATCGAGGACACGCTGCTGCCGGCCGGCTTTGGCGAAGCGAAGGCGCAACTGATCTCTCTGGAGGAGGGCGTCGGCAAGATGAAAGCCGCGCTCGACGGTCGTGGTGATCCCTCGCTGGTCATCATGGGTCGCACTGGAGCTGCCTCCATCACTTCGATCGAGGATACGATCCGCCGCGCCAGGGCCTATGAGGCGACCGGTGTCGATGCGCTGTTCTTCACCGGCATCAAATCACGCGCCGAGCTCGAGGCGATCGCGGCGGCGACGCGCCTGCCGATCGTGCTGGGCGGCGCGCCGGAGGACATGAACGCGCTCGACTATCTTTCCAGTCAACGCGTGCGCATCGCGCTCCAGGGCCATGCCCCCATCGCGGCGGCCATGCAGGCCGTCTACGAGACGCAGAAGGCACTACGTGAAGGCACGCCGCCGAAGGCGCTCAAGGGATTGCCCTCGGCGGAACTGACCAACCGCGTCATGCGCGAGGTCGACGTCAAGGCACGCAGCGCCGCTGTGCTCGGGCTGAAAAAATGAGCCATGCGATTCTCCAGGTCATGATCCGCGGCCGCGTCCAGGGCGTCGGCTACAGGGCCTGGGTCGAGTATCAGGCCACGACGTGCGGGCTGGAAGGCTGGGTCCGCAACCGCCGCGACGGCGGCGTGGAAGCGCTGTTCGCGGGTCCGCCGAACCACGTCGCCGACATGGTCGCCTTGTGCCGCCACGGACCGCCGTCCTCGCGCGTGGACAGCGTCACCAGCGAGACGGCGAGCGTGGACGAGCTGAACCTGCGCCGGGCAGGGGAAGCGTTCTCGGTGTTGCCGACGGTGTAGGATCTTACGGTGGTGATGGTCTGTAAGAGTTCGTCATGCCCGGGCTTGTCCCGGGCATCCACGTTCTTCGTGCGACGCGGCTAGCCGTGGATGGCCGGGACAAGCCCGGCCATGACGCCGTGGAGGTTGGTGCGTCCAACAATCACCGCGGCAACTTCGCGATGGCCTCGCTCAGCTCGTGGATCTCATAGGGCTTGCGCAGGATCGGGAAGTCGCCGCGCACGTCGGCGGCGGCCTCGCTGTAGCCGGTGGCGAGCAGGATCGGCAGGCCGGGGTGGATCTGGCGCAAATGATGGGCGAGGCCGAGACCGTCCATCTTGCCGGGCATGACGATGTCGGAGAACACGAAGTCGACGCCGTTGTGCTCGAGCTCGCGCAATGCCGACTCGGCGTCGGGGACGCGGCGGACACGGTAGCCGAGCTGCTCGAGCAGCCCGATGCTGACGACCGCGACGTCCGGATTGTCTTCCACCAGCAGCACCGTGCCGCTGCCGCGGAACGGTGTGGCCTCCGCTATCGCCCTCGTCGGCGTATCCGTCCCGCGCGGCAACAGGACGGTGAAGGTCGTGCCCTTGCCGAGCTCGCTTGCGACCTTCACGGTGCCACCGGCCTGATGCGCGAAGCCGTGCACCTGCGAAAGGCCGAGGCCGGTGCCCTTGCCGATCGGCTTGGTCGTGAAGAACGGTTCGAAGATCTTGTCGACGACGTCGGAGGGAATGCCGAGCCCGGTGTCGGCGATGTCGATCGCGACGAACTCGCCGGTCAGCCGTGTCTCGTGCAGCACGACGTTGCGCGCGCTGACCGTCACGGCGCCGCCGTCCGGCATCGCGTCGCGGGCATTGATGGCGAGATTAAGCAGCGCCGTCTCGAGCTCGGAGGCGTCGGTCCTGATCGGCCAGACATCCTCGTCGATGTCGAAAGCGAGCCGGATGGAGCTGCCGACGCCGGCGTCGAGAACCTCGCGGATCGCCGAGATACGGTCCGCAAGGTCGATGGCCTGTGGATTGACGCTCTGCCGCCGAGCGAATGTGAGAAGCTGGCTGGTCAGCGCGGCACCGCGCTTGGTCGCGGTCTCGATCGCCGAAATTGCGCGCTGAAGCTTGGCGTCGTCAGTTGCCCCCTTTTTCAGGATGTGAAGACTGCCGCTGATGATCATCAGGAGGTTATTGAAGTCGTGGGCGACCCCGCCGGTGAGTTGGCCCAGCGCATCGAACTTCTGCGACTCCGCGAGTTGCGTCTGCATCGCCTCGAGCTTGAGTTGCGTGTTTCGGCGCTCGGTGATGTCGCGGGTGATCTTGGCAAAGCCGACGATGGTGTCGTCCTCGTAGATCGGGTCGATCACGACGCTGGCCCAGAAGAAGGTGCCGTCCTTGCGGACGCGCCAGCCTTCCTCCTCGTAGCGGCCCTGGTCCCGGGCGATCCCAAGAGCGCGGGCGGGCCTGCCGTTGGCGCGGTCGGTCTCGGTGTAGAAGCGGGAGAAATGCTGTCCGACGATCTCCTCGGACGAATAGCCCTTGATGCGCTCGCCGCCGATATTCCAGCTCGTGACGATTCCGGAGGGATCGAGCATGTAGAGCGCGTAATCGACCACGCCTTCAACCAACAGTCGGAAACTCCGTTCGCTTTCGAACAAGTCTCTCTGTTGACTAAGCTTTTTAACCATTCCGGGACCCCGCCTCGATCGGGGCAAACGCAGCAAGGTCCGTTTGGTTCCCGTCGGCTGAAGGATTTTTGGGCAATTCCGTGCAGCGGTATACAGCGGGTAGAGGGATCTGGCAGCTTAACCGCCGGTCCTGATCCCAAGCGCGGGGCCTCACGCCGCTATACTCTTGAAGGTGGCCGCAATGGTTCGCAGCGCTGCGAGTTTTGCGGGATCGCTGACCTTCGAGTGCAGCATCACTTTCGAGCTGCCGAGGTTGGGCAGCTTGTGGGCGGGCCCGATGTCGATCAGACCCGCCGGTGCGATCCGCCGCGCCAGCGGCGCGATCGCGAGTCCGGCAAAAGCCGCCGCCGCCACCGCCGTGACGCCGCCGCCGACAAAACGCTCGCGCCAGGCGATACCGGCCTTGTCGAGCGCGCGCACGGCGATGGCGCGCACGCCGCACGGCGGGGCGAGTGTCGCGAGCGGCAGCGCTTCGCCCTTCGGCAGGGCGAGGCGTCGTGACGCGAACCAGCCGAATTCGTCCTCCGTCAGCTTCTCGCCGCCGCGTCGGCTGCCTTCCTGGCGGACGATCACCGCATCGAGCCGGCCTGCGTCATAGGCGTCCTGCATCTCGCGCGAGAAGCCGATGGTGACGGCGAGGGTGAGGTTCGCCGACATCGCATGCAGCCGTTCGAGCAGCGGCACCAGCTCGGGGCCCGCGGCATGGTCGGAGATGCCGAGCGAGAGCGATTGCGCGGCCGCTGCTTCGTCCGACAGCGCGCGGTCATGCGCCTCGATCAGCGCTCTGGCGCGATCGAGGAAGGCGGCGCCGTCGGCGGTGAGCCGGACCGCGCGCGGCGAACGCTCGACGAGGCGCCTGCCGAGCAAGGTCTCCAGCCGCTGCAGCTTGAGACTGACCGCCGCCTGCGTGGTGCCGAGCGCTTCCGCGGCGCGGGTAAAGCTCTGGAGGTCGGCGACCAGCAGGAAGGCCTTGATGGTGGCGATGTCGAGTGTGGTTGCCATAACCGTTCATTATCACTGGTATCAATATAGATAAGATACCAAAATGACGGCGGAAGGTCTAGCTTCTCTCCAACGCCGCGCGAACACCGCGCCGCATCTTGAGGAGAACGACCATGCCGCTGATCACCGTGTCCTATGCCTCGTCCCGTCAGTCGCCATCGTTGAAGGCCGACATCGCGAGCGCCGTGTCCGAGCTCACCGCAAAAATCCTGCACAAGGATCCCAGGGTGACGGCCATCATCGTGAAGCCTGTGGATGCGAGCGACTGGTTCGCCGGCGGCCAGTCGCTCGCCGAGCAGAAGCTCGCCAGCTACTGGATCGACATCCACGTCACCGAAGGCACCAATACCAAGGACGAGAAGGCGGCCTATCTCGCCGCGATGTTCAAGCGGATGGCCGACATCATCGGCCCGCTGCATCCCGAAACCTACCTCCATGTCGACGAGGTCAAGGGCGATGCCTATGGCTTTGGCGGCCTGACCCAGGAGCGCCGCTACATCGCCGGTAAGCTCGAGGTTGCGCTGCAGGCGGCGTGAAGCCGGAAGGCCGCGGGCAAGCCATCTCGCCCGCGGCCCGATCGTCAGCTCGCCACCCGGAACTGAACTTCGGCGTTGTTCAGGAAGCACGTCTTGTCGAACAGCTTCAGATCAAGCGGGTTGGGCAGCCTGACATCGTCGAGGTCGGGGCAGGGCTTGATCGAGGGATCATAGGACCGGTCGATTTGCGAGATGAAGACCACGATCAACCCCTTGTCGCGTGCGAACGATTTCAACGCGCGCACCTGAACGGTCAGGTCCGGATTTTCCCGTCTCTGGTCGAGCAGTTGCAGATAGTCGATCACCACGACCGTGCCGCGGGGAGCTGCGGCCATCTGCTTGACGACGTGATCGGCGCTGATCGCGTCGGAGCAATCGACCTCGAACAGCTTATCGTACTCCGCCGGGTTGGCGCCGATCGCCCGGAAGCGATCCAGCACGTCTTTCTCGGTGTATTCGAGCGAGAAGAACGCGGCGCGATGGCCGGACTTCATGGCCTCCACCGCAAGCTCGAGGCTCATCAGCGTCTTGCCGTGGCCGGGGCGCGCCCCGACCAGCACCAGATCACCCGGCCGAAATTGCGGAAACAGCCGGCTGGCCGGCGTCACTGCGGCGGCTTTCGCGGCGAGCATGCTCCATGCGGAAAACCCTTCCGCATTGGCGATGCGGTCGAGCGCATCGTGGAGCGGGATGCTTTCTTCGCGCGACAGGCGCTTGGCCTTGCGCTTGAGATGATAGATCGGTGCAGACAGTCTCATCGTCAGAACCTCCCATTGCGAGCAGAAAGCGCAATCCCTCCTTATGCCTTGGCGCTCGAACAGTCGGTCCGATGATCGCATCGCCCGGCATGATCTGTACTTTCCCGGCGGAGGGGGGAGGCGTGGGCGACACCTGAAACAAGCATAGCCGATTCCGCGGCGAGCGGAGAACGCGCGGTCAGGCTCGAACAGAAAAAAGCTACACTGCGGCTTCCGGCAGCAGTGCACGCGTCGGCCCGAACAGCTCCTCGAACGCCTGCCGGAGCGCGATATCGACATCGGCCATGGCCACGAGCTGGCCGAGGTCGACCAGCGACGTCACGCCGTAGCGGGGATCGGCGACGCCGCAGGGCACGATGCCTGCGAAATGGGAAAGCTCCGGCTCGACATTGATGGCGATGCCGTGGAACGAGACCCAGCGCTTCAGCCGCACGCCGATCGCCGCGATCTTGTCCTCGTGCTCTGCGCCCTTGTCGGGTCGCTTCACCCAGACGCCGACCCGGTCCTCGCGCCGCTCGGCGCGGACGTTGAAGGCCGCGAGCGTGCGCAGGATCAATTCCTCCAGGCTCGCGACATAGGCCCGCACGTCCGGCCGGCGCCGCTTGAGGTCCAGCATGATGTAAGCCACCCGCTGGCCGGGCCCGTGATAGGTGAGCTGGCCGCCGCGTCCCGTCGCAAAGGTCGGGAAGCGGGGATCGAGCAAGTCGGACGCCTTGCCCGAGGTGCCGGAGGTGTAGAGCGGGGGGTGTTCGAGCAGCCAGACCAGTTCCGGCGCCTCGCCCGCCGCGATCTCCGCGACTCGGGCCTCCATCGCGGCCACGGCGTCCGGATAAGGCACCGGCGAGTCCGAGATCCGCCATTCGACGGGGGCGCCGTCCGTGGCGGAAAACGACGTCAAATCCAAGTCTTCGCGAGGGTCTTGGCGCTGGTCTTGGCGGGGGTTTGGAGGCGAATTAACCATTGGCTAACCATAACGTGGTGATGATCGCAGGTGCAAATGCCAGTCTCCAGTTGCGGTGGTCATGACAGTGCCGACACTCGATAAAGTCACCGTGGATCTCATGGTCGTCCTCGGGACGACCACCATGCCGATCCATCAAGTATTACGTCTTTCCCGCGGCGCCATCATCGAGCTGGACGCAACCGAGGCCGACGAGGTGAAGGTTTTGGCCAACAATCTCCCCGTCGCCTCCGGCGTCGTGCTGGTCGATCGCAACCGCATCGCGGTCGAGGTCAAGCAGATGCTGCCGCGCACGACCGGCACGCGGTAGCGGCCGGGGCACGCGGTAGCGGCCGGGGCACGCGGTAGCTGCAGGATGGGCAGGGCTCGGCACCCGATCGGGCCGATCCGGGCAGGAGGGCTGAACTTTCCTGCCAAGCTTGTGGAATTCGGGGCCTTTGCAGGCTTGTACCCCTCTGATGGATTTGTTAGATCGGCGCCGTTGATCCGGCAGGCCTCAAGCCTTAAGCCGGCATCCCCAAAGCGCTCGTGGCGGAATTGGTAGACGCGCTGCCTTGAGGTGGCAGTGAGTAAAATCGTGGGGGTTCGAGTCCCTCCGAGCGCACCAAAAGCCAATATTGGCATTGATATCCCTCAGTTTTCCAACTTTTGCCCGGGACCGGCGTTGCCTTGTCTCCGATCTGGCGGTGTGCGCTGCACGAGGTCGGCGAGCCCAGGCCCGATCGAGGCCGCCATCTCCCCCGGCTCACGGATGTTTCTCTCGATTCGTCCTCTGTCACGCACTCCGCGCCGACCGCCGCAGCGACTGCGGCGGATGACCGAAGGCGCGGATGAAGGCCCGGCGCATCCGCTCGGGATCCCGAAAGCCGGTGGATTGCGCGACGCGCTCGATCGCCTCGCCCGACGACTGTACCCGCTCGCGCGCGACCTCGACCCGTAATCGCTCCAGCGCCTTGGACGGCGTGGAGCCGGTTTCGGCGATGAAGGAACGGACGAAATGCCGCGAGCTCAACCCCGCCCGCTCGGCAAGTGCGTCGACCGTGAGCTGCACATCCAGATTCTCGCGCATCCAGGACAACAGGCCACCGAAGCGGCCGTTCGGCGTCTTGAGCTCGAGCAAGGTCGAGAACTGCGATTGCCCGCCGCCGCGGCGATGATAGAGGACCAATTGCCGGGCGGTTGCCTGTGAGATCTCCTCGCCGTGGTCCTCGGCGATCATGGCGAGCGCAAGATCGATTCCGGCGGTGATGCCGGCCGACGTCCACACCCGATCATCCCGTATGAAGATCTGGTCCGGCTCGAGCCTGACATTGGGGTAGCGTCCGGTGAAGTCGCGCGCGCAGCACCAGTGCGTGGTCGCGCAGCGGCCGTCCAGCAGGCCCGCCTCGGCGAGCAGATAGGCCCCGTTGCAAACGCTGGCGATACGCACGCCACGCCTGGCGAGTCTGCGGATGAACGCGATCGTCGTCTTGCAGCGCGCCGCGGCCTCGACGCCTTCTCCGCCCGCCACGAAGAGCGTCGTGACGGCGCTGGCCGCGCGCAGGTTGCGCGCCAGCATCTCGGTGCCCGACGAGCTGCGCACCGCGCCTGCCTTGGCGGCGATCGTGATGATTTGCGGCGCGTCCGGTGCGTGACGTCTGGCGATCTCGAACACCGAGATCGGGCCGGCCGCGTCCAGCAACTGGAATTCGGGAAAGATCAGGAAGCCGATCATGGACGCGTCCAAAAATGAGGGAATTACGCCTTTTCCGCAGCCTAGGCCAACATGGCACGCTGCAACCGTCAAGCGCGATGCTGATCTGGAAACGCATCGAACCCGTGCCGAGCGATTCCGTGATTACGCTGACGCCGACGATCACCTTCGCCGATTGCCCGCAGCTCGACGTGATCTGCGTTCCGGGCGGCTACGGGACCGATGAGCTGATGCTCGACGAGGACGTCCTGGCGTTTCTGCGCAGGCAGGAGAAGGTCGCCCAATACGTCACCTCGGTCTGCACCGGCTCGCTCGTGCTCGGTGCAGCCGGTCTGTTGCAGGGCTATCGCGCGGCCACGCACTGGACGGCCACCGGCGCATTGCCGTTCTTCGGGGCGTCGGTGTCGCACGAGAGGGTCTGCATCGACCGCAATCGGGTCACCGGCGGCGGCATCACCGCCGGCATCGACTTCGCGCTCACCCTGGTCTCGATGTTGAGAGGCCGTGCAGCAGCGGAGATGATTCAGCTCCGCATGGAATACAATCCCGCCCCACCGTTCGCGGCCGGCTCGCCGGACACGGCGGGCTCCGGTCGCGCTCGCCGAGCGGAGCGCGGCTGCCGACTTCTCCGGCGGGGTCATCAAGATCGGCATCGTCAATGATCAGTCCGGTCCATTGTCGGACAATTCCGGCCCAGGCTCCGTCGTCGCCGCAAGGTTGGCCGTTGAGGATTTTCAGAGGGAAATCCCCGACATCAAGGTGGAGATCGTCTTCGCTGACCATCAGAACAAGCCGGATATCGGGGCCCAACTTGTCCGCAGGTGGTTCGACGTTGACGGCGTCGACATGGTCGCCGACGTCGGCAATTCGGCGGTGGCGCTCGCCATCCAGTCGATCGCGCGGGACAAGAACAAGATCGTCATCTACTCGGCGGTCGGCACCACCGAGATCGGCGGCAAGCAATGTTCACGCACCGGCCTGATGTGGTTGCACGACAATTACAACCTCGTCTCCGGATCGGTTCGCAGGCTGGTGTCACAAGGCTACGACAGCTGGTTCTTCATCGCGGCCGACTACGCGTTTGGACGCAACATGGTGGAGGTGTCCCAGCGTGTTCTTGCGGAAGGAAAGGCAAAGTCGCTTGGTGCCGTCTTTCATCCGCTCGGAAACGCCGATTACGGCTCGTTCCTGCTGCAAGCCCAGGCCTCGAAGGCCAAGGTCGTCGCCTTTGCCAATGCCGGTGAACAGCTGGTGACCGTGATGAAGCAATGGCACGAGTTCGGAATGAACGTGGGGTCGCAGAAGCCGGTCGCCGAGCTGATGTTCCTGACCGACGTGCACGCCATGGGCGTCGAAACGGCGAAGGGGCTGACGACCGTCACGGCCTGGTATTGGGGCCTCAACGAGGAGACTCGCGCGTTCGGCCAGAGGTTCTACAAGCTCCACAAGGCGATGCCGACCGCGCCGCAGGCCGCCGTCTACTCCGCCGTGCTGCAGTATCTAAAGGCGACCGCTGCGGCTGGGACGGACGAGACCAACGCGGTGCTCGAGAAAATGCGCGCCATGCCGGTGGACGATTTCTACGCGCGGGGCGCACGGCTGCGCGCCGACAACAAGCTGGTGCACGATTTCTATCTGGTCGAGGTCAAGAAGCCCGAGGACCTCAAGACCCCCTGGGATTACTACAATGTCGTCGAGATGATTTCCGCCGATGACGCCTTTCTCCCTCTGAGCCAGAGCGAATGCCCGTTGCTCAAGACGTCGGCAAACTAGCCCCGGGGATCCGGTGACCCAGGCGGGCCCGCTCAGCCATATTCCTCGCCGATCCCGTATTCCCGGTAGATCTCCAGCGGATCCGACTCCGGAAACAGGCGGCATTTGGCCTGGGCGAGGTGCAGGCTCACCGCTGCCGGCTCCTTGCCGCTCGCCAGCATCTTGCGGATGTCGTCCATATGCGCGCACGGCTGGTGCTTCGGGTCGAGCTGCTCCAGCGCGACCAGCGCGGTCGCGAGGGCTTCGGTCAAGACCCAGTCGTCGTGGCCCGTGATTCCCTTTTTCGGCATCGGCAGACCCCACATCCGGCGGCTGGACCAGTGTACCTTAGCTCCCGCCAAATCTCCATTGCGCAGCGGCGGTGGAATACGGTCGCGACCAGGATCATGGCCGGCGGGCTTGCATTATGGCGGTGCGTGGCTAAAAGGCGCCAATTGCGCGGGCGATCGTATCTTTGTTGAAACAAAGTTGGCGTAGACGGGCCTCGCGCAACCTGCAAGCCGGCTGTCCCGGCCTGCAATCCCCGATCCTGAATTCCAAAAAGCCAGACGGTCATACCGTTCAAGGCTGGAGCCAGCATGGTCTTTCTAAGCTTCGTCTACCGCTTCGTGACCAACTTCGCATTCATGGCGATGGTCTATTTCAGCCTCAACTTCATGGAGAAGTATCAGAACCGGGCGATCATCGCGATCCTGGTGCTGGTCTATGCCGGCATGCGCGCGGCCTCGACGTTGCGCGCGTTCTACTTCTTCCAGAAGATCGAGAAGCTGGAGGCCGAGACGAAGCGTCTGCAGGGGCCGATCAACGACGGCTCGGGCGGAACCAACGCGCGCAAGCAGGTGGTGGCCGACGTCGCCCGGCTGCGGCGGGACGGCGAGCTGAAGTCCTATATGGACCTGTTCTTCCTGGCGCTGATCGTACTGCTCTGCGTCGCCAACATCATGCGGCAGTAAAGCTTACGGCGCGCGCTTCTTCAGGCTCGCCACGCGGGTCGGGTGCGCCGCGGCGCTCTTGGGGGCGGCACTCTTCGGTGACGCGCTCTTGGAAGCCGTGCTCCCGGCCTGCGCGGCATGCTTTGGCGCGCCGTGGGCAGCGTGAGCGCTCCGGGAGCCGTGTAGCTTGCCGGCCTTGCCCTTGGCCGCACGCGGCGTCTCGGCCGCCATCGCCATCCGCGTTGCGGCGCGCCGCGACAAGGTCGTCGACAGCAACACTTCGATCGAGCCTTCCGGGATCGCAAACAGGTCGCGGCCCGGCACGGGCAGGGTGGCCGCGACATTCGCCTGCGCAATCGTCTTGCGCGGCAGCAGCGGCTGGTGCTCGGCCTGTGCGTTGAGATCGGCGAGGCTGGGCGCCGGAAGCGTCGGGGTCTGGGTGAACACGAAATTCGGTATGGCCGGCCAGCGCGCGATCGGCACGGTCTCGGTCGGCGGATGCAGCAGCCATTCCACCGGTGTGGTCGGCGTCGCCGGCAGCTCGGCGGTCGCCGGCACCACATGCACGATGCGATAGCCGCGCGCCTTGAGGTCGCGGATGATCTTCGGCAGCGCCGCCACCGTGCGGGCCTGGATGTCGTGCAGCAGCAGGATGCCTTTGCCCTTGGCCTCCAGCCGCTGGATCGCAAGCTGGTACACGCGGTCGGACGACACATGCCGCCAGTCGTCGGCCGGGAAGTCGGCGCTCCAGACCTGGATGCCGCGCGAGATCAGGTGGTTCTCGACGCCATCGGCGCGCATCAGGCCGGGAATGCGGAAGAACGGCGCGAGCTGCTTCGACGGATCGGTCATCGCGGCCGACGTCCACTCGATGCCGCCGTTGATCTCGGCTTCGGCCTTCTCGATCGGCATCCGGTCGAACGTCAGCGGATGGTTCATGCTGTGGGTGCCGACGGTGTGGCCCGCCGCCACCAGCTTGCGCACGCCTTCCGGGTTCGCCTTGGCCTGGCCGCCGATGATGAAGAAGGTCGCCTTGATGCACTCGTCGTCGAGCATCTTGAGGATCTGGTTGGAATATTTCGGCAGCGGACCGTCGTCGAAGGTCAGCACGACCTCGTGGTCCTTCAGCGGCAGCGTCTCGCGGTACTGCATCGTGCCGATGCGCGGATGCTCGCGCGGATCGACGACGAGCGTACGGGACGTCCCGAGCGCGTCCGGATGGCCGGGGCATTCCCCCGCAAGCGCCGCCGGTGCGCCGACGGTCAGCAATCCGAGACAGAGGACGATCCACGATCGCGTCCGAACAACAACGCTACTTCCGATCATGTACCCCGTCTGCCCTCGTACGCGATTGCCGCCATTAGGTGGTCGGAGACGCCTAAGAAAGGTTCAGGCGCAATATCCCGTCCATGTTTGCATGGCGTAGCATGAACAGATCGTTAATAGGGCCCAAATCACCCCATTTTGCGCCGGCGTGACATTCCGGCATCAACGTGCGTCGGCGTTCTTCTGCGATGCGCCGGCCGGGACCACGTGAACCACGCGAAAGCCGTTGTCCCTGAGGTATCGCAGGAAGGCGGGCATGATCGCCGCCGTGCGCGCCTTGGGGTCGTGGAAGAGGATGATGCCCTTGCCGGCGGCGGCGAGGCGCTCGGTGACGAGCTTCAGTTCCTGCTCCGGCGTCATCTCGTTCCAGTCGCTGGCCCAGAGGTCGGCGCCGAACACGACGATGCCGCGCGATTGCAGCAGGTCGAGCTCGGCCTGCGTCGACTCGAAATAGGGGAAGCGGAAGAACGGCGTCGAGGGCGTCGTCGTCGAGACGCCCTTCAGCGCCATCTCGTCGGCCGCGATGCCGCGGTCGATCTCGCTCTTCGCCTTGTCGAACGGGATCCGCGCCATGAACGGATGCGAGAATGTGTGGTGGCCGATGGTGTGGCCCTCGCGCGCGATGCGCTTGACCATGTCGGGGTGCTCGGAGGCGTGCAGGCCGATCAGGAAGAAGGTCGCGCGCACGCATTCCTGCGCCAGCGCCGCCAGCACCTTCGACGTCGTCGGCGGATGCGGGCCGTCGTCGAAGGTCAGCACGACCTCGTGATCGGCGAGCGCCAGCGTCTGTGGAAAGCTCTTCAAGCCCACGCGCGGCGTGGTCTTCGCATCGACGCTCAGGACCCGCGAGGTTCCCAATGCGTCCTTGCGCGGACAGTCCGCGGCCCCCGCCGACGCGATGCCGGCGACGGCCGAAAGGACCGCGCCCGCCGCGATCGAGGTCCAGCTCAGTCGAAGCATCTTTGTCATTGCGCTGGCTGTTGCCTTGTGGGTATTGCCTGAACCATCAGCTCAGACCACCCGTTCCAACCTGTCAAACGGCGAGGCGCGCCATGGATGAACATATGGACGGTGCCTCATCCGCCGAGGCCTCGGTACTCGACCACGTGCCGATGCGCAATGAAGACGGCGAAATTCGTCACGAATTCGTCGAGGAAATTGCCCGTGCGATCGAGGCCGGCGACAGCGCCTCGCTGCGCGCCTGCGTCGCCGAACTGCACGAGGCCGATCTCGGCGATCTGATCGGCGCTCTTGCGCCCGACGACCGTGTCCGCCTGGTCGAGCTCACGGGCACCGACTTCGACTTCTCGGCACTGAACGAAGTCGACGAGGCCGTCCGCGAGGAGATCCTCGACGAGCTGCCGCCGGAGACGGTGGCCGAGGGCGTCCGCGAGCTCGAATCCGACGACGCCGTCGAACTGCTGGAAACCCTCGACGAGGACGAGCAGGAGGAGATCCTCGAAAAGTTGCCTCTGCAGGAGCGCGTCGCGCTCGAGCGCAGCCTGCTTTATCCGGAGAATTCGGCCGGCCGCCGGATGCAGACGGAGTTCATCGCGGTGCCCCAGGATTTCACCGTGGGGCAGGCGATCGACTACATGCGCGACACGCCGGATCTGCCCGATCGCTTCTACGAGATCTATGTCGTCGACAAGGATCGGCATTGGCAGGGCGCGGTCTCGCTCGACGTCCTGCTCCGCGCCCGCCGTCCGGTGCCGCTCGCCGAGCTCACCGACGAGGACCGCCGCCGCGTCTCCGTCCTGGAGGACCAGGAGGAGGTGGCGCGCATGTTCGGCAAGTACAATCTCGTCGCAGCGCCGGTGCTCGACACCCAGGATCGGCTCGTCGGCGTCATCACCGTCGACGACGTCGTCGACGTGATCGAGGAAGAGGCGGACGAGGACCTCAAGGCGCTCGGCGGCGTCAACAGCGACGAAGAGCTTTCCGACACCGTTTTCACCATCGCCCGCGCGCGGTTCAACTGGCTGCTGGTCAATCTCGCCACCGCGTTCCTGGCATCCTCCGTGCTCGGCCTGTTCGAGGGCCAGCTCGAGAAGATGGTCGCACTCGCCGTGCTGGCGCCGATCGTGGCGAGCCAGGGCGGCAATGCCGCGACCCAGACCATGACGGTCGCGGTGCGGGCGCTGGCGACCCGCGAGCTCGGCTCCTCCAACGCCTGGCGCGTGGTGATGCGCGAAGGCATGGTCGGCCTCGTCAACGGACTGGCCTTCGCCGTGATCACCGGCATCGCGGCGGTGGCCTGGTTCAAGATCGCGGGCCTCGGCATCGTCATCGGGCTTGCGATCATCGTCAACCTCGTCGCCGGCGCGCTCGGCGGCATCTTGATTCCGATGGCGCTCGAACGCGTCAGGGCCGACCCGGCGGTGGCCTCCGGCACCTTCGTCACCACGGTGACCGACGTGGTCGGCTTCTTCTCCTTCCTCGGCATCGCCACGTTGTGGTTCGGGTTGAGGTAAGGGGCGGGAGCGGAACGCTCTCCTCGTGTCCCGGGCGCGCTGCAACGCTCTTGGCGTTGCTGCGCAGGACCGGGACCCAGAAAGCGGCACGGTACTGCGGCGACGTGGGCCCCGGCTCTGCAGCGCACCGCTGAAGAAGCGCTGCGCCGCGTCCGGGGCACGGCCGCCATCATCTTTAATCCGAACTTAAGCGACCTGCCGCATCATCGTCCGCGCTTGGGGGAATGAGCATGCGTGTGCGGCTGAAGGCTGACGGACGGGTTGTCGAGCTGCGGGATGGGCAGGAGTTTCCAATCCAGCCTGCGGCCACCGCAGCGCCGGCCGATGCCAGCCCGCTCGCGGTGCGCGATCTGCGCCGCCGTGCCTGCCTCACCCAGATGGAGTTCGCGGCAAAACTCGGCGTTCCGGTCGAGACCATCCGCAACTGGGAGCAGGGCAAGCGCGCTCCGCGGGGACCCGCCCGCGCGCTGCTCGCGGTGATCGCGCATGCGCCGGAGACCGTGTTCCAGGCGCTCGCCAAAGCCTGACGCCAAGGCTCTTGACGCACACCCCCCGTTAGCATTGCGCGCTGAATATCCGGGCTGACCGCTGCGGCGTCCGTTGGCAGTGTCACGGGCCGGGTCCATAATGACGCCTGGATGATGCTTGGGACGACCACAACAGAGAGGATTCCTCATGCTGTTCGTCGAGGCCAATGGCGCAAAAATACCGGCGATCGGGCTCGGGACCTGGGAGCTGACCGGTCGCCCCTGCGGACGCGTGGTCGAGCAGGCGTTGCGGCTTGGCTATCGCCACATCGACACCGCGCAGGTCTACGAGAATGAGCGTGAGGTCGGCGACGGCCTGCGCGCCTCCGGCGTGCGCCGCGACGACATCTTCCTCACGACCAAAGTCTGGACCAGCCATTTCACGCCGCACGATCTCGAGCGCTCGGTCAAGGAGAGCCTCGTCCGGCTGCGGCTTCCGTCGGTCGACCTGCTGCTGCTGCACTGGCCCAATTCGCACGTGCCGCTGGCGGAGACGCTTGGCGCGCTGGCGCATGCCAAGCGCATGGGCCTGACGCACCACATCGGCGTCTCCAACTTCACGGTGGCGCTCATCGAAGAGGCGGTGGCGCTGTGCCCGGAGCCGCTGGTCTGCAACCAGGTCGAATACCATCCCTATCTCGACCAGGCGAAGGTGAAGGCGGCCTGCGACCAGCACGGTCTCGCGCTGGTCGCCTACAGCCCGATCGCCCGGGGTCGCATCAAGTCCGACCAGACGCTTGGCGAGATCGGCCGTGCCCACCACAAGACACCGGCACAGATCTGCCTGCGCTGGCTGGTGCAACAGAATGTCGCCGCGATCCCGCGCACCTCGCGCGTCGAACGCCTGTCGGAAAACATCGAGATCTTCGATTTCGAGCTCTCGGACGACGAGATGACCCGGATCGCCGCGCTGGCCAGTCCGAAGGGCCGTCTCACCGATTATGGTTTCGCGCCAAAATGGGATTGAGGGGCGGCCGGGGTATGGTAGGACCGCGGCGGCAACCCAAGATCGGGCGATGGAACTGCGGAAGATCATACGAACGGACATTGCAGCGTCAGCGATCGCGCATTTGACGCTCGTCGGGCTGATCATCGTGATCAGCGAGGTGCATCCGTTTCACGCCGCGCCGCCCGAGACCGTGTCGGTCGACATCGTCACGCCGGAGCAGGTCAAGCAGGAGGAGGCCAAGGCGGAAGAAAAGGCCGAGGAGAAGGTGAAGGAAAAGCCGCCGGAGCCGCCCCTCGACCTGAAGCTGCCGAAGCTGGATTTCACCGACAAGGACAAGGCGGCCACGGCGCCAAAGCCTTCGGCCAAGCAGCAGGCCGCGGCGTCGTCTTCGAAGCAGCAGGCATCGCCTGAACCGTCGCAGCAGAAACAGCCGCAGCCGTCACCGCAGCAGCGTGAAGCCACCGCGCAGCCGCAGCCTCAACAACCGCAGCCTTCGCCGCCACAGCCGCAGCCATCGCAATTGCCGCCGCAACAGCCGATGCCGCAGGCGATGCAGCAGCCGTCGCCCGCCGCAATGTCGCAGCCACAGGCCGCGCCGCCGCCGGCCTATCAGGCGCCGGAGCCTGACGTCACCGTCAAGTATGGCGTCATGCTGGGTCTGCCGCCGGAACTGCCGCCCGAGCCGAAAGACGCTCCCAAGGACGACGGCGGCGACGGAAAGGAGTCGATCGCCGCCAAGCTGCCGCCTGAAATCATCGCCGAGCTTCGTCGCCGCCTGAGAAGCTGTGCCAAGCTCCCGGCGGGCGTCTCGCCGACCGACAACGTCAATATCAAGCTGCGTGCGGTGTTCGCCACCGACGGCACGCTGGCGCGCCCGCCGATCCTGATCCAGGCCCCGCCGTCCGCGAAGGGCGTCGCCATCGTGAAGTCCGCGATCAGGGCGCTCGAATCCTGCCAGCCCTACAAGATGCTGCCCGCCAACCTGTATCAGGAATGGAAAGTGATGGACCTGCCGTTCAGCCCGCGGGATTTCGGCGGGTAGCTGGCGTCATTGAGCAGCACCGCGCTTCCGCATCGCTTCGCCATCCGCTGTCACTACCGGCGCCATCGCCTGCCACGCGCTTGAGGCGAACTGCCGTCGCCAGGTCACGACCACCACCGCAGCCGTGGTCACGAACAGTACCCAGGGGCTGACGAACCAGCCGAGATAGCCGAGCGCGAAAAAGAACGCGCGCTGGCCGCGGTTGAAGTGGCGGCCGGCGGATTCGAACACGCGCGTGGTGCGGATGACGTGGGCTTCGGCCTCCGGCGTGTCACGCTGGGCAGCCGGCGGCATGCCGCCGAACAGGATCGCGACATAGTTGAACAGGCGATAGGCCCAGGCGAACTTGAAGAAGGCGTAGACGCAGATCAGCACGAGGCCGACGCATTTCAGCTCCCACATCGCCGGCGAGGTGCTGAGGTCGATCGGCAGCTTGCTCAGGATGGTGATGGCGTCGTTGGTGGCGTGCAGCAGCGCCAGCGCGCCGCCGAGCGCGAACAGGCTGGTGGAGGCGAAGAAGGCGGTGCCGTTCTGGAGCGAGGCCATGATCTGCATGTCGACCATGCGGGTGTCGCGGTCGAGCAGACGGCGGACCCAGACCTCGCGATAGCGGTTCATCCGCGCCGACAGGCTGTCGCGGCCATAGGCCGAATGCTCCAGCGTCAGGGCATAGACCAGCCATTCGACGATGAAGAAGCCGACCGCGGTGATGTCGACCCAATGCCTGCTCATGTCGCTCTCCTCGCAACCATCGCAACGATTGCCACGCATGGCTGGTCGCGGCAACGATTGATTGGCGGCAGGCGTTGGCGCTAAAAGCAGCCGCACAAACGGACTCGGGAAGGACCGGTGACATGGCAACGCTCAAGCTTGCGATCGGCAACAAGAACTACTCGTCCTGGTCGTTGCGGCCCTGGCTCGCGCTGCGCGCGAACGACATTCCGTTCGAGGAGACCGTCCTTCCGCTCTACACCGACAACCCCGCGGACAAGCAGCGGATCCTCTCCTTCAGCCGCGCCGGCAAGGTGCCGGTGCTGGTCGATGGCGACATTACGGTGTGGGATTCGCTGAGCATCATCGAATACGTCGCCGAGCGTTATCCGGACAAGACGTTGTGGCCCGACGATGTCGCGGCGCGCGCGCATGCCCGTTCGGTGTGCGCCGAAATGCATTCCGGCTTCATGGCCCTGCGCAAAGAGTGCGGCATGAACCTGCATCGCCCGGTGCGGCCCGTGACGCTGTCGGCCGATGCGCTCGCCAACGTCGCGCGCGTGCAGGAGATCTGGCGCGAGTGCCGGGCGCGCTATGGCGCCGGGGGACCGTTCCTGTTCGGCGCTTTCGGCGCGGCGGACGCGATGTACGCGCCGGTCGTGCACCGTTTCCGTACTTACGCGATCGACGTCGGGCCGGAGGCCAGGGCCTATATGGAGACGATGATGGCGCTGCCGGCGTTCCAGGAGTGGACCCGAGACGGGCTCGCCGAGACGCTGCTCATCGACAGGTTCGAGACCGTCTAGGCCAAAATGCCAGCCGACCGGGAACCGCCCGGTGTCGGGACGCAGGTGAGTCTAGGTTGCTGGTGCTCCAATACCGTCCGGAAGGGTTGGGTTCCAGCGGTATCATCGGCTGCCGGTTCGCTGACTATCGTCCTGAAATCACTGCGGGATCGGGACGTTTGCCATGCCTGTATACTGCTGGCCAAAACGGCTGGCCGCATGCTATAGGACAGGCCGGGTTTTCAGCCGGTCCGTCGCAGTGGGACCCTGGGCACGGCCGGCGCTGTTTGAGTGATGGAGATGGGCGTTGAAGCATAAATTTCCCGTGGGAACGCGCGTATTGTTCACCGCCAGCAATGTCGCGCGCCCGGCTGCGAGTGGCTCTTACGAGATCATTCGCCTGCTGCCGACGGACGGCGACGACTGCCAGTACCGCATCAAGAGCTCGACGGAAGCCTTCGAGCGCGTCGCCAAGGAAAGCCAGCTCGCGCAGTCTTGAGGGGGCACGCTGCCGCGCATTGACGTTGCGAACGAATTGACTTGCTCGCCGTCAAAAGGCCCGCTTCGCCTCGACAGAGTCATTCGGGGGCAGCTACTGACTCGCGGTGCTCGCTTTGACCATTCGCTCTTTGCTCGCGTGAGGGGACATCGCGCATGAACTGGGCATGGGCCACGTCGCTCGACCAAATCTGGCGCTCGCCGGCCTTTCCGATGTGGATGACGCTGGCGGCTGCCGGCTTCTTCGGATTGGTTCTGCTGATCACGCTGTTGCGCGCCGACAAGTCGGTCGCCAACGGCGCTCTGACCGTCATCGCGCTGCTCGCCATCGCCATCGCGGTGCCTGCCACCATGCGCGTCTACGGACCGGTGGGGCAGGCCGCTCCGGCCGAAGCGCGTGCTGTGCAGGCGACGGTGACGGCGAGCCTGCCGGCGCTGTCCTGCCTCGACGATCTCGCCGGAGATGCCGTGGCCGTCGGCTGCGAGAAGGCGCTGTTGGGTGCGCCCGACACTGCGGCTGCGGCCGTCGCCTACACCGCTTCCCGCATCGACCGGCTGACCGCGCTCGGTGATGCCGCCACCGCCGAGAAGAGCCTGACTCTGGAGATGAAGGTGCTGCGCAAGTCGCTGGAGCACGATCGCTACGGCCTCGTCGCGCAGGTGCTGGTCGCGCGCGATGGCTGCACGCAGTTCGATTGCCCGGCCTTCCGCTCGCTGACCGATCAGCAGCAGGTCGCCGCCAACATGGATTCCCATCTCTACGACGCGCTGGTCGCGCGCTATGCGCCGACCTGGAACGCGCCCGCGCCGGCGATGCCGGCGACAGGGCCGCTCGCCGGGCTGCCGCCGACGATGCCGACGGGCAAGCCGACCAATGCGGAGTTCCCAAGCGCGTCGTCGACGCCGCCGGTCAGCATCATGACCCCGGAGCCGCCCACGGCGACGACGCGCCAGGCGGCGCCCGCCGCAAACGCAGCGCCGGCTCAGCGCGCACCCGCCGCGACCTCGGCCCAGGCGGCTGCACCCGCGGCCGCCGCCGCGAAGAAGCAGCCGGCTGCGAAGCGTCCGCCTGCGGCCGCACCGGTTCCGCTCGCGCCGCCGCCGGCCTCGGCTCCCGCGGCTGCGGATAACGAGTAGATCGGCTTTGAAAACAAGCGGCCGGCCCGCTAATGCTGGGGCATGCCACTACATCTGATCAAGCTTGCCGTCGGCTGCGACTCCGTCAAGGAATTGAAGGGGTGGATCGCCGAACGGATGCAGACCGCCAAGAAGAAGGGTCTGCCGCAACATCACATCCACATCACCCGCATGGTGCCCAAGCGCGACGCCGAGATCCTCGCGGGCGGGTCGCTCTACTGGGTGATCAAGGGCGAGGTCGCCGCGCGCGAAAAGATCATCGGCATCGAGCCGTTCCGCGACAAGGACGGCATCGGCCGCTGCCGGATCGTGATGCAGCCGAAGGTGATCTCCGTGTCGCCGCGGCCGATGCGGCCGTTCCAGGGCTGGCGCTATCTCGCCGACGATTCCGTGCCGCCCGATCTCGGCAAGTCCGCCGCGGGCTCGATCGCGGCGATGCCGGAGCCGATGCGGCGCGAACTGCGCGATCTCGGATTGCTCTGAGCATGATCCGGAAAAGTGTGAAGCGGTTTTCCGAAAAGATCATGCTCAAGACATAACTCACACCGCGATATTGTCGATCAGGCGCGTCGTGCCGAGCTTGGCCGCAACCAGGATGCGCAGGGGGCCGTCCTTGCGTGAGGTGACGGGGGCCAGCGTCTCGGCGTGGCGGGCCTCGAAATAGTCGAGCGCAAAGCCGGCCGCCTCGATCGTCCTGGCACCGCGCGCCATCGCGGGCGCGATCGCTTCGCCGGCCCGGATGCGGCCCGCGCTGTCCTTCATGGTGCGGTAGAGCACGGTCGCGGTCTGTCGCTCCTGCGGCGAGAGGTAGACGTTGCGCGAGGACATCGCGAGGCCATCGCGCTCGCGCACCGTGCGGGAGCCGATCACCTTGACGCCGAGGTTGAGATCCCGCGCCATCTGCGTCACCACCCGCAATTGCTGAAAATCCTTCTCGCCAAAGATCGCGAAGTCCGGCCGGCACTGCGTGAACAGCTTGCCGACGACGGTCGCGACGCCGCCGAAGAAATGCGGGCGGAAGCGGTCCTCGAGGCTGGCCAGCGCCGGCCCCTCGGGCACGATGCGGGTCGCAAAGCCCTCCGGATACATGGCCTCGACCCCGGGGTGCCAGACGACATCGACATCCTCGGCCGCGAGCTTGGCGATATCGGACTTCCAGGTGCGCGGATAGGCGCCGAAATCCTCGGTCGGAGCGAACTGGGTCGGGTTGACGAAGATCGACACCACGACGCGACTGGCGCGCCGCCTGGCGAGGCGCACCAGCGACACATGACCGTCATGGAGCGCCCCCATGGTCGGTATCAGCGCGATCGTGGCCTTTCGCTTGCGAAGATTGTCGACGGCGCGTCGCAGGGTGGGGATCGTGCGGGCGATCAAGGGGCTTGATGACATCAGGACTCGACTTGGTTGGGAATCGGAGCGGGCGCATCCCGGCGCCCCGGCGGCTAACCTTAACAAGCGTCGGTCGTGGACGCCATGCATCCGGATGCGGCACAGCATTCCCTGTGAAGCCGCGCCGGATGTCGCGACATTGTGGGCTGGATCTCAGACGAAAGACCGCGGCGCGATTCATGATGGGACACGACGCACTGCGAATTGCTTGTCCTGTCACGCATTTCACTTGACCGCCGACGCGGTCATCTCGAAGATATTCCATAGGGGTGTTGAGGATCGCCATGCTTGTGCAGGCTAGCCAAGGCCAATCCGGCTCGGCGCATGTGGTCGTGCTCGGCAACGAGAAAGGCGGCTCCGGCAAGTCGACGACCGCCCTGCACATCGCGGTCGCGCTTCTGAAAGCCGGCCAGCGCGTCGCCACCATCGATCTCGACTGCCGTCAGCAGAGTTTCACGCACTACATCAACAATCGTTCCGCCTGGGCGCGCCGCACGGGCCTCGGCCTCGAGCTGCCCACGCATCGCTGCATCAAGCTCGGCGAGACCATGCAGGTCGCCGAGAACGAGAATTCCGAGTTCCTCCAGTTCATGGAAGCGGTCTCGGCTGTCGAAGCCAGCTTCGACTTCATCGTCATCGATACGCCGGGCACCGACAGCTATCTGATGCGCCTGGCGCACTCGATGGCCGACACGCTGGTCACGCCGATCAACGACAGCTTCCTCGATTTCGACGTGCTCGGCACCGTCGATCCCGCCAACTATGCCGTGACGGGCGAGAGCCACTACGCCGAGATGGTGCGGGATGTCAGGCGCAAGCGCCGCCAGCTCGACGGCTCCTCGACCGACTGGATCGTGGTGCGCAACCGCCTGTCGATGCTCGGCTCCCGCAACAAGCAGCTGGTCGCCGACGGCCTGAAGGATTTGTCGCTACGGCTCGGCTTCCGCTACGTCGACGGTTTCGCCGAGCGCGTCGTCTATCGCGAGTTCTTCCCGCGCGGCCTGACCGCGCTGGACGATATCGACGAGGCCACGCTGGGCATGCGGCCCAATCTCGGCCATCTCACCGCGCGGGAGGAGGTGACGAGCCTGCTCCGCCAGCTCAAGCTGCCGCTCGACGAGCGTGGCCGCCGCCGTGCGGCAAATCGCGCCGAATGGTTCAGCCAGGTCGACAAGCCGCTCGAGGTTCACGACATCCTCGGCGCCTGACGCGGCGGTATGCCGCTACTTCAGGTCGATCGAAACAGCCGGTTCCCGCGGGAACTGCGGCTTCGCTCGGCCGTTTTCATCTCACGTTTACCGCGAAATTGAACCGACCCGAGACTGGTTGCGTCCGATGGTGACCTGCACCCCGACGTAGCCGTATGAGAACGGGATGCCCAAGAAACGTGTGCGACGCACAATGAAAGGGCTGCCAGTTCACAATATTTGGCCTTCCTGTCACGCGGCCGTGACGTATATTAGGGAATAGGCGACCAGGGGCCGAAAAGCCCCGGAAGAACACGATTTTCAACAGGGGTTCAGGCCGGAAGTGCCTGAGGCTGAGGACGAAAATGAAGCGTGGAATTGCCGTTCTGGTTTCGGTCAGTGCCCTCTGCGGCATCGCCTATTTCACGGCGAGCAAGTGGGCGATCAGGCACGAGACCATCACCTTCTACGACGCCTCGCGCGACAACCGTCCCGTGCCTGTCGATATCGCGATCCGTCGCGACAAGGAAATGCAGGCCAATGCCGGCATGATCACGATGCCGGTTGCCGTGATCAATCACGGCAACACCGTCAAGAACACCGAATACGGTTTCCTCGCCAACGTTTTCGCGGCGCGCGGCTATCTCGTCGTCAGCCCGCAGCACGATCTGCCGACCGATCCTCCGATGGTGACCAAGCCGGGCGAGCTCTATGTCGGCCGTTTGCCGCAGATCCTTCGCGGCGTCGCCAACATCCATCTCGCCATGCAGGAGATGAAGAAGGTTCAGCCCAACGCCGACTATGAAAAGGTGACGATGGTCGGCCATTCCATGGGCGGCGACATCACGATGTATTTCGCCAAGCAGTACCCGGATGAGGTCAAGAAGGTCGTCACGCTCGACAATCTGCGCGTGCCCTTCGTCACCGCGGGCAAGTTCAAGATCCTGTCGTTCCGTTCGTCGGATCCGCAGTTCAAGGTCGATGCGGGCGTGATCCCGACCGACGAGGAATGCGAAAAGGCCGGAATCCAGGTCGTGAAGACCGAATTCCAGCACAACGACATGCGTGACACCGGTCCGGATGCCGCCAAGAACTCGATCCAGGGCATGCTCGATAAATTCCTGAGCGACACCGACAGCGAGGTGGGCCCTGTCGACACGCGCTCGTCGCCTCCCAATATCCTCGAGCCCGGTCCGGTCGCCTTGATGGCACCAGCCAAGAGCTAGCTACAACTCAGCTAGCGGCAACTCGCAGCGATTCCCGACCTTCAGAGCCTCCGCCGGCCACCGCCTGCGGAGGCTTTGCACATTGACCGGGCCGTGTGCGCTGACCACATTAGCCGCTCACGGAAGGTCAAAGCAGGAATGTCGGGCGAACCCATCAAACCGCGCGGCCGCGGTGCCGTCTCGGCGCAGCAAGAGGGCGCGCTGCCGCAGGCCAGGACCTCGACCGCGGAGGATATCGCCGCCTTCGTCGCCAAGGCGCAGGCGCTGTCGCCGCATGCGCCCGGCGCCAGGGGGCGGTTGATCTTCGCGCTCGATGCGACGATGAGCCGGCAGCCGACCTGGGACATGGCCTGCGCACTCCAGGCCGACATGTTCCGCGAGACGGCCGCGCTCGGCAGTCTCGACATCCGCCTGGTCTATTATCGCGGCCTCAACGAGTGCCGCGCCTCGGGCTGGATCTCCGACAGCGCCAGGCTCGCGACGCTGATGAGCAAGATCGATTGCCGCGGCGGTGACACCCAGATCGGCAAGGTGCTGAGCGAGGCGCGGCGCGAGGCGGTCGCCTCCGGCGTGCGGGCCGTGGTGTTCGTCGGCGACGCCATGGAGGAGAAGGTCGACGATCTCTGCGCCAAGGCCGGCGAGCTCGGCATGCTCAAGGTGCCCGTATTCCTGTTTCAGGAGGGCCACGACGCCGCGGCCGAGCAGGCGTTTCGCGAGATCGCTCGGCTGACCGGCGGGGCCTGGTGCCGGTTCGATCCAGGTGCCGCGGCGCAGTTGCGCGAGCTGTTGCGGGCTGCTGCGGCCTATGCCGCCGGCGGCCGCGAGGCGCTGCTGAAATTGGCGAAGAGCGCGAGCGGCGCGGCGAAGCTGATCGGCCAGATGAAGTAACTGGTCAGGCTGGCGTCGCTTGCGTCGGAGGTGGTGCTGCGACCGACGGTGGTAACAGCCGTCCTTGCAGGATCAGGCGCAGAGTGCCGAGCGCGATCAATCCGACCACGATGTTGGCGGCTCCGAACAGATACGGCGCAAGCAGCGCGATCGCTCCGGTGTCGCCGTGTCCGGCCATGCGGATCGGCGCGATCGCAAGCGCGGTGGCACCGAAGGTGAAGCCCCAATACGACACGGAGAACGGCTGCTCCATGATCCATGGCAGCAGTCGAAGCAGCAGGAGCGCCATCATCAGACCGTAGCCGACCAGGACATGCGCGACCATGTCGGGCACGCCGCCATTGATGGCGAGATAGGCGACCGCGCCGACTGCGGGCGGTGCGAGCTGGATGCCGAGCGTCGGCCGCAGCGCGACCGGAAGCGTCGCGGCCGTGTAGAGCCGGTGCAGCAGCACGGATTCAATCGCGAGCCAGGAGAACAGCGCGACACCGAAGGCGAGCTGTCCCCAATCGGGATAACCGAGCACGGAAGAGGCCGCGGCGGTGACGAAGCCACCGGCAACGGTCGGCAGGTAGAGGACCGGCGTCGTCGAGGTGTGGTCACGGTTGCCCCGCCACAACAGGCCGGTTCGCCACAGGGCGAAGCCGAGCGTGAACGTTGCGCCAAGGCCGAACAGGATGACGGCGGAAGGCCGCGAATAGGGTTCCGCGGCGATCGCGATCAGCATGGTGGAGACGCCGGCGAGGCCAATGAAGCAGCACTGTATCGGGTGATGGGCTTCGCCGAGCGACTCGGCGCGCGCGAGGATCCAGCGCAGGATGAAGAGAACGAGCAGGAGCGCCCAGACGATGAAGGCGAGGGCGAGCAGGATCTCGCCGACGATCGCCGGCAAGTGCCAGACCTGGTGCGCGGCGCGCCATGCATTGCCGAGGCCAGCGAACCCGAGCACGATGCCGAAGAAGGCGGCCGGCACGATTGGCGGCTTGAATCTCTGGCTCATCGTCTTCCCTGATATCCACCTGGACAAGCGTGTGATTGCCGACGCGCCGGACTATCGGGCAAACCAACTCATGCTGTCACCATCCAGCGGTGGACGCACCGAAGGACGCCATGCTTTTTGACAAGAGGGCGACTATATTCCGGCCATGACCCTGATCCTCGGCGCTGTCGCTGTTATCACGCTTTATCTGCTGCTCCAGATGTTCCGATCCGCCAACCCGGCGGTGCTGGCGCGCACCATCAAGTTCGGTGGCGGCGTGCTGGCGCTGGCTGTCGCAGCCTTCACGGGCCTGCGGGGCGAGCTGGTGGTGGCAATCCCGCTCGGGATTTTCGGTGCCGGGCTGCTGGGCTGGACGCCATTGGCGAACGCCGGCTTCGGCAATATCGGCGGGTTGTTCGGCGGCGGCGGCGGCGGTGCGACGCGCCCGGCCGGTCAGGCCTCGCGCGTGCGCTCGCCATTCCTGGACATGCGGCTCGACCACGATTCCGGTCAGCTCGCAGGCCAGATCGTCGCGGGGCCTCATGCCGGGCGCGATCTCGACGAGTTCGATCTCGCCGGCCTGTTGGCGATGGCTCCGGGGTTCGACGCCGAGAGCGTGGCCTTACTTGAAAGCTATCTGGACCGCCGGTTTCCCGCCTGGCGTCAGAACGCGCAAGGCGATGCGGCAGGGCGGCAGCGCCACACGGCGGCGAGCGGCAAAATGACGGCGGAGGAAGCCTATCAGATCCTTGGCTTGCAGCCGGGCGCGGGGCGCGACGACATCAGCCGGGCTCACAAGTCCCTGATGAAGAAACTCCATCCCGACCAGGGGGGCTCGACGTATCTCGCTGCCCGTGTGAACGAGGCCAAGGATACTCTGCTTCGTACGCATAACGGCTAACTCCGGCACCACGCTACAAACGCCCGTCCGTATAAGCTCCGCTTGCTCTGTCTGCCGTCGCCCCGATGCCCGCCATTGTCGGCGTGGTCGATCCCTTGAGTAAAAATTTAACCGTAAATCGTTGACGAGAGGTTGTCGCGGAACCGGCATCGGTGCCCGCCCAAAACAAAAATGCCCGCGCAAGGCGCGGGCATTTTGATTGGGGCGGTACGAAAGATCAGTTGCGGACGGTGATGCAGGAGATGTCGGCGCGCTTCAGGGCGCGGCAGACGGCTTCGGCCTGGTCACGTTCGAGCCCGGCGAAGCGGGCGCGGTAGAGCTTGCGGTTGTCCTTGGCGACGACAGGCTCGGTGAACGGATCGGCCTTGCTGAGCAGGCCGCGGGCCGAGCTGCGCGCGGCATCGATGCGCTGCTGGGCTTCGTTCTCGCTCTCGAGCGCACCGACCTGAACGATCCACCCGCTGTGCATGACGACCGGCTTGGTGGTGGCGCTCATCTGGATCGGCTGCGGCGCCGGATCGGCGGACGCAAGCTTCGCCGTGGCAGGGGCGGGCGCGGCGGCGGTCGCGGCCGGCAGCACGCCGAGGATGCCGTTGCCGGTGCCAAAGCCCGCCGGCTGACGGGGCATTTCGTTGCGGGCAATCTCGGCCTTGGGCGTTTCCGGCTGGCTTGCGATCTCGGGCTTGTTGATGAGATCGGCGCGGGCGACGACGGCGCCGGAGGTCTCCGCGACGTCGGAGCGGGACGCAATCGTGTTGGTCACCTGCGGGGCAACCTGAGCTGGCGCGGCGGAGGCGAGCTTCACGGCGCCGGCCTTGACCTGAACGGTCTTGACCCGAACCGGCTTCATCGGCTCGGACGACCCGGGGATGATCGAGAGCGGCTGGCTCGAGATCACGCCATTGGTGAGCGGCGCGGGTTCGATCTTGGACTCAGTCGGCCGAACTTCAGGCTTGGCTTGAGCCGGCGGCATCGCAGCGGTCGCAGCGGCAAGCGCCGACAGGCGCGAGGCGAGGCGCGACGGAGCGGCCTCGGGAGCAGGGGCGGCCGCTGCCTGAACCTGCGGAGCAGCGGCGCGGACCGGGGTGTCCGACGCATTGGCGACCTCGGTGTTGGCCTCAGCGCCATTGCGCTCGGTCACCGCGGCGACGGTATGGGTGGTGGCGCCCTTCTCGAGATTCTCGGCGAGCAGGTTGCGCATGATGGCATCGCGCGAGCCGCCGCTGCGGCCGCCCAGCACCACGCCGATCAGATGACGGTTGCCGCGGCGCATCGAGGTCACGAGATTGAAGCCGGAGGCGCGGGTGTAGCCGGTCTTGATGCCGTCCACGCCCTCGACGCTGCCGAGCAGGTGATTGTGGTTGCGGATCGACTGTCCGCGCCAGTTGAACGTCGAGGTCGCGAAATAGCGATAGTAGCGCGGGAAGCGTTCCTGGATGGCGCGGCCGAGCGTCGCCTGGTCGCGTGCGGTCGTGACCTGCTCGTCGTTGGGAAGGCCGTTGGCGTTGCGGTAGACCGTCTTGGACATGCCGAGCGAGCGCGCCTTGCGCGTCATCATCTGGGCGAAGTCGTCTTCGTCGCCGGCGATCGCTTCCGCGATCACCACGGCTGCGTCGTTGGCGGAGCGGGTGACGAGACCCTTGATCGCGTCCTCGACGCGAATGGTCTGGCCGGCGCGCAGGTTCAGCTTGGTCGGATCCTGATCGGCGGCGTGCTGCGACACCGGCATCTCGGTGTCGAGCTTCATCTTGCCGGAGTCGAGACGCTCGAACAGCAGATACAGCGTCATGATCTTGGTGAGCGAGGCGGGGTGGCGGATCCCATCGGGGCTGTTTGCCTGAAGCACGGAGCCGGAATTGCCGTCGACGATAATCGACGCGAATTTCGGGCTGGAACTTTCGGACACGTCGCGCTGCACCCGGTGGTGCGCGTAGGAGCGATGCCGATGGCGCCGCGCCTCGGCTGCATCGGTGGTGAAGATGACCGCGGCTGTGACCGTAAGAAGCCCGAAAACGCCAACCCGCGCCAAGCGCGAGGAAGACAAGTTTTTACGAAGCATGGAACCCCGTCCCCGTTTCTGACTTGATCACCGGCTCGTGAGGCGAAATTGTGCCCATGGACCCGGGATCATTACCTGCTCAGGCTGTCCCTCCGCTGGTGTTCACTGCGGGAGACGTTGGGCCTGAGCCGCTATTCTGGCTAAGGTGATGTTCTCAAACGGCTTTCGGCCGCTCTCTGAAGATGAACACGTCCAGGGAATCAGGGTAGGGGCCTGGAGTTTCCAAAAGCTTAAGGAACCATTGCGGGAAAGCCCGGGAATCTCCGCGACTTGCATCTATTTTTGTGCGTCGCACAAAGATTCTTGACATATTTTGTGCGTTGCACTATTTTTGGGCGAAGTCAGGGAGCCGGGGCTTCCGGACGAAAGCTAGGGATAAAGGGATTCCGAGATGTTCAAGGTTGAAGACATTCAGAGCTACGGCAAAGAGCACTTCGAGCAGTGCGTTGCCTCCGCGACCACGGTTCAGCACGGCCTCCAGGCGATCGCCAGCGCTTACGGCGACTACACCAAGAAGTCGTTCGAAGACACCAAGTCCTTCGTCGAGAAGCTTTCCGGCGTGAAGTCGCTGGACAAGGCGATGGAAGCGCAGACCGATTTCGCCCGCTCCGCCTACGAGACCTTTGTTGCGGAATCGCAGAAGATCGCCGGCCTCTACAGCGACCTCGCCAAGCAGGCTTTCAAGCCGGTCGAGACCATCGTGTCGAAGTTCACCCCGGCCGCCAATTAACGCTTTCTGGAAGTCCTGGAATCAAGAAGCCCGGCTGATGCAGCCGGGCTTTTTCTGTTTGCGCAACGGAGTCCCTGCCGGGTTCCTGGCCAACATGTTCTAAACAGGCTGGCCGGAAATTTTTGTCAAATCGGTCCGGATTGATTAACCTCGGACAGGATCGTCTGGGCCGGGAATCGGCGGCGCCGCTGCCGCAGAGGCCGGACCTTTGCGCGCTTGCGGCAGGCCGGGGGCAGGCCCATATTGCTTGCAATCGATCCGGATTTGACCGGACCGGTTGGAAGCGGCGATCCAACAAGGCGGTGCGCCTGTGCGAGGCTCCGAAGGGCAGGGTCGCGCGGCGGACCGTTATTCGCTTCTGTGGGGAATTTGAACGCCTGAGCCATGCCGCACCTGACTTCCAGACTCGACCTGTCCGCGCCAGCCGCTGTCGACGCTCCCATTATGAGCAATGACGAGAACCGTTCGGGCGGCCCGACGGGTCCGAATACATCCGTCATAACCAAGGTCAAACCGAAGACCAAGCGGCCGAACCTGTACCGTGTGCTGATCCTGAACGACGACTACACGCCGATGGAATTCGTCGTCCACGTGCTGGAGAAGTTTTTCCAGAAGGACGTGGAGGCTGCGACCAAGATCATGCTGCACGTCCATCATCACGGCATCGGCGAGTGCGGCGTGTTCACCTACGAGATCGCCGAAACCAAGGTGACGCAGGTGATGGACTTCGCCCGCAAGCACCAGCATCCGCTGCAATGCGTGATGGAGAAGAAATAAGAAGCCTCACGATGCTCTCGTAGGCGGTCTTTGCGTCCGTCCAAACTTTGCGTGCGTCATTGTGTGATCGTCGCATGATGCCTGCGCGATGCCCGTTCCAGCCGACCAGCGTACGGAAAATCTGTCTCGGCGCCGATCCCGCCCAAATCGGAACGGGTTTTGCATCGAAAATACCGCAAGTGTGTACCCGCTCGAGTCGCGGAACCGGTCTTTCGCCGCGATCTTGGATAACTATATGTGACAAAGGTTGTTGTTGCCTGACCGGGCGATGGCGATCATGATGGTGGGGGCCATAGAGGACGCGAATGCCGACTTTTTCTCAAAGCCTTGAACAATCCCTGCATCGTGCACTGGCGATCGCAAACGAGCGTCATCACCAATACGCGACGCTCGAGCATCTCTTGCTCTCCCTGATCGACGATTCCGATGCGGCCGCGGTCATGCGCGCCTGCAGCGTCGATCTCGACAAGCTCCGCACGAGCCTCGTCAATTACCTTGAAACCGAATTCGAGAACCTGGTGACGGATGGCGCCGACGATGCCAAGCCGACCGCCGGTTTTCAGCGCGTGATCCAGCGCGCCGTGATCCACGTGCAGTCATCCGGTCGCGAAGAGGTGACCGGCGCCAACGTTCTGATTGCGATCTTCGCCGAGCGCGAAAGTCATGCTGCGTATTTCCTGCAGGAGCAGGACATGACGCGCTATGACGCCGTCAACTACATCAGCCACGGCATCGCCAAGCGGCCGGGCGTCTCCGAGGCGCGGCCCGTTCGCGGCGTCGACGAGGAGACCGAGACCAAGGGTAGCGAGGACACCAAGAAGAAGGGTGAGGCGCTCGAGACCTATTGCGTCAACCTCAACAAGAAGGCGCGTGACGGCAAGATCGATCCGGTGATCGGACGCAATTCCGAGATCAACCGCGCGATTCAGGTGCTGTGCCGCCGGCAGAAGAACAATCCGCTGTTCGTGGGCGAAGCCGGCGTCGGCAAGACCGCGATCGCCGAGGGCTTGGCCAAGCGTATCGTCGACAGCGAGGTGCCGGAGGTTCTGGCGGCTGCGACCGTGTTTTCGCTCGACATGGGCACGCTGCTCGCCGGCACGCGCTATCGCGGTGACTTCGAAGAGCGCCTGAAGCAGGTTCTGAAGGAACTCGAGGCGCACCCGAACGCCATCCTGTTCATCGACGAGATCCACACCGTGATCGGTGCGGGCGCGACGTCGGGCGGGGCAATGGATGCCTCGAACCTGCTCAAGCCCGCGCTCGCTTCGGGCACGATCCGCTGCATGGGCTCGACCACCTACAAGGAATACCGCCAGCACTTCGAGAAGGACCGCGCGCTGGTGCGGCGCTTCCAGAAGATCGACGTCAACGAGCCGACCGTCGAGGACGCTATCGCGATCCTCAAGGGCCTGAAGCCGTACTTCGAGGACTACCACCGGCTGAAGTACACCAACGAGGCGATCGAGGCCGCGGTTCAGCTCTCCTCGCGCTATATCCACGACCGCAAGCTGCCCGACAAGGCGATCGACGTGATCGACGAGTCCGGCGCGGCCCAGATGCTGGTCGCCGAGAACAAGCGCAAGAAGACCATCGGCATCAAGGAGATCGAAACCACGATCGCCTCGATGGCGCGGATTCCGCCAAAGAGCGTGTCCAAGGACGATGCCGAGGTGCTCAAGCATCTCGAGCAGACGCTGAAGCGCACCGTGTTCGGTCAGGACAAGGCGATCGAGTCGCTTGCGGCATCGATCAAGCTCGCCCGTGCCGGCTTGCGCGAGCCGGAGAAGCCGATCGGCTGCTACCTGTTCTCGGGCCCGACCGGTGTCGGCAAGACCGAAGTCGCAAAGCAGCTCGCGGCATCGCTCGGCGTCGAGCTGTTGCGCTTCGACATGTCCGAATACATGGAGCGGCACACCGTGTCGCGCCTGATCGGCGCGCCTCCCGGCTATGTCGGCTTCGACCAGGGCGGCCTGCTCACCGACGGCGTCGACCAGCATCCGCACTGCGTGGTGTTGCTCGACGAAATCGAGAAGGCGCATCCCGATCTCTACAACGTGCTGCTCCAGATCATGGATCACGGCCGGCTCACCGACCACAATGGCAAGCAGGTCAACTTCCGCAACGTGATCCTGATCATGACCACGAATGCGGGTGCTTCGGATCTCGCCAAGCAGGCGTTCGGCTTCACGCGCTCAAAGCGGGAAGGCGACGATCACGAGGCGATCAACCGGCAGTTCGCGCCGGAATTCCGCAACCGCCTCGATGCCGTGGTCTCGTTCGGCCATCTCAGCGTCGAGGTGATCGGCACGGTCGTGGAGAAGTTCGTGCTTCAGCTCGAGGCGCAGCTCGGCGATCGCGACGTCACCATCGAACTCTCAGAGCCCGCCAAGGCCTGGCTGGTGAAGCATGGCTATGACGAGCAGATGGGCGCGCGGCCCATGGCCCGCGTGATCCAGGAGCATATCAAGAAGCCGCTGGCCGACGAGGTGCTGTTCGGCAAGCTGAAGGGCGGCGGCCACGTCCGCGTCGTCCTGCTCAAGGACGAGGCCGACGAGACCAAGGACAAGATCGGCTTCGAATTCGTCGAGGGGCCGGTCACGCCGAAGCAGGAGAAGCTGCCCGGCGCCCGCAAGCGTCCGCCGGGCAAGTCCAAGCCGGGCGGCGGCTCCAAGGGGCCGACCAAGAGCCCGCTGGTCAAGGCTTGATCGCGAGCGTCATCAATCGAAGAAGGCCGGCTGCAAAGCCGGCCTTTTTGTTTGTGTCGTGGTGCGGGAAACTAGGTGCCCGTGTCAGGCGCGGGTGCTGCCGGCGGCCTCGGTTTTCTCGGCGCGGGCGGCCGCGCGCGGGCAGGGGCTGACGGCTGCATCGTCACGATGACCGGATTCGGCTTGTGATCGGTTGCCGCCCCCGTCGCGGCATCGACGCCCATGCCGACGACACCGCCCAGCAAGAGATTGCCGGCAAAGCCGGCGGCGCCGGAGCTCGGTATGTCCCGGCTGAGCGGCACGATCTGCGGCTCATAGCCTTCCTTCTGGAAGGTGATCGAGATGTCGGCGTTGCGCTTGACGACCACGGCGCAAGGCGTCGTGCAGGTCGTCGGAACCTCCAGTCCGCTGATGATGGCTTCCACGCCTGATGGTGTCGATGAGATGCTGATGTTTTCGGTCGTGCCGCGCGTGACAGACGCGCAGCCGCCCAGCATGACGCTGAGCGCCACAATTCCAAATGAACGCATGAAATGCCCCTTGTCCCGGCCGCAGTGAAGCGCAACCTGCGCGCGAGTGCAATACGGCATTGATCCGGATAGTTAAGGCAGGCACGGGTTGTTTGCGGGAGTAGCGATAGCCTGGGCGTGGCCCGGGCCTATTCGCCCCGCAGCCGCTGGTCGTCCTGCACGCGGACGTGCTCGGCGCCGCGGGCGCCTGCGGGAGACAGCCGAAGCATGCTCAGCACTGCGCCGCAGAGTGCAAATCCAACGCCGGCGAGAAGCGCCAACCGCATTCCTTCGATCGGATAGCGGCCGAGCAGCAGCGCGACCAGCGCCGCACCCGTGGTCTGGCCGAGCAGCCGCGCCGTGCCCAGCATGCCGCTGGCGCCGCCGGCGCGCTCGCGCGGGGCGGCCGCGATCATGGTCCGGTTGTTGGGAGTCTGGAACAGGCCGAAGCCGGCGCCTGCGAGCGCCATGCGCCAGATGATGTCGAACGGCGTCGGGGCTGCCGGCAGCAAGGCGAGTGCCCCGAGACCGCAGGCGAACAGCGTGAGCCCGATGCCGCCGAGCAGGCCGGCTGGATAATGCTCGACCAGGCGGCCGGCCAGCGGTGCCGCGAACGCCACCGCGATCGGCCATGGCGTGATCAGCAGGCCCATATGCACCGCCGAATAGCCGAAGCGGCTCTGGAGATAGAAGGGGATCGAGACGAAGGCCAGCATCTGCCCGCAGAACGAGGCGATCGAGGTCGCGATCGACAGCGCAAACACCGGGATGCGCAGCAGATCGACCGGCAGCAGCGGCGAGGTCATGTGGGTTTCGCGGTAGATCAGCAGCGCGCCTGCGACGATGGCGATTGCGAATTGAACGAGGCAGGTGATCACGGCCTCGCCATGGCCGACGCTGTCGACGGCCGCGATCCCGACGCCGAAGGTGATCGCCGACAGCCCCGCGCTCTGCCAGTCGAAAGATCGGCCGGCGGGTGTCGTGTGAGGCAGGCTGCGCAGGCCCAGTACCAGCGTCACCACGCCGAGCGGGACGTTGATGGCGAACAGCCAGGGCCAGCTTCCGAACGCGAGGATGCCAGCGGCCAGCGTCGGGCCCACCGCGGCCGAGAAGGCGACGACGAGCGCGTTGAGTCCGATGCCGCGGCCGAGCTGGCTGCGCGGATAGGTGAAGCGCACCAGTGCCGCGTTGACGCTCATGATGCCGGCCGCGCCAAAGCCCTGGATGATGCGCGCGATCGTCAGCAACGGCAGCGTATCCGCCAGTGCGCAGAAGGCGGATGCAAGCGTGAACAGCACCAGCCCGACCAGATAGACGCGGCGATAGCCGATGATCTCGCCGAGCGAGGCCAGCGGCAGCAGCGAGATGGTGATCGCGAGCTGATAGCCGTTGACGATCCAGATCGAGAAGGCCGGGCTCGCGTCGAGGTCGGCCGCGATCGTCGGCAGCGCCACGTTGGCGATGGCGCTGTCGACCACGGCCATGATGATCCCGAGCGCAATGGTCAGGACCGCCTGGTTGCGCAGGGGTTGCGGCAGTCCGTCGGCATGCTCGATGGGGGCGGACGACATGATGGAGGCGCGCCTGATTCGGGCCGTGATGCATCCCCGGATTAGGGAATTGCAGGGTGGATCGCAACCCGGCAGGACCCGGACGGTTCCAGCGCCCGACGCCGTTCTCCCAGCGGCAAGAGCATGTGCCAAGGGTTTGCAGCAGGTCGGGGAGGCTAGTCCTTCTTTGTCTGGATAGCCTTGAGGTAGCTGGCGACGGCCTCGGCGCTCTCCCGGTCGAAGCGGAAGGTCGGCATGGCGCGATGAATGCTGCTGTAGCCGTCCTGAAGGCGCTGCACGAAGTCGGGATCATAGAGCTTGTTCTCGCCCAGATGGCGGAACGGCGGCGCAAGCTTGTTGGGGCTCCTGCCGGTGGGGCCGACGGCATGACACCGCGAGCACATCTTCTCCAGGAGATTTTGGCTGTGCCGCTGTTCGGCATCCATTGCGTGGGCGAACGAACTCCACAACAACACGATCAGAGGCGCGAACGCGAATATCTTCATCTCACCATCGCAAAGTTGCCTTGCCATAGGCGTAAAGCACGAGCAGCCCGATGGTCACCAAGGTGGAAAGAACCAGGATGAGGCGATCCCAATTGATCCGCTCTCTCTCGGCCTGGCTGAGGTTGAGGACCGTGAACAGGGCCTTCATGGCAAATCGGCGCATCGGGAGCCTCGCGAGCACGCAGCGTGACACGGCCGGCGGCCGGTCGCTTGATGCAGCTCAAGGTCGAAACGCGCCTCGACGAGGCCGGCATCGTGCGCGCCTCGCCGCAACGCGCAACGCTCCGCGTCGCTACACCGCCGGCGGATTGCGGTCGGTGAAGGTCGTGCGCTGGTGCCAGTCAGGATAGGGCAGCGTGACCTTGCTCGCGGCATCCAGCTTTGCGATCTGGTCCTTGGTCAGCGACCAGCCGACCGCGCCGAGATTTTCGCGGAGCTGCGTCTCGTTGCGTGCGCCGATGATCAACGTCGAGACGGTCGGACGCTGAAGCAGCCAGTTGAGCGCAATTTGTGAGACGCTCTTGCCGGTTTCCTTCGGCAGGTCCTTGTACGATCGGAGCTGATCACCGAGGCCTCGTCGACGACGGAGGTTATGCCGCGCAATGGCCGAGCAATTCCGGATGCGCCGCGCAGATATGATGCGCGCCGGCATCCCGCAGTTCGGCCTCGCTGCCATAGCCGTAGAGCACGCCGATCGCGGTCATACCGTTGGTGCGGGCGCCGACAACGTCATGGCTGCGGTCGCCGATCATGATCGCGCTGCTCGGATCGACCTTGGCCTCGTCGAGCGCGTAGCGGAGCAGGTCGCGTTTGTCGACGCGCGTGCCGTCGAGCTCGGAGCCGAACACCCGCTCGAAATACGGCTTCAGGCCGAAATGCTCGACGATGCGGTTGGCGTAGACCGCGGGCTTGCTGGTCGCCACGAACATGCGCGGCGTGGTCGCGGCAAGCGTCGTCAGAGTGTCCATGATGCCGGCATAGGCCTCGTTCTCGAACAGGCCGATATCACTGAAACGCTCGCGATAGAGCAGCAACGCACGGTCGGCGAGTTCCGCGCTGCCGGTCAGCTTTTGCAGGCTGGCGTGGAGCGGCGGGCCGATGCACCAGGTCAGATCGTCCTCGCTCGGCACAGCGAGGCCGAGCCGTTCCAGTGCGTACTGGATCGAGCGGGTGATCCCGGGTTTCGGGTTGGTCAGCGTGCCGTCGAGATCAAAATAGATTGTCACCATGCTGGTCGTGCCCGTGCTGATATTGCCGTCTGTTGCGTGACCTAAACGAGGCCGCAGGCCAAGGCAATGTGCAACGGTTGGCAGGTTGAAATCAGCCTCGTCGATGCGGTGCTCCGCTTTAAAAGCTCGCTATTGGCGGGGCTTAGGCGTAGGGTCCAGCGATCACCGCCCTTCCCATGGCATCGATCGGTGACTGAGGGTCACTCACGCTCCCGCCGACTGAGGAGGAGCGCGCATGCCTCGATTGCGCCTGGCCGACTGGATCGTGCCGCCGGTGATCGTTCCGTTGTTTCTGTTGCTTCTGGTGGCCGCTGCGGCGCTCCTGCGTGGATAGGACGCAGCTGCAATACCTTGTGAGCGGACGCGATCAGAGCGGTTACGTCAGCTTGGGCCGCACCACGACGGCCGCGAGCCGACGGTGTTCTTCCGGAAGGGCGAGCTTCCGTCTGGATTCGACTGAGCCATTGGTTGCGGTTGGCTAGGTATTGGCAGAGGAGCACAGATGAACGCGCGACTGGATATGTTGAAGAAGGCCCGCGATCGCATGATCGAGGACAGGGACGAGCACGCCAAAGTGCTGGCCGCTCCCTTTGACCGTGACAAGGCCGAGCGAGCACGGAACAAGTTCGTCGAACTTCAGACGCTGATCGATGCCTTGGACCGTGCGATCAGCGCAGAGAAACCCGCCTCGGCATAACGCCGAGAAGAGGGAAGGGCGGGGCTGGCGGGCGCTATTGCTGCTTCGCCCATTCGACAATCGCCGTGGCGTCCGCGCCCGCCTGCGCTTCCCAGGTCGAGAGGGCGCTGGTTGCAGCTGTCCGAAGTGCGGCGATGAGCGAGGTGGGCGCCGGTTCGGCGATGCGGACGCCGTTGTCGCGCATGCGCGCGTAGTTCTCGGCGGTGCGATGGGGGAGCAGCGCGAACTGGCTCTGCTCGGTCTCGGCCGCCGCGGCCAGCACCTCGCGCTGCATCGGCTCGGACAGCTCGGCAAAGGCGTCGCTGCGGACAAAGGCGATCGAGACCGGCATCGCGTAATTGATAGCCGTGAAATAGGGCAGGAAGTCCCAGAGCTTGCGCCCCGCGCCGCCGTCTCCGGAGGTGAGGAACGCATTCAGCCGGTGCTCCCTGAGGCCGGCGAGCGCCGCGTCCATGGGCAGGAATTGCGCATTCGCGCCGGCCGCGCGCATGACTTCGCTGGAGTTGGCGTCGTAAGCCCGCAAGTTCAGTTTCGGCAGGTCGTCGGCATTTGCGAGCGCGTGTTCGGACCAGAGACCCGTCACGGGCCAGATCGTCACATAAAGCAGCTTGAGGCCACGTGCTGCGAGCGCCTTCTCGTAGAGCGGGCGCGCCCGCAGATTGGTGGCGCGGGCGACGTCCACCGATTGCACCAGGAAGGGCAGGGTGGACAATGCGAGCACCGGGTCAAGGCCCGAGAGCGCGCCCGCGAAGGCATCGCCGCCGGCAATGCGGCCGTCCGTCGCCGCGCGCGGCATCGCGCCCGAGTTGATCTTGAGCTCGTTGTCGAAGGCGTTGGCCACGGTCACGAAACCGTTTGTGCGCGTGGCGACCCGTTCGGCGAAGGTGGTGAGCCCGATCCCGGAAATGTTGTTTTGCGGGTATTCCGTGGTCATCCGCCAACTGACCTGGGCTGCGGCCGGCACGGCGGACAGCAAGAGCGCGGTGAGGGCAAGGATCGCGTGGATCCGTTTGGCGGGGAATCGCATTGGGAGAAGCAGGTCAGGCAGCATAGATTGGCAGCTCGTCGAAACATGGCACGATGCCACAACATGGCGGATCATCTTGTCGCATGGCGCGCCGGCGCGCGCCACGGCGATGCTTGGGCAGTGCTGCCGCGATTTGCATCACTTGTCGTTGCCACGCTGCTGTTCTCGACGTCGCAGGCCGCGGCGTGGGACAGCTCGCCTGCAAAGACCGGTGTCGCCATCCCAAGCGTCGAAGAGCTCGCGGGGCCCTCCGCGAAGCCTGATGCGCGCGAGAGCGACACGCGGGAATCGATCTGTCTGATCGTGGAGGCGGCCGCGCGCGATGCCAGTTTGCCGCTGGAATTCTTCGCCCGCGTGATCTGGCAGGAAAGCCGCTTCCAGGCCGATGCTGTGGGCCCCATGACGCGCAGCGGCGAGCATGCGCAGGGGATCGCGCAGTTCATGCCGGGCACCGCGAGCGAGCGCGGGCTGCTCAATCCGTTCAATCCGGTGCAGGCGCTGCCGAAGTCGGCCGAATTCCTCAACGAGCTGCGCAACCAGTTCGGCAATCTCGGCCTTGCCGCCGCCGCCTACAATGCCGGGCCGCGGCGGGTGCAGGAATGGCTCGCGGGCACCGGTCCGATGCCGGAGCAGACGCGCAACTATGTCGTCGCCATCACCGGCACGAGCGTCGATGCCTGGGCAAAGGCCGGCAGCACCGGCAAGGGCCCGCCAAGTGCGCCGCTGACGAGCTGCCGCGATCTGATGGCATTGTTGAAGCGTGCGCCGAATGCCTTCGTTGCCGAGCTCGAGCAGCATGTCGAGCTGGCTGCCGCAAAGGTCTGGGGCGTGCAGCTTGCCGCCGGGTTCGACCGCAACAGGGCGCTGGCGATGTATTCCCGCGCCGTGACGCGGCTGAGCGCTGTGATCGGCGAACGAGACCCGAGCCTGCTAAGTTCGGTGGTGCGCAGCCGCGGCACCCGCGCCTTCTACCAGGTGCGCATCGGTGCCGACACGCGCAGCGAGGCGGACGAGTTGTGCAGCCGCATCCGCAAGGCCGGCGGCGCTTGCTTCGTGCTGAAGAACAGGGGTGTGAGCGGGTAAGGGCGTGTCGTCGTGCATGCCAGCCCCGCCGCGCGCTTTCTTGACGCAGGCCACCGCATTGCCCGTTATGCAGGCACGATTCCTCATCCAGGCCGGCCGTCCCGTGGCGCTTCCTCCGCTCGATTCTCCGCAATGGCAAAGCCCCTGGCGCGCTTTCGCATGGGGGCTGCGCTCGATCACGCAGACGATTCTCACCCTCGTCCTGTTTGCGACCTATCTCGGCATCGGCGCGCTCTCCCACGATTCGCATTTCAGCCTGCTCTGGACGCTGTGCTCGACGCTGTTCGTCTGGGCAGGGCCGGCGCAGATCATCCTGATCACCACGCTCGGCTCGGGCGCGACCGTCATCCAGTCGGCGATCGCGGTGACTGTCAGCGCCATCCGCCTGTTTCCGATGGTGGTCTCGGTGCTGCCCCTGATGCGGACGCCGACGACCAGGCGGCGCGAGCTGTTCTTCGCCGCGCATCTCACGGCCGTGACGCTGTGGGTCGAATGCCATCGCTTCCTGCCGCAGGTGCCGCGCGATCGGCGGATTGCCTTCGTCAACGGACTTGGCTTCGGCCTGGTCTCGGTGTGCCTCACCGCCAACACGGTCGGTTATTTCCTTGCCGCCAATCTCACGCAGACGCTGGGCGCCGCGATCCTGCTGCTGACGCCGCTGTCCTTCCTGTTCTCGACCGCGCGCAACAGCCGCGAGGTCGCCGACGTCGTCGCGCTGGCGCTGGGGATCCTGCTTTATCCGCTGGCGGCGAAGATGAACTCCGGCCTCGACATCCTCGTCAGCGGCGTGGTTGCCGGGACGATCGCCTACGGCGTGCACTGGTGGCGGGAGGTGCGGGCATGAGCGCTGCGCAGCTCATCGGCGATTGGCACGCGTTGTTCGTGCTGTTCGTCGCTGGCGTCATTCCCAACCAGATCTGGCGCATGCTGGGCCTGTGGTTCGGCGGCGGCATCGACGAAGGCTCCGAGCTACTGGTCTGGGTGAGGGCGGTCGCCACCGCCATCTTGGCCGGTGTCATCGCCCAGATCGTGGTCGAGCCGCCGGGGGCGCTCGCCAGCGTACCGGATGTCCTGCGCTATGGCGCGGTCGCCGCCGGCCTCGTCGTCTTCCTGCTGGCCCGCCGCTCGATCTTCGCGGGGGTGGTGACGGGCGAAGTGTTCATGCTGGCCGGCACGTGGTGGTTGGGCTAAAACCGCTTCCGAATAGCTGAGGAACTGGAAATATGGTTCGCGAAAACGAGCTCCGCGAGGGCGAGGTCGCCATCGAGCTGCCGCCGACGCAGGATGCCGGCCTGGTCTTCATCGGTCGTATCCGTACGCCCTGGACCTCGCGCCTGGAGACGCCGCGGCAGGGCCGCGCCGACGGCCCGATCTGCCGCCTCGAGATCTTCGAGCCGTTCGTGCCGGCGATCAAGGGTGTGGACTTCTACGGTAATCTCGAAGTGCTGTACTGGCTCGACCGCTCGCGCCGCGACATCGTGCTGCAAAGCCCGAAGAACAACGAGAAGACCCGCGGCACCTTTTCGCTGCGCTCGCCGGTCCGGCCCAATCCGATCGGCACCTCGATCGTGAAGCTGGTCGGCATCGAGGGAAACGCCATTCTCGTGCGCGGCCTCGATTGCATCGACAACACGCCGCTGATCGACATCAAGCCCGACCGCTGCGAGTTCACGCCGTTGGCCGCGCCGCAGGCCGGGGATTTTCAGTCGGAGTGAGGGGCGGCGATCGTAGCCCGCATGGAGCGCAGCGGAATGCGGGGAAGGTCCCGGATTGTGCTCCGCTCCATCCGGGCTTCTGTAACGGGCCCTGGTTAGTCAATCCCTTTTTGCGTCGTCCACTCGCCGGGAACCTGCTTCTGTACGGGATCGGCGCGGAGGCCGTCGCCTGATGGGGTTCTAGAGAGGAGCAGGTCGGCCAATCTACGGAAGCGTGATCGCATCGACGGATGCGTCGACAACCCGGATGACGGCCTGGCCTGATCCATCGTCCCGGCGAAGGGACTTCGCTTCGGGGAGGCTGGTGTGATGCCCGCCCGAATCTGTGTGCTCTTGCTTTAAGCCATGGCAGTCGTCCTGAACGGTGCGTTGTCCTTGAGCATGCGCAGCATGATCACGGCGAGCTTGCGTGCTAACGCTACCTTGGCCTTGTTCATGCCGGCGCGCTTGGCGATCCGCATGGCCCAGCTCTTGAGCGGCGCGCAGCCCTTGATCGGCTTGGTCAGGATGATGTGGGCGGCTTCATAGAGCGCCTCGCGCACGGAGGCGTCGCCATTTTTACTGATGCGGCCGCAGTAGTCGGTCTCGCCTGACTGGTACTTCTTCGGCGTCAAGCCGAACAACGGTCCCGCGCGCTTCGCCGAGTTGAAGCGCGAGGGGTCATCGATGGCGCTGGCAAAGGTCAGCGAGATGATCGGTCCCACGGCCGGTGTCGACATCAGCAGCTTGGCTTTGGCATCCAAAAGCGACATCGCCCGCACCCGCTTCTCAAAGCCGTTGAACTCGCGCAGTAGCACTGCATGAACCGCCAGCGTCGCAGTAGCGATCGTCTCGAGGGCCGGATGGCCGGCCACCAGCTCACGGATGCGTGCCGCAAAACTGCGCTTCGTCGTTTTGCCAACCTTCAATCCGAAGCCGCGCAGGATCCCGCGCAGGCTGTTCTCGATGTCCTGAAGCTTGGCCTGGATCAGCTTGCGCGCCGTCAGCATCGCACGGGTCTCCTGGGCACTCATCGACTTGCAATGCACCGGCCGGAACCAGCCGAGCCGCATCAATTGCGCGATGTTGCGGGCGTCGTTACGGTCCGACTTCACCGGCATCGCCTTGAAGGCATCGCTCACGTGCCGCGTTTCCAGGAGCTCGACCGCGAGGCCCTCGTGCTTCATGGCTGTATAAAGCCACTGAGACAGCGGTCCGGCCTCCAGCCCGATCCTGGCGAGTTCGAACCCGAGCGAGCGGAACCAGCCAATCAGCGCCACAGGCTCGCTGGCAACCTTGACCTCCCGAACGATCTTTCCGCTCGCGTCGACAACGCACACGCTGGAGCATTCCAATGACACGTCGATTCCGGCATAGTAGTCCATGGTCGTTCCTCCTTGATGCTTGGAGCGAAGCTTAGGCCTCGACTCCGCTACACCATCAATGTGAGGGACGACCGCAAACCTTCCAGTCAAGCCGCGCGACGCGCGCAATCAAAATAGCGCCGTAGCTAGCGCGGCTTGACTGGAAGGCCGCCGGGGCCCGTTACCCCATCTACAGGACAGATACCTAGCCCGCCTTCAGCGCCGCGATCAGCTTGGTCGCATTCTCTTCCAGCACCTTGACGTCTTCCTTGCGACTGGCCGGCGGCAGCATCGCGACGCCGTCATGGCGCGGCATCACGTGCATGTGGAGGTGAAACACCACCTGTCCGCCGGCGGGCTCGTTGAATTGCTGCACGGTGATGCCGTCGGCATTGAATGCCTTCATCGCGGCCGCGGCGATCTTGTGCGCGCCGCGGGCGACATGGGCGTAGTCGTCCGGCTTGATGTCGAGGATGTTGCGGGCAGGGGCCTTCGGGATCACCAGCGTATGGCCAGGCACCCGCGGCATGATGTCGAGGAAGGCCAACACATGCTCGTCCTCATAGACTTTGTGGCAGGAAAATTCGCCGCGCAGGATTTTTGCAAAGATGTTGTTGGTGTCGTAGGCGGTCATAGCGGCGGCTCCCAGGAACTTTGCGCTTGGAATTTCGCGCTTACTGTCATCAGCCACAGTGAACCGTCAAGGCGCCTCGTCGATGCCTTTGCGGAACGGGCCGAGCTCGGCGAGCTCCCGTCCGGCCTCGGCGACATAGGCACGCTCGCGCTTGAGGTAGTCGTCGATGGCGCGGCGCAGGCCCGGATCGGCGATGAAGTGGGCGGAGTAGGTGGTTCGCGGCAGGTAGCCGCGCGCGATCTTGTGCTCGCCCTGCGCGCCGGCCTCGACATTCGTCAAGCCGCGCTCGACGGCGAAATCGATCGCCTGGTAGTAGCAGACCTCGAAGTGCAGGAAGGGATGATGCTCGACCGCGCCCCAGTTGCGGCCGAACAGCGTGTCCGAGCCGATGAAGTTGATCGCGCCCGCGATCCAGCGATCGTTGCGGCGGGCCATCACCAGCAGCACGTCGTCGCTCATGGTCTCGCCGATCAGCGAGAAGAATTCGCGCGTAAGATACGGGCGGCCCCATTTGCGCGAGCCGGTCTCCATGTAGAACTCGAAGAAGGCGTCCCACGCATCCTCGGTGATGTCCTTGCCGGTGAGCCGGTGGATGCTGATGCCGGCGGCGAGCGCATCGCGGCGTTCGCGCTTGATCGACTTGCGGTGGCGCGAATTCAGGGTGGCGAGGAAGTCGTCGAAGCTGGCAAATCCCTCATTGTGCCAGTGGAACTGCTGGTCGGTCCGCTGCAGGAAGCCGTGCTCGGCGAGCAGCTTCCACTCCGCCTCAAGTGCGAAGGTGACGTGCACCGAGGAAGCCTTGCTGACGCCGCTTAGCGCCACCAGCCCGCTTGCGAGCGCCTCGGTGATGCGCTCGCGGTCGTCGCCATCGCGAACCAGCAGCCGCGGCCCCGTGGCCGGGGTGAAGGGAACCGAGACCTGAAGCTTCGGATAGTACCGCCCGCCGGCGCGCTCATAGGCGTCCGCCCAGCCGCGGTCGAAGACGTATTCGCCTTGCGAGTGCGATTTCAGATAGCAGGGCACGACGCCCGCGACCCGGCCATCGATCTTGACCACGAGGTGCCGTGGTCCCCAGCCGGTGCGAATCGTGGCTGAACCCGATTTCTCAACGGCCGAAAGAAACGCGTGCGAAACGAACGGGTTATAGGCGGGTTTTAAGAGGCCGAGAGAATCGCCTGGAAGGGCAGGTGAGGTTCCGTTGCCCCCTCCAGTGCACCGGCCGCCTGGATTGGCGCAGGCGTCCCAATCCTCAGGAGACACCTCGGCAATGGAAGGTACGGCCTCGAGCGTGATTTCAGATGATCCCATCTCACCCAAGATCGTGCATTGCAGCAGCGACTTCAAGAGGGCGGGAACGTCGGGCGCTAAGGCACGAACCCCTCAAAAATCATCTGGTCCGCATACTGCCCGACCCGCGTCCGCTGCTCCGGGGTACGGACGGTCCAGCCGAGCAGGGCGCAGCCGAAGATGTTGCGGGCGATCCAGGGGGCGGGCGCCGGGAGGTGGTCGACCTTGAAAGCGACGAAGTGGGGCTGGGTCTCGAAGCCGTGGCGCAGGTAAAGCATGCTGTCGCGCTGCGGCTGGGTCAGGGTGGCCCAGTACTCGTCCTCGTAGCTCCGCTGGGCGACGATGCCGCGCGGGCGGGACGGCAGCAACTGGCGCAGCGCCAGCACCTGGTCGGGATCGAACGACATGCCGACGGCGGGTCCCTGATAGGACGCCAGCACCTCGGCCATCCGCGTCACCAGCTTGCGGTCGCCGTCGAAATGGCTCTTGACCTCGATTACCAGCGGCACGCGGCCGGCGACCATGGCGCAAAGGTCGGAGAGCGACATCATCCGCTCGTCCGTATCCCTGAATTTGATGGCTTTCAGCTCCGCGGCTGTCTTCGACACCACCTCGCCGGTCGCCTCGGTGAGGCGGCCCAGCGCATGGTCGTGGTGCACCATCGCCTCGCCGTCGGCGGAGAGCTGGATGTCGACCTCGATCGAGAAATTGCCGGCGACGGCAGCCTGTACCGCGCCGGGCATGTTCTCGACGATGCCGCGGGAAATGTCGTGCAGGCCGCGATGGGCGACCGGCCGGGCTGTCAGCCAATCCGGAGCGCGCATTCGTGTCAGGCGACCTCGAACACGCCTTCGACCTCGACCGCCGCATCGGCGGGCAGCGAGGCGACGCCGACCGTGGTTCGGGCGTGGCGGCCCTTGTCCCCGAACGCGGCGACCATCAGGTCGGAGGCGCCGTTGAGCACCTTCGGCCCGTCCAGGAAGTCCGGCGCCGAGTTGATGAAGCCGCCGAGGCGCACCACGCGCACGACCTTGTCGAGGTCGCCGAGGGCCGCCTTGACCTGGGCCAGCAAATTGACCGCGCAGCCGCGTGCCGCGGCGGCACCCTCTTCGATGGAGACGCCGGCGCCCAGCTTGCCCTTGGCGATCAGCTTGCCGTCAGGGGCGAAGCAGACCTGGCCCGAGACGAACAGCAAATTGCCGGTGCGCACGAACGGGACATAGTTGGCCACGGGGGTCGGAGCCTCGTGCAGCTTGATGCCCTGTTCCGCCAGTTTCTGCTCGACCGTGCCCGCCATGTTCGACCTCGTTGTCCTGAAAATCATCCGCCCGGGCGCGTCCATCGGCGGCCGGGCGGGCCCTGTTTCGCCCATCGTGCCGCCACATGCAAGCAACCGGAATGGGATGCATTTTGTTGAGGCAGGGCGGGAGGTTCAGCACGCGGGCCGCAACTTTACGTGAGACCGCCTCAGTTGCGACGCAATGGAACGGTCACTAAACTGTCGAATCTGCGCTTTCCCCAAGGACGCATCTTCAAGGAACAGACATGGTGCACCTTTTCCGGACTTCGCTCGGTGTGATGGCGCTCGCGGCGGCCGCCTTCGGCTCCAGCGGCGGAGCGCAGGCGGCCAGCGGTCCGTTCCTCGCGCATCAGGCTCTCTATGACCTCAGCCTCGTGAAATCGCGCTCAAATTCGGTCAACAGCGCGCGCGGCCGCATCCTCTACAATTTCACTGGGAGCTCGTGCGAGGGCTACACCTCCGAATTCCGGCAGGTGTCCGAGCTCGACAGCGGCGAGGGCAAGATCACGCTGAGCGACCTCCGCTCCAATTCCTGGGAGGACGCCGCGGGCAAGAGCTACCGCTTCAAGATCGAGACGCGGATGAACGAGGCCGACGCCGGCCGTGTCGACGGTTCGGCCGAGCGCGACGGCGACCATATCAACGTCAAGCTGAAGCTGCCGGCGCCGAAGAGCTTCACCCTCGACGGCAAGATCGTGTTCCCGACCGAGCAGATCCAGCGCATCATCGCCGCCGCCAAGGACGGCAAGTCGCTGCTGGAGCTCTCCGTCTATGACGGCTCCGACGACGGCCAGAAGGTCTACAACACCCTGACCGTGATCGGCCAGCCGATCCCCGCCGACCGTACCGCCTCGCCCGATGCATCGACGTCGGACGAGCACATGAAGTCGCTGAAGCGCTGGCCAGTTACCGTCAGCTATTTCGACCGCGAGTCCCAGCAGAAGGAAGGCGAGCAGACGCCGGTCTACGCGATGGCGTTCGAGCTCTATGAAAACGGCGTCTCCCGCCAGCTCGTGCTCGATTACAACGATTTCGTGATTTCCGGCGCGATGGGCAAGTTCGACGTGAAGGACAGCAAGCCCTGTAATTGAGGGCGAGACGTCTAGCCCTTGTCGCACTCTGCGGCTACGCTTGCTCCAAACCTCTGACCTCGGGGAGAAAGCACATGCCCAAGCTCGACCATCTCCGTCCCAGCGGCCTTCACAACAATCCTGCCTATTCCCACGTCGTCACCGCCACGGGCGCACGCACCATCTACATCTCCGGCCAGGTGGCCGTGGACGAGGAAGGGCGTATCGTCGGTGAGGGCGATCTCGCCGCGCAGACCACGCAGGTGATGCAGAATCTCGGCCACGCGCTGAAGGCGGCCGGCGCGAGCTACGCCAACATCGTCAAGATCACGACCTTCGTCGTCGGCTACAAGCCGGAGCTGCGCCCGATCATCGGCAAGGCCCGCTCGGTCTTCTTCGAAGGCATGGAGCCGCCGGCCTCGACCCTCGTCGGCGTCTCGGCGCTCGCGGCGCCGGAATGGCTGATCGAGATCGAGGCGATCGCCGTCGCGGATTGATCCCGTAGCCCTTCACTCTTCTGCCTTCTCCGGCCCCTCATATGCAATGCCGCGGATCACCGCGGCGCTGCCGAACTTCTTGCGCAGGCTGTCCACCGCGCGCTCGGCATGGGCGGCGCGGCGGTCGAGCATGTCGGTGTCGTCGGCAGGCGAGCCTTCGCGGAGCGCGCTGACGCCGGCGCCCATCAGGCGGAAGGCGGTGCCGTCGATCTCCTTGGCCAGCATCTCGCGGCAGATCGAAAAGATCTTTGCGGCGAGCTGCGTCGGGGCGACGATCGACTGCGAGCGGGTGCGCTGGCGGAAATCTGAGGTCTTCAGCTTCAGCGTGACCGTCGAGCCGGCAAGCTCGCTGCTCTTGAGGCGAAACGATGTCTTCTCGCACAGCCGCCACAGGATCTTTTCCAGCGCAGCGAAATCGCGGATGTCGGTTTCAAAAGTGGTTTCGCTGGAAATCGTCTTGGCGCCGCGATCCGGCTCGACGCGGCGGTCGTCGATGCCGTGCGCGAGCCGCCACAGCCTGCGGCCGTCGCTCGGAAACTGCCGCATCATCTCGATCTCGTCGGCCTTTTGCAGGTCGGCGATGATGCGGAAGCCGCGCTCCACCAGGCGCTCCTGCGTCGCCGGCCCGACACCGAAGATGAAGCCGACCGGCTTTTCCGCCAGCATCACACGGGCTTCCTCCTGATCGAGCACGGCAAAGCCGCGCGGCTTGTCGAGGTCGGAGGCGATCTTGGCGAGAAACTTGTTGCAGGACAGGCCGACCGAGACGCTGATGCCGATGTCGCGTTCGACCTCGCGGGCGAAGCGCGCCAGCACCTTGGCCGGGATCATGCCGTGAACCCGCTCGGTGCCGGAGAGATCGAGGAAAGCCTCGTCGATCGAAAGCGGCTCGACCAGCGGCGTCAGCGCCTGCATGGCCTGGCGCACCTCGCGGCCGACGCGGACGTACTTCGCGATGTCCGGCGGGATCACGATCGCATGCGGGCAGGCGTCGAGCGCCTTGTACATCGGCATCGCCGAGCGCACGCCATAGGTGCGCGCGATGTAGCAGGCGGCCGACACCACGCCGCGTTTGCCGCCGCCGATGATGACGGGCTTGTCGGCGATATCAGGGTTGTCGCGCTTCTCGACCGTCGCATAGAAGGCGTCGCAGTCGATATGGGCGATGGTCAGGCTCGCGAGCGCGCGGTGGCGGACGAGGCGAGGGGAGCCGCAAGCGGAACATCGCCGCACGCCCACATCCAGATCGGCCGAACAATCCCGGCAGAAGCAGCGGGGCCCGGCCGCCTCTGGGGCGGTCACGGCACGTCGCGCTCCCAGGTCCGGTCGCCCAGCGCGTCGCCGAGGACCTGCCGGGCCGCAGCCACGTTGGTGGGGTGCAGTTCCACAGAGCTGGCAAAGGCTTTCACGGTGGCGTCATCGCGCATCACGAAATCGAGCACGCTGAGCAGGAAACCGGGATCCGAGGCGGCATTCCGGAGCGACTCCGGGCCGACGCCTGTCTCAGCCAGGAACAGGCCCAGCCGCTCGGGATCGCCGGCGACGAAGGACAGGGCCTGAATCGCAACGATTTCAGCGACTTCGCGGGGGTTGTGAACAGGCTTTTTCAAGGGCCCGGTTTGCCTTTCCGTTAACTTTCGGTGTCTACTTTGAAACCATCATGCCCGAGTCTCTGGACCCTCGACAAGCAACTGGAAACCACATCGCAGAAAGTGGGCCCTCGGGTTTAACGAAACTAGAGCGAATCTGAGGCTAGTTTGAATCCAGTTTTCGAAGCGCCCGCGAGCGGCGCCTGAGGCGTCACATGCATCGGTCTTCAGGACCAAACAGGAGGGCGGGATGGCTAAGACCGTCCTGATCGTGGAAGACAACGAGCTCAACATGAAGCTCTTCCGCGACCTGTTGGAGGCGCACGGCTACCAGACCACCGGCACCAGCAACGGCTACGAGGCGCTCGATCTCGTTCGCAAGATGCGGCCCGACCTCGTGCTGATGGATATCCAATTGCCGCAGGTCTCCGGCCTGCAGGTGACGCGCTGGATCAAGGACGATCCGGAACTGCGTGCCATTCCCGTCGTCGCGGTCACCGCGTTCGCGATGAAGGGCGACGAAGAGCGCATCCGCGAGGGCGGCTGCGAGGCCTATTTGTCCAAGCCGATCTCGGTCGGCAAATTCATTGAGACGGTCCGGCGTTTCATCGGATAGGAAGTGAGTTAAAAGTGTCCGCGCGTATCCTCGTTGTCGATGACGTCCCTGCCAACGTCAAATTGCTCGAAGCCCGCCTGTCGGCCGAATATTTCGACGTGATGACCGCCTCGAACGGCACCGAGGCGCTTGAGATATGCGCCCGCGCCGAATGCGACATCATCCTGCTCGACGTCATGATGCCCGACATCGACGGCTTCGAGGTCTGCCGCCGCCTCAAGAGCGATCCGGCGACGCACCACATCCCCGTCGTGATGGTCACCGCGCTCGACAGCCCCGCCGACCGCAATCGCGGGCTGGAGGCCGGCGCCGACGACTTCCTGACCAAGCCCGTCTCCGACGTCGTGCTGATCGCGCGCGTGCGCTCGCTGACGCGGTTGAAGATGATGACCGATGAGCTGCGCATGCGCGCCATCACCTCGCTCGAGATCGGCATGCAGGCGCCCGAGCGCAGCGCGGTCGCCGACACCGGCAAGGGTGGCCGCATCCTTCTGGTCGACGACCGCCAGTCCTCCTACGAGCGGCTGGCGGGCCTGCTCGCGGCCGAGCACACCGTCGACGTCGAGCCGAACCCGACCGAAGCGCTGTTCCACGCCGCCGAGGGCAATTACGACCTGCTGATCGTCTCGCTCGACCTCAACAATTTCGATGGCCTGCGGCTCTGCAGCCAGGCGCGCTCGCTGGAGCGCACGCGCCATGTGCCGATCCTGGCGATCGCGGACCCCGAGAACTCGACGCGGCTGCTCCGCGGCCTCGAGATCGGCGTCAACGACTATCTGCTGCGTCCCATCGACAAGACCGAACTGCTGGCGCGCGCCCGCACCCAGATCCGCCGCCGCCGCTACACCGATCATTTGCGCGACAACGTGCAGAACTCGATCGAGATGGCGATCACGGACGCGCTGACCGGCCTGCACAATCGCCGCTACATGGAAAGCCATCTGGCGACGCTCGCCGAGCAGGCCTCGACCCGCGGCAAGCCGCTGGCGCTGATGATCCTCGACATCGACTATTTCAAGTCGATCAACGACAATTACGGCCACGACGCCGGCGACGACGTCTTGCGCGAATTCGCGGTGCGCGTGCGCAAGTCCATCCGCGGCATCGACCTGGCCTGCCGCTACGGCGGCGAGGAGTTCGTCATCGTGATGCCGGAGACCGACCTGCACGTCGCCGGCATGGTCGCCGAGCGCCTGCGCCGCTCGATCGCGGGCGAGCCGTTCGCGGTCCACAAGGGCACCAAGCGCATCGAGGTCACGATCTCGATCGGCCTGACCACGCTGGAGCAGAAGGGCGAGGCGGTTGCCGACGTCCTCAAGCGCGCCGACACCGCCCTCTACCGCGCCAAGCACGACGGCCGCAATCGCGTGGTGTCGCAGGCGGCGTGACGGCCGGCGCGACACGAAAGCGCGAAAACAACCCCATGCACAGTAGCCGGCGCCAGCCGGATCAATAGCTTGCGGGCAGCTGTGAGTGGTGTTCGGATTTTATGAATTTTGCTTGACCCGTCGGGCAAAACAGGTGCATGTTGCCAGGGTCGCAAGAGGCCCGCAAACTCCGCTGTCATTCCCCGCGCAGGCGGGGAATCCAGTACGCCGCGGCCTCTCGGTTCAATCACAATTGCCTCTGGAATACTGGATGCCCGCCTTCGCGGGGCATGACACCGAATGACGCGGAGACAGCTTTTATTGGGACGCGGGCCTGCGCTTCCCGACCGGCTTCGCATCCCCCACATCCACGCCCGCATTCCGCAGCAGCACCTTCGCCGCTTCCTTCGCCGCGCGCGCCATCGCGGGGTCGTCGCGGACGAGGTCCTGCGCGATCGAGCCGTCGACCAGCAGCACCAGCTGGGTGGCGAGCGCGTCCGCATCGGCAACGCCGAGCTCGGTCAGCCGGTCGCGAAACCAGACGCGGCGGCTTTCCTTGAAGGCGATGGCGATCTTCTTCACGGCGCGGTCCCTTGGGCCGAGCTCGGCGACCGCATTCACGAACGGGCAGCCGCGAAAATCCTTGGCCGCAAAACGTCGCTCCAGCGAATCGAACGTCGCCAGAATCTGCTCGGCAGGCGGCTTGTCCGAGGGGCGGGCGTGTACGAAACGGCGCTCCAGATAGGCCGCGATCAGCGCGTCCTTGGAGGGGAAGTGGTTGTAGAGCGTGCGCTTGGAGATGCCGATCTCGGCCGCGATGGTGTCGACGCCGATGGCGCGAATGCCCTGTAGATAGAACAGCTTGTCGGCGGTCTCGAGGATCCGCTCCTTCATCGTGTGTGGGGCGGGCGGGGGAGCCATGCGATAGCGCGCGTCCTCTTGGCTTGACAGCACCATCCACTCATAGCCTAAGTACACAGGTCTGTGTAACCAAAATCAATGCGAATTGCAGACGCCGGCGCGCGCCGCGCCCACGAGGGAGAATGAAATGCCCCTGTTGCAGGTCCTGCGTCCGACCTTGCCCATCCTGATCGGCGCCTCGATCATGCTGACGCTGAGCATGGGGCTGCGGCAGAGCCTCGGCATCTTCATGCAGCCGCTGACGCACGACATCCATCTTTCGATCTCGGATTTCACGCTGGCACTGGCCGTGCAGAATCTCGCCTGGGGCTTTCTCCAGCCGCTCGCGGGTGCGATGACGGTGCGCTACGGCTTCCGTCCGATCATGATCGCGGGGTCGCTGATGTACATCGCGGGCCTCGTTCTGATGACGACCGCGAACGGGCTCGTCAGCATCATGATCGGTGCCGGCGTGCTGATCGGGACGTCGCTGGCCTGCACCGCGGCCGCGATCGCGATGTCGGTGGCGGCACGCGCGGTGCCGGAGACCGTGCGCTCCACCGTGCTCGGCATCGTCTCCGGCGCGGGCTCGCTCGGCGCGCTGCTGTCGGCGCCGATCGGACAGATGCTCAACGAAGGATTTGGCTGGCGCGTCGGACTTGCCGGTTTTGTCATCATGTCGGTGCTGATGATTCCCGCTGCGTGGTATGCGGGGCGCATCGACCGGATTCCGCTGCCGAAGCCGTCCGCCGACGACATCGGCGATGCCACCGCGGCGACCGCGGCGCGGAACGCGTTCGGCAACGCTTCCTTCGTGGTGATGACCTGCGCCTATCTGGTCTGCGGCATGCAGCTGGTGTTCCTCACCACGCATCTGCCGTCGTATCTCGCCATCTGCGGCCTCGACCCGATGCTGAGCGCGCAGACGCTCGGCATGATCGGCGGCTTCAACGTGCTGGGCTCGCTGTTCTTCGGCTGGGCCGGCCAGCGCTGGAACAAGCTGGCGCTGTTAGGAGGCATCTACGTGCTGCGCTCGCTGGCGCTGGCCTGGTATTTCATGCTGCCGGCGACGCCGGCCTCGACGCTGCTGTTCGGCGCGATCATGGGCTTCCTGTGGATGGGCGTTGGCCCGCTGGTCGCAGGCGCAGTCGCCGAGATGTTCGGCCTGCGCTGGCAGGCGATGATCCAGGGCCTCGCCTTCATGAGCCACCAGATCGGCAGCTTCCTCGGCGCTTACGGAGGCGGGGTGCTCTACGATGCGCTCGGCTCCTACACCATGGCCTGGCGCATCGGCGTCGCGCTCGGTCTTGCCGGAGGGATCGTGCAGGTGGCCTTCGCGCTGATCCGGCCGTCGCATCCGCCGGTGTTGCGGACGGCGTAGGCGGGCCTGTTGTCGTCAGCGTCAGCCTTGGGGTGTCATGCGGAGCGTCCGAAAGTAGGGCATCACAGGCGGTCCTGCGGCAGGAGCGGTCATATGCTTGGTCTCATATTCGAATGAGTCAGGAATTGAGGGCGCCGTAAACCATGCCCAAGATTACGCTGTAAGTCAGGAGCATTGCCAGCGAGAACAGTGCTGGCGAAATGCCAAGTCCAACCTGCAGTCCGAATAATCCAAGGCCGATCATGGGAAAGAACACCAGCCCCATGATCGCCCATCCGAGCACGCCATAGGTCAATCCCTTGATTGCACCGGCATTGCCCGGCAGCCATCGATAAAGATGTCCAAAAGCAAGACTGACGAAGGTTGAGCCATTCAGGAATGAAAGTAGCCACGGCACCACTGGATGGATTGCTGTGCCGGTCACATGGCTCAACGTCGTCTGGAAATTTTCATAGGGCTGGAACGATGGAAGCAGTCCGGCCCAAGACTTGAAGTACATCAGCAGCGAATGCGCGATGCTTCCGCACAGCCCTGCAACAACGGCTCTCCAAATCCTGTTGCCTGAAGGCATGCTCCGTCGCCCATTCTCAGCATTGGCTTCCAACATGGGCGCGCGGTCGCTGCTACTCGTCGCGATCATGGACGCAATTCGGTTGAGGGCGTCAATCTGGCCTCGCCAGCCACGGCCTTATTGACCGGGGAGAAGAAGACCGGTGATGAGAAACGCCATGCCGAGCCACATGGAGGTCGCGAAGACGTTGCGGAACTGCTCAAGCGTGAAGGGAAGCATGGCGCGCTCCTGCCCGATAATTTCACTTCAGCGTAGAGGACTGCGTTGCTTCGCTGCTTGATGAGGATCAACGTCCCCCGGGGGCAACTCGTGGCCCAGCGGGAGTCGTTTGGAGGCAACGTCGTCTTCTGCGCGCATGAAGGACGTCGAGGCGTAGCGCGGTGCCCTGCGGCGGGCAGCTTGTCTCAGCCGCCGTCGCCGACGGCGTCGCAGGACAACAGGCTCTTCTGAGAGCCGGCTAAGACGCCACGACGTTCGCCTTCACCGAGACGGGCAGCGGAAGGCGCAGCCCTCTAGCCAATGTCGGACGTCTCGATTTCGGCTGTCGCTCCGGCAGCTTTCCGAGATGCGCGAGAGCTTGCATCAGCGAGTACCTGACGGCTGGCTCGATCTTCGCGCAAATGAACCAGCCCATCAGGACAAGCATGCCAAGAGCCATCCAGACGGCCGAGGTGGCATCCAGGCCTGAAACGACCAGGGCGCGAACGATCGCGGTGCCGATGACGTTGTGGGTGAGATAGAGCGGGTAGGTGATCAGCCCGAGCGTTCTCAAATAGGCCGGTGCTGCGGGAGAAACGGTGCCCACCGAGCGCCTGCTTCGCTTCGCGGCTCGGGCAATGAGGAGCACGGCGGCCGCCCAGACCATGATGGGCACGAGCGCGGATTGATCCGCGATGGCGGGGATCGACGTCAGAAAGAACGAGGCGAAGACGTAGATCTCCGCGGCGCCCGAGAGACACGTGACGGCAACGGCGACCTGTTCGAGCGCCGTCAATTCCCTGTTCGCGGAAATGAACAGCCAGATTCCCAGCGCGAAGAAGCAACCATGGCTCAACAGGAAGGCTGCGCACGGCACCCGAAACATCAGGATGACGAGATAGGGCAGGTCGGACGGCGTCGTGCAGGACGCGACCAGCAGCGCGACCGCATTGAACATTGCGCTGTAGATGGTGAGACCCCAGGCCAGGTGTCGCAGGGTGATCCTCTTCGTGAGCATCGCGCAAAACACGAGTCCGTAAAACGCGGTCTCGGCCGCCAGCGTCCAGTAGACTTCGTCAAGCCACTCACCTGTGACCCCCTTGGGCACCATCAGCATGGCGTGGATGTAGGGCAGGATGAATTCGGATGCCGGGCCACTCCCGAAGAGAAGCAACACGAGGAAGGTCGCGGTGGCGCAAACCCAGACGGCCGGATAAAGCCTAAGTGCGCGGCCGAGAAGAAACTCGCCCGGTGAAGCCTGGCTCGCGGAATTGGCGATGACGAAACCGGAAATCACGAAGAAGATCTCGACGCCGACCCAGCCGAACCATGTGTAGGGCGCAGCGGACGGGTACAGCACATCGGCGGCGACGGTGCGCTCGAAACCCGGCACGCCAATCGAAACCCAGGCCCATGACCAGAACATCTGGTGAAAGATGGCGACTCCGAGCGCGGCGGCGAAGCGCAGCGGATCCAGCAGCGGCAAATGGCTCTTCACGGGAATGGACCAAATTCATTGAACGATCCCGCTTGAGATATTGAAAGCCGTCGCTAGGCACTGCGAGGTGCGTCACACTTGGTTCGCTGGCGTCGGAATGCGCAGATCGTAGCGAGGGCTGACGTAACCTGCAGCTCGCGTGCCCCGGACGCAACGCAGCGCTTTTTTAGCGGTGCGTTGCAGAGCCGGGGCCCATGTCTCCGTATTCCGACTGCGCGACATTCTGGGTCCCGGCTCTGCGCAGCAGCGTTCCACGCTGCGGCGCGTCCGGGACACGCGGGGTGGGAGCAAAATAAAAACGGGGCCCGAAAGGGCCCCGTCAAAGTCCGTAACGTCCCGCGATCTTACTTGATCTTGGCTTCGCGGAATTCGACATGCTTGCGCGCGACCGGATCGTACTTCTTCTTGACCAGCTTGTCGGTCATGGTGCGCGAATTCTTCTTGGCAGTGTAGTAGAAGCCGGTGTCAGCCGAGGACACGAGCTTGACCTTGATGGTGACCGCTTTGGCCATGTTCAGAACCTCAGGAATGAAGGGAATCTGGAGCCGGCCAAACGGCCCGCGTTGGCCGGCAACCTAGCCAGAAACCGCCTGATGTCAAGGTTTCAGGGCCCGAAAACCACCCAAATCGGCCCGATTACCCCTCGAAGAACCGGTTTTTCGGCCGCGGCAGGCCCAGATTCTCCCTGAGCGTGGGCCCTTCGTACTCTTTCCGGAAAATCCCGCGCTTTTGAAGCTCGGGGACGACCTTGTCGACGAAATCGTCGAGGCCGGCGGGCAGGGACGGGAACATGATGTTGAAGCCGTCGGAGCCGCGCCCGACCAGCCATTCCTCCATCTGGTCGGCGATGGTCTTGGGCGTCCCGACGAAGGACAGCCCGCCATAGCCGCCGACGCGCTGGGCGAGCTGGCGCACGGTGAGTTTTTCACGCGCGGCGAGATCGACCATGCGCTGGCGGCCGCTCTTGCTGGCGTTGGTCTCGGGGATGTCGGGGAGCGGGCCGTCCGGATCGAAGCCGGAGGCATCGGTGCCTAGGATGACCGAGAGCGAGGCGATGGCGCTGTCGTAATGCACGCGGCTGTCGAGCAGCGCGCGCTTCTCTTTGGCCTCGTCGACGCTGTCACCGACTACGACGAAGGCGCCGGGGAGAATCTTCAGATGCTCGGGATCGCGGCCGACCTTCTCCATGCGGCCCTTGATGTCGGCGTAGAGCTTCTGCCCGTCGGCGAGGCTGCCGCCGCCGGTGAACACGGCTTCCGCGGTCTCTGCCGCAAGTTGCTTGCCGTCCTCGGAGGCGCCGGCCTGCACGATCACCGGCCAGCCCTGCACGGGGCGGGCGATGTTGAGGGGGCCGCGCACCTTCAGGTATTTGCCGTGGTGGTCGAGTGTGTGCATTTTCGCGGGATCGAAGAATAGCCCGCTTTCGACATCGCGCTCGAAGGCGTCGTCGGCGAAGGAATCCCAGAGGCCGGTGACGACGTCGTAGAATTCACGGGCGCGCTTGTAGCGCTCGGCGTGCTCCATGTGATCGTCGAGGCCGAAATTCAGCGCCGCGTCAGGGTTCGAGGTGGTGACGATGTTCCAACCCGCGCGGCCGCCGCTGAGATGGTCGAGCGAGGCGAAGCGCCGCGCCACGTGATAGGGCTCGTCGAAGGTGGTCGAGCCCGTCGCGATCAGGCCGATCCGTTCGGTGACGGCGGAGAGCGCCGACAGCAGCGTGAACGGCTCGAACGAGGTCACGGTGTGGCTGCGCTTGAGCGCGTTGATCGGCATGTTCAGCACGGCGAGGTGATCGGCCATGAAGAAGGCGTCGAACTTGCCGGCCTCGAGCTTCCGGATCAGCGTCTTGATGTGACTGAAATTGAAATTGGCGTCGGGCCAGGCCCCGGGATAGCGCCAAGCGCCGGTGTGGATGCTGATCGGGCGCATGAACGCGCCAAGCTTGAGTTGCCGTTGTGCCATCGCCCCGTATCCGTTCTGGGTGTCGTTCACGGACACATAGGCATGCCGGGGAACTCCGCCATTGGGGCGGACGGGAAGATTCTTTTGTTTTTCAGTGTCCGCTCAGCACATTCTCGTCATTCCGGGCTCGCGCTGCGCGCGCCCCGGAATGACAGCGGAGGGTGGCGCGCCTTTCTTCGAACCAATCCACCGTTCAGCCCGACCAAGCCATGTCCTCTCAGGGAGATTCGACATGGCCGGCGCAATGACAGTGGATGGCGGCATGGTCCGCATCGACCGTCCCATGCCCTGGGTCGGCCGGCTGCTGGCGCTGCCGCTGCTGGCGGCGAGCGGCTATCTGCTGTGGAATGTCGCGCTCGGCCTGCGCCAGGATTTTTCCGGCTTCGGGAGGCTCGCCGACGATCTCGTGCCGGTGCTGGTGTTCACGGGGCTTGGGCTGCTGGTCGGCATCCCCGGACTCATCCTGCTGACGTTCCGCACTTTCGTCGTGCTCAACGAGACGCTGCGCCAGATCGTCATCACCAGGCAGTTCGGCCCGCTGAATCTGCGCAAGCACCGCGATCTCGCCAACTATCACTTCATCAGCATCACGGAGGACTATGATCCGGAGCTGACCGCCTATGACGTCAATCTCTGCGGCGACAAGGGCACCGAGCCGATCACGCTGATGAGCTTTACCAGGCGCGAGGAAGCGGACGAGCTCGCAAGCCAGATCGCACGTGTCCTCAAGCTGCCGGCGCGCGACTATGTCGGCACCGAGCCGGATGCCGACTAATCAGCCCAAAATATCCTTCTGCATCTTGCCGCCGTAGAAATGGAAGAACGGCACCGGCGCATCGTGGCGGAGCGGGCCGGTGGCCAGACGCGTGTCGAGCTCGTTGAGCACGTTGCGCGTCATCGGATGCAGATCGGCGAGCGGCTTCGAGCCGAGCTCGACCCAGACCAGCTCCACCAGCTCTGCATCCGCATGAATCACGCCGTCGACGCGGTGGGTGATCGCGGAGGCATCCGCCGTGAAGAAGCGCGTGTCGAACCGCTTGACGCGGCCGGGCGGGGTGATGGCGCGCGCGATCAGGAACAGGCTGGAGGGATCGGGCAGCAGGCCGGCATCGGCGAACGGCTTCCAGTTGCCGTCGAGCTTGGGCGCCTTGCCCTCGATCTTGCGCCCGAGGCAAAGGCCGGTCTCCTCGCAGGCTTCGCGGATCGCGGCGATCGCCAGCGACTTTGCGCGCGAGGCCGGCGTCTTCGGGCTGCCCTTGGCGAGATTGGCTTCAAGCTCGGTGGTGATGGGGGCGGCGACCGGCACGCGATAATCGGCCTTGTCGACGCGGCCGCCGGGGAAGACGAACTTGCCGGGCATGAACACCACCTTGTCGTGGCGCTTGCCGACCAGGACTTTTGGAGTCGCGCCGCTGCGATCGACCAGGATCAGTGTCGCCGCATCCTTCGGGCGGAAATAGGGATGGTGGTCGGCTTCCTTGCCCTCGTGAATCTTTGCCTTTTCCGCCTGCGCGATATCCGTCATGTCCTCACCCAAACCGCTTCTTGCTTATCTTGCCTATACCGGCGGAATACCATCCGGAGGGTTGTCGTCAAAGCCGTGCATGCGCAGAGCCCATTGCAATCCGACCACGGCTCCCTTCACCGGCTGCAGCAGCGCCAGCGAGGCGACGAACGTGAACGGCAGATAGGCCGCGAAGCTGATCCAGACCGGCGTGGTGTAATTGGTCTCGATCCAGAGGATGGTCGGCACCACGATATGGCCGACGATGACGATCACGAGATAGGCCGGCAAATCGTCGGCGCGATGCGGCGTGAAGTCGAGGCCGCACACTGAGCAATTGTCCGCGGTCTTCAGGAAGGCGCGGAACAGCTTTCCCTCGCCGCAGCGCGGACAACGGCCGCGGAAGCCGCGCTTCATCGCCGTCAAGAGGTCGCGCTTCTCGATGAGGCCAGTCTCGCGCGTCCATATCTTTGACGCTGTGCTCGTCGCTACCATGCCTTGCCTTTCTGCCCCCCGCCTTTGCCTTTGTTCTTGCTCTTGTTCTTCTTCGGCTTGCCGGATTTCGGCTTCGCCGGCTTGCGTTTTCTGTCCGGGCTGCGTCCGGGCTGTGCCTTGAACGAGGGGCGGCGTTGCGGACCGGGTTGCCTGCCATCGCGCGGCGAGGTCTCGCTGGAGGACGACAGCAGCTCGAAGCGCAGCGCTCCGGCGATGGGAGCGGCTTCGATCAGGCGGACGTCGACCACGTCGCCCAGCTGATACATGGTGCGGCTGCGCGTGCCGACGAGGGCGTGGCGGCCCTCGTCATAGTTGAAATATTCCGTGCCGAGGGACCTTATCGGGATCAGGCCGTCGGCGCCGGTCTCCGCGAGCTTGACGAACAGGCCGGCGCGCGTGACGCCGGAAACGCGGCCCTGGAAGGTCGCGCCGATGCGGTCGGCGAGGTGATGGGCGATCAGGCGATCGACGGTCTCGCGCTCCGCCTTCATCGCGCGGCGTTCGGTCACCGAGATGTGGGCGGCGACCTCGCTCAAGGTTTCCGGCGTCTCGGTGTCGGGCAGGGCACCCTCGCCGAGCCCGAGCGCACGGACCAGCGCGCGGTGCACGACGAGGTCGGCATAGCGGCGGATCGGCGAGGTGAAATGCGCATAGCGGCGCAAATTCAGGCCGAAATGACCGTAATTTTCCGACGAATATTCGGCCTGCGCCTGCGCGCGCAGCACCACCTCGCTGACCAGCGGGAAGTGGTCGTGGCCTTCGAGCTGGGCCAGCACGCGGTTGAACAGAGCCGGGCGCAGCGCGCCTGATTTCGCGAAGGGGACGTCCAGTGTCTTCAAAAACTCCTGGAGCGCGTGGACCTTTTCCAGCGTCGGCTCGTCGTGCACGCGGTAGATCAGCGGCAGCGACTTCTTCTCGAGCATCTCCGCCGCCGCGACGTTGGCGAGGATCATGAACTCCTCGATCAGCTTGTGCGCATCGAGCCTGTCGGGGACGATGACGCGATCGACCGTGCCGTCGCTCTTCAAGAGGATTTTTCGCTCGGGCAGATCGAGATTGAGCGGATCGCGCTCGTCGCGGGCGCGCTTGACGCAGGCATAGGCGGCATAGAGCGGCTTCAGGATCGGATCGAGCAGGGGGCCGGTGGTGTCGTCCGGCCGGCCGTCGATCGCGGCCTGAGCCTGCGCGTAGCTCAGCTTGGCGGCCGAGCGCATCAGGATGCGGTGGAAGCTGTGCGAGCGCTTGCGCCCGTCAGGCGCAATGATCATCCGCACCGCGAGCGCGCCGCGCGGCTCGCCCGGCACCAGCGAGCAGAGATTGTTGGAGATGCGCTCGGGCAGCATCGGCACGACGCGGTCGGGGAAATAGACCGAGTTGCCGCGGTCGAGCGCGTCGCGATCGAGCGCGGTGCCCGGCCGGACGTAGAAGCTCACATCCGCGATGGCGACGTCGACGATGAAGCCGCCCTTGTTATTCGGGTCGGGATCAGCTTGCGCATGCACCGCGTCGTCGTGATCCTTGGCATCCGGCGGATCGATGGTGACGAGCGGGACGTCGCGCCAGTCCTCGCGCCCCTTCAGGTTGGCGGGCTCCGCGGCTTCGGCTTCACGCTCGGCCGCAGGGCGGAATTGCAGCGGGATGTCGTGCGCGTAGATCGCGATCAGGCTGATCGCCTTCTCGGACTTGACCGAGCCCAGCTTCTCCTTGACGCGGCCCGAAGCGAGGCCAAAACCGCGCGAGCGGATGATGTCGACGCTGACGAGGTCGCCGTCCTTCGCCCCGTGCGTGTCGCTTGCTGCGATGTTCAGCTCGCGGTCGGCCCCCTTCTTGTCGACCGGGATCAGCCGTCCGCCGCCTTCGGGAAGCTCGCGGAAGACGCCGAGGATGCGGCTCCTGGTCTTGTCGAACACCTTGATGATGTGGCCGCGATAGGCCGGGCCTTCGCTCTCGTCCAGGCGCTCGACGCGCAGCAGCACGCGGTCGCCGCTTCCGGCCGCGGTGCCGGGCTTCGGCCGGCGCGGCAATACGATCAGGATCTTTGGCGCCTCGCCGCTCTCGACCTCGTCCCATTCGGTGGGGGAGGCGATCAGCTCGCCGTCGGCGTCGCGGCCGGTGATGTCGGCGACCAGCGTCGACGGCAGGGTGTCCGGCTCTGAAATTGTCCGGCGTTTCTTCTTGACGAGGCCGTCGTCGGCGAGCTCGCGCAGCATGCGCTTGAGCTCGATGCGATCGGCGTTCTTCAGGCCGAACTCGCGCGCAATTTCGCGGGTCCCGACCTTTCCGGGATTTGCCTTGATGAAGGCGACGATGGCTGCCCGGTCGGGAAAGCCACGGTCATTGTTGCGTTTCACTTAACCTCTTAAGTCGTGCCGGCACTCTTCTTGGCCGGAGCTTTGGCGGCCGCCGCCTTGGTCGGCGACGTCTTGACTGGTGAAGTCTTGGCGGTCGACGACACGGCTGCGCGCGCCTTGCTGGTGGAATCGGATTTGGTCTTGGCCGCCTTCTTCGCGGCCGGTTTTTTGGTTTTTGGCGCAGCGTCATCGCCGGACTTGGTTGCCTTCGCCTTCTTCGCCGGCTTGGCAGCCTTCTTGGGCTTGCCGCCGCCCTTGGCGGCGCGCTCGTCGATCAGCGCGATCGCCTGCGGCAGAGTGACCGCGTCTTTCTCGATGTCGCTCGGGATCGTCGCGTTGACGCCGCCGGCCGTGACGTAGGCGCCGTAGCGGCCGCTCTTCACGGTGATCGTGCCGAGCGTCGGATGATCGCCGATCGCCTTGCCGGGGTCGGCGCCGAAGCGGCGGCTCGGGCCCTTGGCGATCTTCTCCGCGATCAGCGTCACCGCGCGGTTGAGGCCGATGTCGAACACCTCGTCGCCGGCCTCCAGGCTGGCATAGGTCTTCTCGTGCTTCACGAACGGCCCGAAGCGGCCGAGGCCGGCGGTGATCGGCTCACCTGTCTCCGGATGCTTGCCGATCTCGCGCGGCAGCGACAGCAGCTTGAGCGCAAGCTCGAGCTCGACATCGCCGGGCGAGGTGCCCTTCGGGATGCCTGCGCGCTTCGGCTTCTCGCCTTCCGCATAGTCCTTGGCTTCGCCGAGCTGGATATAGGGGCCGAAGCGGCCGGCCTTGACCCAGACGTCGCGCCCCGTATCGGGATCCTGGCCGAGCGAGCGGTCGGCGGTGGTCTCGCTGTCGGCGGCGAGCTGACGGGTGTAGCGGCATTCCGGATAGTTCGAGCAGCCGACGAAGGCGCCGAACTTGCCGGCCTTGAGATTGAGCCGGCCGTTGCCGCAACTCGGGCACTGCCTGATGTCGCCACCATCGGCGCGCGGCGGATAGATGTGCTGTCCGAGCATGTCGTCGAGCACGTCGAGCACCTGCGCGACGCGCAAGTCCTTGATCTCGTCGACGGCGCCGATGAAGCCGGTCCAGAAATCCTTCAGCACCTGCTGCCAGGAAATCTCGTTGTTGGAGATACGGTCGAGCTGCTCTTCGAGATTGGCGGTGAAATCGTATTCGACGTAGCGGGCAAAGAAGCTCTCGAGGAACGCGACCACGACGCGGCCCTTGTCCTCGCCGTGCAGGCGCTTCTTCTCCAGCTTGACGTAACCGCGGTCCTTCAGGACCTGGAGGATCGAGGCGTAGGTCGAGGGCCGGCCGATGCCGAGCTCTTCCATGCGCTTGACCAGCGAGGCCTCGGAGAAGCGCGGCGGCGGCTCGGTGAAATGCTGGGTGACGGCGAGCGATTGCCGCTTCAAGGCATCGTTCGGGCTCATCGCCGGCAGACGGCGCGAATCCTCGTCCTCCTCGTCGTCGCGGCCTTCCTGGTAGAGCGCGAGGAAGCCGTCGAACTTGACGACCTGACCGGTCGCGCGCAGGTCCAGCGTGCGGCCGCCGACCTTTGCCGCGATGTCGACGGTGGTACGCTCGAGCTCGGCCGATTCCATCTGGCTGGCGATGGTGCGCTTCCAGATCAGCTCGTAGAGCCTCGCCTGATCGGCGTCGAGCTTGCGGTTCATGCTGTCGGGGCGGCGCGACATGTCGGTCGGGCGGATCGCTTCGTGCGCTTCCTGGGCGTTCTTGGCCTTGGCCTGGTACTGGCGGGGCGCCTCCGGCACGTAGGCTTTGCCGTAATCCTCGCCGATCACCTGGCGCGCCTGGGTGATCGCGGACGGATCGATCTGCACGCCGTCGGTACGCATATAAGTAATGAGTCCGGTGGTCTCGCCGCCGATGTCGATGCCTTCATAAAGGCGCTGCGCGATGCGCATCGTGTGCGCCGGCGCAAAGCCGTATTTGCGGCTGGCCTCCTGCTGCAGCGTGGAGGTGGTGAAGGGCGCCTGCGGATTGCGCCGGGCCGGCTTGGCGTCGACCGCGGTGACCGCGTAGCTGGCGGCTTCCAGCGCCTTCTTGAAGTCCTCGGCTTCCGCGCCGGTGCCGATGTCGAGGCGCTGGATCTTCTTGCCGTCGGCGCCGACCAGACGGGCCTCGAAGGCATCCCCGCGCGGCGTCAGCAGGGTCGCGATCAGAGACCAGTATTCGCGCGCGACGAACTTCTCGATCTCGAGCTCGCGATCGCAGACCAGCCGCAACGCCACCGACTGCACGCGGCCCGCCGAGCGGGCTCCCGGCAGCTTGCGCCACAGCACGGGGGAGAGGGTGAAGCCGACCAGATAGTCCAGCGCACGGCGCGCCATATAGGCGTCGACCAGCGCGCCGTCGATCTGGCGCGGATGCTTCATCGCGTCGGTGACGGCCTGCTTGGTGATGGCGTTGAACACCACGCGTTCGATCTTCTGATCCTTCAGCGCGCGCTTTTCCTTCAACACCTCCAGCACGTGCCAGGAGATGGCCTCGCCCTCGCGATCAGGGTCGGTGGCGAGAATCAGGCGGTCGGCGTTCTTCAGGGACTTGGCGATATCGTTCAGCCGGCCGGCCGCCTTGGGGTCGATCTCCCAGATCATCTTGAAATTGGCGTCGGGATCGACGGAGCCGTTCTTCGCCGGCAAGTCCCGGACATGGCCGAACGAGGCCAGAACCTCGTAGGACGAGCCCAGATACTTGTTGATCGTCTTGGCTTTCGCCGGCGACTCCACAATGACGATATTCATGTAGTTCCAGTAACTTACGGGGAAATTCTGGGCCAGATTCGACGAGATTCGGGTCGGCCCTTTCGACCCGAACATGGGTGGTGAGGCCCCCGCTGTCAAATCGAGGGGTGTTGACAGCGGCGGCAATGGGAAAAGTTTCATATCGAGAAAGTTGCAAAATACCACCTTGGAGTTGCGATCGATGTCAGCGTAGAGTTCCCGCGGGGCATGGATTCGGGTGGGGTCTGGTGACAAAGCCAGGAAAGAAACGAGCGCGCGCCGCGTCCGGCGCGCGAGGAGGCTTGCGCATCGAGGAACCGGGGGAGGGCGGCGTCGATGAAGCCGTGGCCTTCATCGCCGAGCAGGTGACGGCGCTGCGCAAGCTCGCCGAGCGTCACAAGCTCGATGTGCTGCATTATCTGCTGGGCATGACCAAGCTCGAGGCTGACGAACACCTCCGGCTGCGGAGCAAGCGCAAGCTGTCGTGAGCGGGCGTTGTCGCTATCTGACCCGTCATCCTGAGGCGCGAGTGGCGCGATGCAAAGCATCGCGCCGGGAGCCTCGAAGGATGGGCGGCCCCGCTAATGCAGCCGGGCCGTCGCCCTTCGAGGGCCGCTGAAGGAGCGGCCACCTCCAGCGACAACGGCTCCGCCGTTGCGCGGGGATGACGGAATAAGCCGAGCTCGGCTTAGACAAACTCAGCACATTCGAAGACACACTCAAACGTTGCTCCGTCGCATGTTGACAACAAGAACGCTGCCGTCATCCTGAGGTGCGAGCCGTGCGGTGCGCAGCACTGCGCGGGGAGCCTCGAAGGATGATGTTGTGGGTATCTATGTCTACATGCTCCGCTGCGCGGACGGCTCTTTCTACGTTGGAAGCGCGACCGGCGATGACACATCCAAGCGGGTCGATGAGCACAACGCCGGCGCTTATCCGGGATATACTTACTCCCGGCGCCCGGTCGTCCTGGTGTGGTCGGAGCATTTTGATCGGATCACGGACGGCATTGCCGCGGAACGTCAACTCAAAGGCTGGAGTCGCGCCAAGAAGGAGGCGCTCGTTCGCTCGGATTGGACGTCGGTAAGCCTGCTTGCGCGGCGACGCGCGGGGGAGCCTCGGTCGAAGAAGTAATCCGAGGTGTGGCCGGCAGCCGTGCTGTCGCCCTTCGAGGCTCGCCGAAGAGGCGAGCACCTCAGGGTGACGGTGAGAGAGCGCGCAATGACGGGGTGGCGGCAGTTGCGGCCCTTCACGCCGACCGCCTTCGCGGCGCCGGTCGCACCTTCACCATCGTATCCGCCTGACTGAGCAACCGCCCGTCCTCTGCGTGCAGTTCGAGCTTCTTGACCGGGCGGCCGTTCTCGCGATCCACCAGGATGGTCGCGATCTCCTCGGGCCGGTCGTCGAACGCCTCGCTCCATTGCCGCAGCGCCACCAGGATCGGGAAGACGCCGCTGCCCTTCGGCGTCAGCACATATTCCTGATAGGCGCTGCCGTCGGAGGCAGGCGCCGTCGCCAGGATGCCGTGGTCGACCAGGGATCGCAGGCGCGCGGACAAGATGTTCTTGGCCATGCCGAGCTTGCTCTGGAACTCGCCGAAGCGGCGTAGGCCGAACAACGCCTCGCGGATGATGAGGAGCGACCACCAGTCGCCGATCGATTCCAGCGACCGTGCGATCGGGCAGGCATCGCCTTCGAAGCTGGTTCGTTTCACCATCGTCTTTCGTCCTGTCGCATTCGCACGATTTCGGCGCTGATCACGCGCTTGTGTGGTTGCATCATAAAACCATGTGGCCTAGATCGCAACATAGTTTCATTATAAAACCACTGGAGGCAAGCATGAGACTGAAAGACAAGACGGCACTCATTACCGGCGGCAACAGCGGCATTGGCCTGGCGACGGCAAAACTGTTCGTGGCCGAGGGCGCGAAGGTGATCATCACCGGGCGCAACAAGGAGACGCTGGACGCCGCGGCAAAGGAACTCGGGACGAACGCGATTGCGCTCGTCGCCGACGCCACCGACATCGCGGCGACCGATGCCGCGATCAAGAAGGGCACCGAAAAATTCGGCAAGCTCGACATCGTGTTCGCCAATGCGGGCATCGCCGGCGCCGGCGGCACGCCGCTCGGTTCGGCAACGCTGGAGGCCTTCGAAAAGGTCATCCGCACAAACCTCACCGGTGTGTTTTTCACAGTGCAGTCCGCGCTGCCTTACCTCAACGACAATTCCTCGATCATCCTCAACGGCTCGGTGATCTCCGTGCTCGGCATTCCCGGCTACTCCGCTTACGGCGCGGCGAAGGCCGGCGTACGCGCGATGGCGCGGATCATGGCCTCGGAACTGTCGCCGCGCGGCATCCGCGTCAACGTCGTCGCGCCCGGCGCGATCCGCACGCCGATCTGGGGCGCCGCGATCGCAACACCGGAAGCCGAGAAAGCCTTCGAGAAGCGCATTGGACTGGCGACGCCGCTCGGCCGCATTGGCGAACCCGATCACGTCTCGAAGACGGTGCTGTTCCTCGCGTCGGACGATGCCGCGCATGTGCAGGGCCAGGAGATCTTCGTCGACGGCGGCGCGGTTGCCTCTCCGGCTGGCGCGCCGATCTATCGCGGCTGATCAAGTGAAGTGAAAATTGAAGCAGCCGGCGCGACGACATCGGTTGCGCCGGCCGGTTCCTGCATCTGGCGAGATGTAATTCTCTGAACCTTGCCTGAGGTGTTGAACCTTCGCTTGCGCTGCCAAGACACTTCTACGGGCAGGGGGTCATACGACTCATTTTTCAGGGAGCCCGTGATGCCAAAGGCAGCTCGCATTTTTTCGTCGATTTCAGCGCCGCGTATTTACACCGAACGTTCCGCCATTCCCGCCAAGCGCTCCAACATTTCAGAGCTGATCGGCGTGGCGATTTTCTCCGGCATAGGCCTGTTCATTTCGCTCGTCGCCGTCATTCTCGGCGTTCAGGGCGCCTGGTTTTAGCTCGATCGATCGGTCAGCCGCCGCCGGGGTCCGGCAGCGGCTGTTGCAGGCGCGACTCTTATGCCGCGCGCAGGCTCGTTGCCGCCTGAAGTGCGTTCGCGAGTGACTTCTCGCGATGCTCTGGGCCGACCTGGATGCCGTCGGCGACAATGAATTCGGGGCTCGTGATGCCCATGAAAGCCAACACGCCGCGCAAGTAGGTTTCGAGGTGCTCCAGCGACGCCGCAGGCGTGCCCGCGCCATAATAGCCGCCGCGCGAGATCGCCACGATCACACGCTTGCCGCCGGCAAGGCCCTCCGGACCGTTAGCGCCGTACTTGAACGTCTTCCCCGCCACGAGGACGCGGTCGATCCAGGCCTTGAGCTGGCTCGGGATGGTGAAATTGTACATCGGCGCGCCGATCACGACGATGTCGGCATCGAGAAACTCGTTGAGCACCGCGGCGCTCGCGGCAAGGTCGGGTCCGAGTTCCGCGGGCGCAGGCGCGCCTTGGGCGGCTTCAAGGTGCGAGCCGGAGAGATGGGCGAGCGGGGTCTGGGTCAGGTCGCGATAGACGACATTAAGCGATGGCGTTGCCTGCCTGAGGCGGTCGACGATGGCGGCGGACACCTGCCGGCTGACGGAGTGGGGGCCGAGCACGCTGGAATCGATGTGGAGGAGTTTCATTGGGGTCACCCATGGTATATGTTTGTAACCAGAGCTACATGAGTGACTGTCAAATTTCCCGCAAGAACGCACTTTTTTGAGCCATGGGCACATCCTTGAAACCTGCACACACCGATTTGCCTGCCGCGCAGATGCCGGATCGCGACCATGCCGACTGCCGCGGCGTGGCCTCGATCCTGTCCCGCGTCGGCGACAAATGGAGCGTGTTCGTCATCATGATGCTGAGCGACGGTCCGAAGCGCTTCAACGAGCTGAAGCGCATGATCAACGGCATCTCGCAGCGGATGCTGACCCTGACGCTGCGGGGCCTCGAGCGCGACGGCCTCGTCACGCGCACGATCTTCCCGACCATCCCGCCGCGCGTGGATTACGAGCTGACCGATCTCGGCCGCGGGCTGCAGCAGCCGGTCAAGGCGCTCGGGCAGTGGGCGATCGAGCACCAGGAGCAGATCGCGACGGCGCGGACGCGGTTCGATGAGCGGAACGGCGGCTGAAGCGGATGAGCTCGCTCACGTCGCGTGGGCGCTTCTTACCCTCCAGGGGAGGGTTAAGAGTTCGAGCCTGATTTCCATCAAAGCAGCGAGACCAATCCGCCGCCATGGCGTTCGAGCCGCCCCGCCAGTTCGAGCTCCAGCAGGACCGTGCGCACGATCGCGGGCGAGGCGCCGGACATCCGCACGAGGTCGTCGATCGAGATGGGGGTGGGGCCGAGCAGGCCGGTGATCTGGTCGCGGTCGTGCCCTTGCGGATCGCTCTCGAACGGCTCGCTGTCGGGCTCATCGGCGGAATGCATCAACGGCCGCTCCATGATCGGTGCGACCGCGTTGATGATGTCGGCGGCTTCGGTGACGAGTGTCGCGCCCTGCTTGATCAGATCGTTGGTGCCGGCGGCGCGTGGATCGAGCGGGGAGCCCGGCACCGCGAACACCTCGCGGCCCTGTTCGGCCGCCATGCGCGCCGTGATCAGCGAGCCCGAGCGATGCGCGGCTTCGACCACGACCACACCGAGCGAGGCGCCCGAGATCAGCCGGTTGCGGCGGGGGAAATCGCGGGCGCGCGGCTCGTGGCCGAGCGGCATCTCGGAAATCGCCGCGCCCGTCTGATCGAGGATCGAGGCCAGCAGATCGCCGTGCTCGGGCGGATAGATGCAATCGTGGCCGCCGGCGAGCACTGCGATCGTGCCGCTCGCGACGCTGGCGCGGTGCGCGGCCTGGTCGACGCCGCGGGCGAGCCCGGAGATGACGATGAAGCCGGCCTCGCCAAGTTCGCGGGCCAGCTGGCCGGCGAATTTCAAGCCGGCGCCGGAGGCGTTGCGCGAGCCGACGATGGCGATCATCGGCCGCATCAAGGTTTTGGCATCGCCGCGCACGGCGAGCAGCGGCGGCGCATCGTCGATCATCGCCAGCCGCGTCGGATAGCCGTCCTCTCCGGGGGCGAGCCAGGCGATGCCGAATTTGCGGCTGGCGGCGAGCTCGGCCTTCGCTTCCTCAGCGCTGCAGATCCGTCCCGATCGCGCGGCCCCGCCGCGGCGTGCCAGATCGGGCAGCCGCTCCAGCGCGACGCGCGCTGTGCCGAAATGATCGACCAGCGAACGAAAGGTGCGCGGCCCGACATTGTCGCTGCGGATCAGCCGCAGGCGGTCGATCCTGTCAGCCTCGGTCAGCTCCATGCTGGGATTGATGGCGTCCACGGCGTCTCCTTGCAGGGACAGCATGGAACAACCTGAGGGCGTGGGCAACGGCTTCGTGCGCTTGCGCGACCCCATCGCGATGCTAAAAGCGATGCCAATAAGAAGGGTTTTGCCATGATCTCACTCGCCGACCTCCAGCGCCGCATTGAAGCCGGCGAGCTTTCGCCTGATGACGCCATCGCCCAGTCGCATGCGGCGATTGAGGCGAAGGAGAAGGATGTCCGCGCCTTCGTCCGCCATGACAAAACCGCGAAGGCGCAAGGCGCCGGGCCGCTGCGCGGCATCGCGGTCGGCATCAAGGACATCATCGATACCGCCAACATGCCGACCGAGATGGGCTCGGAGATCTATCGCGGCTGGCAGCCGCGCTCGGATGCGCCGGTCGTGATGATGCTGAAGCGGGCGGGCGCCACCATCATCGGCAAGACCACGACGACGGCGTTTGCCTCGCGCGATCCGACCCCGACGCTCAATCCGCACAATCCCGGTCACACGCCGGGTGGCTCGTCCTCGGGCTCGGCGGCAGCGGTCGGCGCCGGCATGATCCCGCTGGCGCTGGGCACCCAGACCGGCGGCTCGGTGATCCGCCCCGCTGCCTATTGCGGTGCTGCCGCGATCAAGCCGTCGTTCCGGATGCTGCCGACCATCGGCGTGAAGTGCTATTCGTGGGCGCTCGACACGGTCGGGCTGTTCGGATCTCGCGCGGAAGATCTCGCGCGCGGATTGCTGGCGATGACCGGCCGCACCGAATTCTCCGGCATCGTGCCGGCCAAGGCGCCGCGCATCGGCGTGGTCAGGCAGGAGTTCGCCGAAGCCGTCGAGCCGGCGGCGGAAGAGGGCTTGCAGGCGGCGATCAAGGCGGCCGAGAAGGCCGGCGCGAGTGTGAGGACCATCGAGCTGCCTGAAGCGGTCCAGGAAGCCTGGCGCATCCATCCCATCATCCAGGATTTCGAGGCGCATCGCGCGCTTGCCTGGGAGTTTTCGGAGCATCACGACGAGATCGCGCCGATGCTGCGCGCCAGCCTCGATGAGACCGTCGGACTGACGCCGAAGGAATATGACGACGCGCGCCGGGTCGCCCGTCGTGGCCGCCGCGAGCTCGGCGAGCTGTTCGAAGGGTTCGACGTGCTGCTGACCTATTCGGCCCCGGGCACCGCGCCGGCCAAGGAACTCGCCTCGACTGGCTCGCCGCGCTACAATCGGCTGTGGACGTTGATGGGTAACCCTTGCGTCGCCGTGCCGGTGATGAAGGTCGGCGGACTGCCGATCGGCGTGCAGGTGATCGCGCGCTTCGGCAACGATCCCGCCGCATTGGCGGCGGCGTGGTTCCTGGAGGATGCGCTGGCGAAGTCAGGCTAGCGCCGGCTCGGCCGCCGCAGGCGCGGCGCCTGGCGTCACGGCCGCGCCTTGCCCGAGCCAGCGTTCGGCGGCCTCGCGGCCGCTCCGGTGCAGAAGGCGGATGAAGCCGCGGCCGAGATCGGTGGACGAGCGTTGCGCCAGCCCGTCGACGGAGTCTTCGGCCGCGATCCTGAACAGGCGCAGCGACGGGGCCGCGTGCGTCTGCGCCCATTCGATCGCGGCGATCTCGGCCTTCAGGGCGGCATTGGCCGCAATCTGGTCGAGCCTGCGGTCGATCGCGGCGAGCGTGATCGGCACGAAGCTGTCGCGCGCCGGCGTGACCTGGACCAGCAGCAGGTCGGTCGCCGTGGTTTCCTGCGCCAGACGCAGCAGCGGCGGATTGCCGCCAAGGCCGCCATCCCAATAGGCTTCGCCCTCGATCTCGACCGCGCAGTGAACCAGCGGCGGACAGGTCGAGGCCAGCGCGACGTCGGCGGTGACGTCGTCGTTGCCGAAGATCTGCTGCTGCCCGTCGCGGATTCGCGTCGCTGCGATCAGCAGCTTTGGACAGGCCGCGTCGCGCAGCGCCGCAAAATTGATGTCCCGCGACAGCGCCTGCCGCAGCGGATCGAGGTCGAACGGATCGAACTGGCCGGAGCGCAGCGTCGGTCCGAACGCGACCGAGCTTCCCGCCGCCGAGAAGCCACCGACCAGCATCAGCGAGCGGAACGAGGCCTCGTGCATCAGGCGGATCCAGAAACGGTTCAGCCGGCTGCGCGCCGCTTCGCGGCCACCCTCGGCGAGGCCGCACGCGAGCAGAATCGCGTTGATGGCGCCGGCGCTGGCGCCGCTGATCGTGTCGAATTCGATCGACGGCTCCTCCAGCAGCCGCTCCAGCACGCCCCAGGTGAAGGCCGCGAAGGTGCCGCCGCCCTGAAGCGCCAGCGACAGTCTTCGTGGCGGCCATTGGCCGGAGCGGATGCGCGCGGCGGCGACCGGCGCGGCGGTGATGGCGACCTCGACCGTGACAGGCACCTGCGCGACGGGATCAGGTGGTGACGCCGGTGGCACAACGGGGATTGGTTGTGATGCGGGAGGCGGCGAGGGCGCATCGGACCAGATGTTGGTCGCCGAGAGCAGCTGGCTCGCCGCGGTGCGCGCCGCACCCTGCGAACCACCGTCGATATGCCCGCCGAAAATCTTCTCGCTCATTCTGAGCAACCGCGTGACGCCATTTCCGCCGTCAGGATGACAGGCATGGAACCTGTTCGCCACTCCCTGCCGCGATTGGCTTCCGAGTTGCGAACAGGATTTGGCATATAATGCGGAGGAGGTGCGGCGGTATCCGTACTTTTTCCGGTTTACGCCTTCTCGCCGATCCGGCTTTCCTTGCCTGATTGCAGCCGCTTGATGTTCTCGCGATGCGCGTAGAACAGCAGCAGCGTCAGCACCGCGGCCAGCGCTGCGAGCGCGAGGTGGCCGAACCACCACAGGAACAGCGGCGTGATGAACGACGCCACCAGCGCCGAGAGCGAGGAATAGCGGGTGGTGAACGCGGTCGCCAGCCAGAGCAGGCAGAACACCAGTGCGGCCGGCCAGAACAATCCGAGCAGGATGCCGATATAGACGGCGACGCCCTTGCCGCCCCGAAACTTGAGCCAGACCGGGAAGAGATGGCCGAGGAAGGCGCCGAGCCCGGCCAGCATCGCGGCATTGGGGCCGGCGATGTAGCCGGCGATCACCACGGCCACGGTGCCCTTGAGCGCGTCGAGCAGCAGCGTGCCCGCGGCAAGGCTCTTGCGTCCCGTGCGCAGCACGTTGGTGGCGCCGATGCTGCCGGAGCCGATCGAGCGAATGTCCTGCGTGCCGGCGAGCCTGGTGAGAATCAGCCCGAACGGAATCGAGCCGAGCAGGTAGCCGATGACGAAGGCGATCGGCAGGAAGGCTTCAAGCCCCATCGTTGCATCTCCATGTTGCACCGAGACGCCACGCATGAACTCGCCCATCAGACATGTTCGTAGACCGTCCGTCCGCCGACAATCGTGCGCACGACGCGGCCTGTAAAGCGCGCTTCGTCGAACGGGGTGTTCTTGCAGGGCGATTTGAGGTCGGCGGGATCGACCACCCAGGGCACATCAGGATCGATCACGATGACGTCGGCCGGGCTGCCTGCGCGGAGAGTTCCGCCCGGCAGACCCAGGATCTCGGCCGGCCGCGTCGACATCGCCCGGATCAACGTCTTCAGGTCGAGCTCGTCATTGTGGACCAGCCGCAAGCCTGCCGGCAGCATGGTCTCGAGCCCGATGGCGCCGGATGCCGCTTCCGCGAACGGCAGGCGCTTGACCTCGACGTCCTGCGGATTGTGGTCGGACATGATGACGTCGACGAGGCCGGAGGCCACCGCGGCGACCAGCGCGCGGCGGTCGTCCTCGGTGCGGAGCGGCGGCGACAGCTTCAGGAACGAACGGTAGGGGCCGATATCGTTCTCGTTCAGCGCAAGATGATTGATCGAAGCGGAGGCGGTCACGGCGAGGCCGGCGTCGCGGGCGCGCTTCAGCACGTCGAGCGAGTCGATGCAGGTCAGCGAGGCCGCGTGATAGCGCCCGCCGGTGAGCGCGACGAGGCGCATGTCGCGTTCCAGCATCACGGCCTCGGCGGCATTGGGGATGCCCATCAGGCCGAGGCGCGAGGCGAACTCGCCCTCGTTCATCACGCCTTCGCCGACCAGATCGGGATCCTCGGTGTAATGCACGATCAGCGCGTCGAAATCGCGCGCGTAGGTGAGGGCGCGGCGCATCACCTGCGCATTGGTCACGCTCTTGTCGCTGTCGCTGAAGGCGATCGCGCCGGCCGCCTTGAGCAGGCCGAACTCCGTCATCTCCTCGCCGTGCATTCCCTTTGTCAGCGCCGCCATCGGCTGGATGTTGACGATCGCGGTGTCGCGGGCGCGGCGCATCACGAAGTCGACGGTCGCCGAATTGTCGATCACCGGAGACGTATCGGGCTGGCAGATGATGGTGGTGATGCCGCCGGTCGCGGCCGCCTGGCTCGCGGACGCAAATGTCTCGCGATGGCTGAAGCCGGGCTCGCCGACGAAGGCGCGCATGTCGATCAGGCCGGGAGCCACGATCTTGCCGGCGCAGTTGACGACGTCGGTGCCCTCGGGGACGCCGGCCGCGCCAATGCCGCGGCGGGTCTCGCGGATGATGCCGTCGGCGATCAGGACATCGCCGGGGCCGTCGAAATCCCTGGAGGGATCGACGACGCGGGCGTTGGCTAGCAGGATGGGGCGGCGGTCAGTCAGCATGAGCATCACGCGTTCGGCAGATTGCGGGCGAGCGCTTCGAGCACGGCCATGCGCACGGCCACGCCCATCTCGACCTGTTCGCGGATCAGCGATTGCGCGCCGTCGGCGACCGCGGTGTCGATCTCGACGCCGCGGTTCATGGGGCCGGGATGCATCACGAGCGCGTCCGGCTTGGCGTAGGCGAGCTTCTTCTGGTCGAGCCCGAAATAGTGGAAATATTCGGAGGTCGACGGCACGAAGGAACCGTTCATGCGCTCGCGCTGGAGCCGCAGCATCATGACGATGTCGGCGCCGTTGAGCCCCTCGCGCATGTCGCGCGCGACCTCGACGCCCATCCGCTCGATGCCGGGCGGCAGCAGGGTGGAGGGGCCGACGACGCGGACGCGGGCGCCCATGGTGTTGAGCAGGATGATGTTGGAGCGCGCGACGCGCGAATGGAGCACGTCGCCGCAGATCGCGACCACGAGACCCTCGATCCGGCCCTTGTTGCGGCGGATGGTGAGCGCATCGAGCAGCGCCTGGGTCGGATGCTCGTGCGCGCCGTCGCCGGCATTGATCACGGAACCGTCGACCTTGCGGGCCAGCAGTTCCACCGCGCCCGAGGCGTGATGCCGGACCACCAGGATATCCGGGTGCATGGCGTTCAGCGTCATCGCGGTGTCGACCAGCGTCTCGCCCTTCTTGATGGACGAGGAGGACACCGACATGTTCATGACGTCGGCGCCGAGCCGCTTGCCGGCGAGCTCGAACGAGGACTGGGTCCGGGTCGAGGCCTCGAAGAACAGGTTCACTTGCGTCCGTCCACGCAGGACGGTGCGCTTCTTGTCAACCTGGCGGTTGAGCGCGACATATTCTTCGGACAGGTCGAGGAGGCCGGTGATGTCGGCCGCGGAAAGGCCCTCGATGCCCAGCAAATGCCGGTGGCCGAGGACGAAGGTCGATTTCGATGTCATTAAAGCGAGAGCTATAGGCGCGGATGGCTGGGGGGGCAAGGGCCAATGCCGGGGCGGGGAGTTATCCCCTGATCTGTCGGTCTAGCTCACACTCTCCGTCATGCCCGGGCTTGTCCCGGGCATCCACGTACTTCATCGCATTTGACGTAAAAAGGTCGTGGATGGCCGGGACGTAGGCGAGCGGAAGCGACGCCGTCCTTCGGACGGCTTTGCCCGGCCATGACGATGGAGAGAGATCACGTGAAGGTAACGGCAGCCGTGGTCTTGGCGACTGGCTTCATCTCATCCGCCCACGCCCAATCGCTCCCCGGCGGCTTCGTCTATCTGCGCGAGATCGATCCCAGCATCATCCAGGACATCCGCTACGCCACCTCGAACAATTTCGTCGGCCGTCCGCTCGCAGGCTACGGCGCCGGCGAATGCGTGGTGAAGCGGGAGGTCGGGCTGCGGCTGAAGGCGGTTCAGCAGGAACTTGCGGCGCAAAACCTGTCGCTGAAAATGTTCGACTGCTACCGGCCGGCGCAGGCCTCGCTCGACATGGTGAAGTGGTCGCAGAATGGCCATGAGACCGCCGCTGAGCGGCGCTATAATCCCAAGATTGCCAAGACCGAGCTGTTCCGCCTCGGCTATATCGCGAGCCGCTCGCAGCATTCCACCGGCGCGGCGCTCGATCTCACGCTGGTCGATCTGAAGGCTGACAATTCGGCCAAATACGACCCGTCAAAAACCTATGCCGACTGCACGGCGCCGGTTGAGGCGCGGCTGCCTGAGGGCAGCGTCGACATGGGCACCGGCTACGACTGCACCGACACGAAAGGCCATACTGCGGCACCGTCGATCACGCCGGAGCAACGCGCCTGGCGCAAGCGGCTGGTGGCTGCGATGGCGAAGCAAGGCTTTGTGAACTATTCGAAGGAGTGGTGGCATTTTTCCCTGCCGGAGGCCGGCGGGGCAGCCTATGATTTTCCGATCCAGCCGCGACGGAACTGATTTCGCGCCGAGGAAGCAGATGACCCAGCAGAACTTTGCGACCCATGAGGTCTTCAACCAGTCGCCGCCGTTCGAGGACGTCGACCTGTTCGCCGTGGATCGTCCGCTGGTCGACGCGGTAAAGGCCAATGGCGGCGCCGCGGCGGAGCGCGAGCTGTCGGAGTTCGGCAAGGCCTGGGGCTCGGCCGCGATGGCCGATCGCGGGCGCCTGGCGAACGAGAATACACCGAAGCTGCGCACCTTCGACGCCAAGGGCAATCGCCGCGACCAGGTCGAATTTCATCCGGCCTATCACGAGCTGATGGCGCACAGCGCGCAGGGCGGCGTGCACAATTCGACGTGGACCACGGATGGCAAGCCGGCCGGCGATGCCGCCGAGGTCATCCGCGCGGCAAAATTCTACATGGCCTCGCAGGTCGAGACCGGCCATCTCTGTCCGATCACGATGACGCGCGCCTCCGTCGGTGCGCTGGCGATGCAGCCGGATCTGCTCGCGCGCGTGATGCCGGTGCTGTCGACGAAGAGCTACGATTCCACTTTCGCGCCGTGGTGGGAGAAGCGCGGCATGACGCTCGGCATGGGCATGACCGAGAAACAGGGCGGCACCGACGTGCGCGCCAACATGACGCGCGCGGTGCGCGACGGCGATGCCTATCGCGTCACCGGCCACAAATGGTTCATGTCGGCGCCGATGTGCGACGCATTCCTGGTGCTGGCGCAGGCCGAGGAGGGGCTGACCTGCTTCTTCATGCCGCGTTTTGCGCCGGATGGTTCGGTCAATGCGATCCAGTTCCAGCGGCTGAAGGACAAGCTCGGCAATCGTTCGAATGCGTCCTCGGAAGTCGAGTTTACAGGTGCGTATGCCGAACGGGTCGGCGAGGAGGGCAAGGGCATCCGCACCATCATCCAGATGGTGCAGCTGACGCGGCAGGATTGCGCGATTGCCTCCACCGGCCTGATGCGCTCGGGGCTCGCACATGCGCTGCATCACGCCCGTCACCGTAGCGTGTTCCAGAAGCATCTGGCCGATCAGCCCTTGATGCAGGCCGTGCTGTCGGACATGGCGCTGCATGTCGAGGCGAGCACGGCGCTGGTGATGCGGCTCTGCCGCGCCTTCGACCGCACCCCGCACGATGCGGCCGAGGCAGCCTATATGCGGCTGCTGACGCCCGCGATCAAATACTGGACCTGCAAGAGCGCGCCGGCGTTTCTCTATGAGGCGATGGAGTGCCTCGGCGGCAATGGCTATGTCGAGGACGGCATCCTCGCGCGCCATTACCGGGAATCGCCGGTCAACGCGATCTGGGAAGGCTCCGGCAACGTGATGTGCCTCGACGTGCTGCGCGCGCTCGCGCGCGAGCCGGAGGCGGCGATGGCGGTGCTGCAATCGCTGGCGGCCGAGACCAAGGGACTGCCGGGGGCAGGCGAGGCGGTCGCGTTCATCGGCAAGACCTTCCGCCGCGCCGACGGCGAGCGCGTCGCGCGGCTTGCGGTGGAGAAGCTGGCGCTGCTTGCCGCCGCCGCAGCGCTCAACGGCGTATCGCCGCACCATGCCGAGCTGTTCGCCGCCACGCGCCTCGCCGCCAACCATGCCAGCATGTACGGCGCGGTGGAGCTGGACGGTGGCGACGGGCGTACGCTGCTGGAGCGGGCGCTGCCGTGAGCGTCCCCAACGAAAGCCTCTTGATGGACTCCCTCAATCCCGATCTGCCGCCGATGACCGTGACGCCGGCGCCGCCGCGCGTCTGGAAATTCTGGGGCACGGCGCTGTGGGGCCTCTTCATCTTTGCCGCGATGTTTGTCGGGCAGATCGGCGGCGTCGCCCTGCTGGTCGCGCTGCGCGGCCTGCCGATGGACCTTGCCTCGGTCCAGCTCGTCGGCCGCGAGCCGCAGGCGCTCGCGCTGTCGGTGACCATGGGCCTGCCGGCGACGCTGGCGGCGGTGTGGCTCGCCATCCGCATCAAGAAGGCGTCCTTCGTCGACTACCTCGCGCTGCACTGGCCGTCCTGGAAGCAAGTCCTGTTCGGCGCCGTCGGGCTCGTCGTGATCGTGGTGGCCTGGGAGACGATGTCGCGTACGCTCGGCCGCGAAGCGACGCCGGGCTTCATGACCGATCTGTTGAAATCGGGCCGTGACAAGGGGGCGGCACTGTTGCTGCTGTTCGCTTTCAGCGTGGCCGCGCCGTTGTCGGAAGAAATCCTGGCGCGCGGCTTCCTCTATCGCGGCTGGTCGGCGAGCTTTCTGCGCGTGCCCGGCGCGATCATCCTGTCGTCGCTGGTGTGGACGGTCGTGCACCTGCAATACGACATCTACTTCCTCGCCGAGGTCTTCACCATCGGCCTGTGGTTCGGCTACATGCGCTATCGCGCGGGCTCGCTCTGGCTGACGGCGATATTGCACGCGCTGAACAACCTGACCGCGGTGGTGCTGACGATGTGGCTGGGGAGCTAACCCCGCGGCTGCCTCACGCCACCAGCGCGATCGCGATCGGCATGGTGATCGCCGCCAGAATCGTCTGCAGCGTGATGATCTGCGCCAGCAGCGGGGCGTCGCCGCCCATCTGGCGGGCCAGCACATAGGCGCTGGGGGAGGTCGGCACCGCCGCGCAGATCGCGACGATGGCGAGGCTGTTGCCGGACAGACCAAACCACACGGCGAGCGCCACCGCGAGCACGGGCATCAGCACCAGCTTGAACGTCACGCCGAGCGTCGCGCTGACGCTGGGGTGGAACAGCCCCTTGAGCTGCAGGCCCGCGCCGGTGACGAGCAGGCCGATCGCGAGTGAGGAACGGCCGAGCGCGTCGGCAACTTCATGCCAGATCTTCGGCAACGGCAGATGGACGACATTGATGACGAGGCCGATGACGCAGGCCCAGATCAGGGGATTGCGGATCACCGTCATGACGATGGCGCGCGCGGATTGCTTCTCGGGCGAGGCATAATGCGCGAGCACGGCGACGCTGAACACGTTGACCTGCGGGATGATTGCAACCATCGCCACTGACGCCAGCGCCAACCCGACGTCGCCGAACATGTTGGCGGAGACCGACAGCGCCACATAGGTCTGCCAGCGCGTCGCGCCCTGGAAGATCGAGGTGAAGGCGGGACCGTCGATGTCGAGCCGGGCGAGAGCCGGGCGGAGCGCGAGACAGAGCAGGGACATCACCAGCGCCGACAGCAGCAGCGCGCCGCCGACCCCTGCGACCGGCACTTTCGTAAGATCAGCCTTCACCAGCGTCTGGACCAGAAGCATCGGAAACAGCACGTAGTAGGTCAGCCGTTCCAGCCCGTGCCACTGCGTGTCCAGCCGCATCAGGCTGTGCCTCAGCACCACGCCGAGCACGATGAGGATGAAGACCGGGAGCAGCGCCGCGATCACGACGGCCATGGATCAGACGGCCCCAGGGCTGGCGCGAAGATTGGCGAGGCGGTCGAGCGCGCCTTGCAGGATGAAGATCGCGGCGTGCTCGTCGATCACCTCGGCGCGCTTGGCGCGGCTGACATCCATGCCGATCAGCTCGCGCTCGACCGCTGCGGTCGACAGGCGCTCGTCCCAAAGGCCGATCGGGAGCGCGGTCAGCCCGGCGAGATTGCGGGCAAACGCCCGGGTCGACTGCGCGCGCGGGCCTTCGCTGCCGTCCATGTTGATGGGCAGGCCGAGCACGAAGCCGACCGCCTTGCGCTCGGCTGCGATCGCCAGCAGCCGGGCGGCATCCTGCTTGAACGCCTTGCGCTGGATGGTCTCGACGCCGGTCGCGAGCCGCCGGTCGGGGTTGGATACGGCGACGCCGATGGTTTTTGTGCCGAGATCAAGGCCGACCAACCCGCCGCGTTCGGGCCAGTGGGTTGCAGCATCGACCAGGGGCAGGATAAGAGCCGGCATGGGACTAGCGCTTATCACGCGCCGCGCCGCGGAGTGAACCCGGAATGATGGATGCGCTGACTTTATTCGGGCTGTTCGCGGTGACCGCGATGCTGGTGACCTACGCCCTGGAGGACCGCAGCCACTGGTTCGTGCTGGCTTTTGCGATGTCCTGTGCGCTCGGATCGGCTTACGGTTTCCTGCAGGGCGCCTGGCCGTTCGGGGTGGTCGAGGCAATCTGGGCCGTCGTCGCGCTGCGGCGGTGGCATCTCAGGCCGCGATGACCTGATCGTCGCTCTTCAGGCAGGAGATGAAGCCATTGAGCGCGCTGTATTGATGTCCGGCACTGCGCTGGATGAAGAGCGTCTCGACGCGCGCGTGCGAGGGGCTCAGCGCGTGGATCGACACGCTGCCGTTCATCGCGCTGCGCTCGACGACAGCGCGCGGCAACAGCGTGACGCCCATGTCGGCGGCGACGCAGCCGATCATGCCGTCGAGCGTGCCGAGCTCGAAGCGTGCCGCCGAAGGCCAGCCGAACTCGACGAAGATCTGTTCGAGCCGCTGGCGGTAGGTGCAACCGGTGCGGAACACCAGGGCGGTCGGACCGGACTCCGGCGTTCCGGCGCGCAGCTCGGCGAGCGAGCTCCAGCGCCGCGCGCTGACCAGCACCAGCTCTTCGCGGAAAGCGCTGGTCGCGGTGAGGTCGCCATGCGCGATGGGACCTGCGACGAAAGCACCGTCGAGCGTACCTTCAAGCACGCCGGCCACGAGGTCCGCGGTGGTTGCGGTGCGTAAGGAGAGCCGCACGGCCGGGAAGCGGCGGTGGAAATCGGCCAGCAGGGGCGGCAGCCGCACCGCTGCGGTCGTCTCCATCGAACCGATCGCCAGCGGCCCCTTCGGCTCGCCATCGTCGCGCGCGGCGAGCACGGCTTCGCGCGACAGCGCCGCCATCCGCTGCGCGTAAGGCAGAAGCCGTTTGCCGGCGCCGGTCAGCGTCATGCCGCGGCTGTGGCGCTCGAACAGCGCCGTGCCGATCTCGGCCTCCAGCGCCTTCACGCGCTGGGTGACGTTGGATTGCACGGTGTTGAGCTCTTCGGCGGCGCGCGTGATGCCGCCGGTGCGGGCGACCGCGGCAAAGGTCTGGATGTCGCTGAGTTCCATGGCGTCGTTTCGCTTTTGTGATGGCAGCGTTCGTAACAATTCATTTTTCGTGAATGCTAGTCGCGCGTAGTCTTGCTGTCCAGACGGGAGGACCCATGCCGATCGCAACGCCGCTGACTACGCTGCTGGAGATCACGCATCCGATCCTGCTGGCGCCGATGGATGTCGTGGCCGGCAGCCGGCTCGTGACGGCCGTGAGCCGCGCCGGTGGTTTTGGCATTCTGGGCGGCGGCTATGGCGAGCGCGAATGGCTGGAGCGGGAGACCGCGAAGCTCGCCGGCTTGTCCGCGCCGTTCGGGATCGGCTTCATCACCTGGAGCCTCGCCAAGCGGCCGGAGCGTCTCGACATCGCGCTCGCGGCAAAACCGTCCGCAATCCTGTTGTCGTTCGGCGATCCCGCGTCGTTCGCGCCAAGGATCAAGTCCGGGGGGGCGCGCTTGATCTGCCAGGTGCAGGACGAAGCGATGGCGCGGCAGGCGCTCGATGCCGGCGCCGATGTTCTGATCGCGCAGGGGACGGAGGCGGGCGGTCACGGTGCCTCCCGGACCACCGTCGATCTCGTGCCCGCCATCGTGGATCTCGCCGCGGGCCGCGTGCCGGTGGTCGCGGCGGGCGGCATTGCCGACGGGCGCGGGCTTGCCGCCATGATGATGCTGGGCGCGAGCGGCGTGCTGCTCGGCACGCGCTTCTATGCAAGCCGGGAGGCCGATGGCGCGGAGGAAGCCAAGCGGCGCATCTGCGCGGCGAACAGCGGCTCGACCGTGCGCGGCATCATCTTCGACCTCTCGCGCAACAATGTCTGGCCGGCGCCGTTCACGGGACGGTGTCTGGTCAACGACCACGCCCGGCGCTGGATCGGGCGCGAGGTCGAGCTGATGCAGAATGTTGCCGCAAGCGCGGCGGACTATGCCGCGGCGAAGGCGGCCGGCAATTTCGACGTCGCCGCCGTGATCGCCGGCGAGGCGGTCGGCCTGATTCATGATATTCCGCCGGCGGCCGAGATCGTTGAGCGGATCACGGCCGAGGCGGAGCAGTTGCTGGAGGGGCGACGCAACTCGGTTTCTTCTTTTCCTTCTCCCCTTGTGGGAGAAGGTGGCGCGGATGCAATCCGCGCCGGATGAGGGGTTCTGTCCGCGGAGAGTGAAGTCAAATCTGAGAGGTCTGTTTCCGCGGAGAGAGACCCCTCACCCGTCTCGCCGCTACGCGGCGATCCACCCTCTCCCACAAGGGGAGAGGGGAAGAGCGAATATGAGGCAAGAACCATGTGGCCTGACCGTCGACTGATTGATCTCTTCAAGACCGAATTCCCGATCGTGCTGGCGCCGATGGCCGGCGTGATGGATGCGGAACTGGTCATCGCGGCGGCGCAAGGCGGGGCGCTGGGATCGCTGCCTTGCGCGATGATCTCCGCGGAGAAGGCGCGCGAGCAGGTCAATCTCATCCGCCAGCGCGTGAGGGCGCCGGTCAACATGAACTTCTTCTGTCACACGCCCATCGAGCTTACGGCTGAAGCCGAAGCGCGCTGGAAGCAGCGGCTCGCGGCCTACTACGCCGAGCATGGTCTCGATCCGGCGGCGCCGATCGCGGCCGCAAACCGCGCGCCGTTCGATGCGGCCTTCTGCGAGGTCGTCGAGGAGCTGAAGCCGGAGGTGATCAGCTTCCATTTCGGCCTGCCGGAGCAGGCGCTGCTCAAGCGCGTCAAGGCGGCCGGCTGCATTGTCATCGCCTCGGCGACGACGGTGAAGGAAGCGGTCTGGCTCGAGCAGCACGGCGTCGATGCCGTCATCGCGCAGGGCGCCGAAGCGGGCGGCCATCGCGGCATGTTTTTGACCGACAAGATCGCCGAGCAGCCCGGTACGTTCGCGCTGGTGCCGCAGACCGTCGATGCCGTGAAGGTGCCCGTCATCGCGGCCGGCGGCATCGCCGACGGACGCGGCATCGCCGCGGCCTTCGCGCTTGGCGCGTCCGGCGTGCAGATCGGCAGTGCCTATCTGCGCTGCCCGGAATCCAAGGTCAGCGCGGGCGGCCGCAAGGCGCTGGCCGAGGCGCGGGACGATTCCACCGTCATCACCAATGTCATGACCGGCCGGCCGGCGCGCGGCGTGCAGAACCGCCTGATGCGCGAGGCCGGGCCGATCTCGCCGGATGCGCCGCCATTTCCTCATGCCGCGACCGCGCTGGGGCCGCTGAAGGCGGCGGCCGAAAAGCAGGGACGGGTGGATTTCACCAATCTCTGGGCCGGACAGGCCGTCGCCCTGGGCCGTGAGGTCCCCGCGGCCGAATTGACCCGGGATCTCGCCAAATCGGCGCTGGCGCGGCTGCGCCAGATGGTGGGTTAGCTCCCGGCGCCGGTTGCGGCGCAAAACCGGCCTCTGCTATACGGCAGTTAGATTTTGCCGTGAGAGGCCTTATATAATGTCCGTCGACGCCGCTACCGTCCGCCGCATCGCGCATCTGGCGCGCATTGCGGTTTCCGAGGGCGAGGTTCCGCATCTGCAGGGCGAGCTCAACGCCATGCTCGCCTTTGTCGAGCAGCTCTCGGAGGTCAATGTCGAGGGCGTGGAGCCGATGACCTCGGTCACCCCGATGGAGATGAAGAAGCGGCTGGACGTGGTCAATGACGGCGAGATCGCCGACGATATCGTTGCCAACGCGCCCGCGACCGAAGGTCACTTCTTCCTGGTTCCGAAGGTGGTTGAGTAAGATCTCTATTCAGGACGCCGTCCGATGTGCATGCTTTGCGACGATGAGAAGGCCTATCAGGCCTACATGAACTACCTCGACAAGATGGAGCGGCAGGGCAAGGCTGCCGACCCCAATGTCGCCGTCAATGCCGTGCTCGACGAGATCGAGGCCGCCGCGAACGCTGCTGCCGCCAAGAAAAAAGACGATCCGGCCAACGACAAGACCCTGTCTCCCTTCTTCTGCAGCCCGATCAATAAATGACCGATTTGACATCGCTGACGCTCGCCGAGGCCCGCAAGGGTCTCGCGGCCAAGACTTTCACGTCGCTCGAGTTGACCGACGCGCATCTGAGCGCGATCGAGAAGGCGCGCGTGCTCAATGCCTTCGTGATGGAGACGCCGGACCGGGCGCGCGACATGGCGAAGGCCGTCGACGAGAAGATCGCCAAAGGCGAGGGCGGCCCGCTCGCCGGCATCCCGCTCGGCATCAAGGATCTGTTCGCGACCAAGGGCGTGCGCACCACGGCGTGCTCGAAGATCCTCGGCAATTTCGTTCCGACTTATGAGTCGACGGTCACCTCGCAGCTGTGGCGCGACGGCGCCGTGATGCTCGGCAAGCTCAACAATGACGAGTTCGCGATGGGCTCGGCGAACGAGACCTCGTGCTTCGGCCCCGTCGGCAATCCCTGGCGGCGCGATGGCTCCAACACGACGCTGGTGCCGGGCGGCTCGTCCGGCGGTTCGGCCTCGGCCGTCGCGGCGCTGTTGTGCATGGGCGCGACCGCGACCGACACCGGCGGCTCGATCCGCCAGCCGGCGGCGTTCACCGCGACCGTCGGCATCAAGCCGACCTACGGCCGCTGCTCGCGCTGGGGCATCGTGGCCTTTGCCTCCTCGCTCGACCAGGCGGGCCCGATCGCGCGCACGACGCGCGATGCGGCCATGCTGCTGCGCTCGATGGCCGGACACGATCCGAAGGACACGACCTCGGTCGACATGGCTGTGCCGGACTATGAGGCGGCGATCGGCAAATCCGTGAATGGCCTCAGGATCGGCATCCCCAAGGAGTATCGCCTCGACGGCATGCCGGCCGAGATCGAGAAACTCTGGAGCGAGGGCGCGGCCTGGCTGAAGGCCGCCGGCGCGGAACTCGTCGAGGTCTCGCTGCCGCACACCAAATACGCGCTGCCGGCCTATTACATCGTGGCGCCGGCGGAGGCCTCGTCCAACCTCGCGCGCTACGACGGCGTGCGCTACGGCCTGCGCGAGCAGGGCAAGAACATCATCGAGCAGTACGAGAACACTCGCGCCGAAGGTTTTGGCGCGGAGGTGCGCCGCCGCATCATGATCGGCACCTATGTGCTCTCGGCCGGCTATTACGACGCCTATTATCTGCGTGCCCAGAAAGTGCGCACGCTGATCAAGAAGGACTTCGAGGATTGCTTCGCCAAGGGCGTCAACGCGATCCTCACCCCGGCGACGCCGTCGGCGGCGTTCGGCATCGGCGAGAAGGGCGGCGCCGACCCGGTCGAGATGTATCTCAACGACATCTTCACGGTGACCGTGAACATGGCGGGGCTGCCGGGCATCGCCGTGCCCGCCGGCAGGGACGCGCAGGGGCTGCCGCTCGGTCTGCAACTGATCGGTCGGCCCTTCGATGAGGAGACGCTGTTCTCGCTCGGCGAGGTGATCGAGCAGGCCGCCGGCCGCTTCACGCCCGCGAGGTGGTGGTGAATGTCGCGGCATTCATCGCGAGCCTCGACGGCGCGGCGCCGGCGCCCGGTCTGAACGCGCCGCTCGCGGGTCTCTGGTGGGCCGGCAAGGGCGACTGGGACCAGGCGCACAAGATCGTTCAGGACGAGAGCAGCCGTGAGGCGGCATGGGTGCACGCCTATCTGCACCGCGTCGAAGGCGATCCCGGCAATGCCGGCTATTGGTATCGCCAGGCCGGCCAGCCGGCGGCAAGGGATTCATTGGAGGCGGAGTGGGGGCGGATTGCCGCCGCGCTGCTTGGGAGCACGACATGAGCACGGCCACGCACAAGCTTCTCAAAGGCGCCACCGGTGACTGGGAGATGGTCATCGGCATGGAGATTCATGCCCAGGTGACGTCGAACTCGAAATTGTTCTCGGGCGCCTCCACGGCGTTCGGCGGCGAGCCGAACAGCCACGTGTCGCTGGTCGATGCCGCCATGCCGGGCATGCTGCCTGTCATCAACGAGGAATGCGTCAGGCAGGCCGTCATCACCGGGCTCGGCCTCAACGCGCAGATCAATCTGCGCTCGGTGTTCGACCGCAAGAACTATTTCTATCCGGACTCGCCGCAGGGTTACCAGATCAGCCAGTACAAGTCGCCGATCGTCGGCGAGGGCGAGGTCGTCGTCGAACTGGACGGCGGCAAGACCGCGACCATCGGTATCGAGCGCCTGCATCTTGAGCAGGACGCCGGCAAGTTGCTGCACGACCAGTCGCCGACCATGTCCTATGTCGACCTCAACCGCTGCGGCGTGGCGCTGATGGAGATCGTGTCGAAACCCGACATCCGCGACGCCGAGCAGGCCAAGGCCTACGTGACCAAGCTGCGCTCGATCCTGCGCTATCTCGGCACCTGCGACGGCGACATGGAGAAGGGATCCCTGCGCGCCGACGTCAACGTCTCCGTGCGCAAGCCCGGCGCGCCGCTCGGCACCCGCTGCGAGATCAAGAACATGAACTCGATCACCTTCATCGGCCAGGCGATCGAATACGAAGCGCGTCGCCAGATCGAGATTTTGGAGGACGGCGGCGCGATCGACCAGGAAACGCGGCTCTACGACCCCAACAAGGGCGAGACGCGCTCGATGCGCTCGAAAGAAGAGGCGCACGATTATCGCTACTTCCCCGATCCGGATCTGCTGCCGTTGGAGTTCTCGCAGGAGTTTGTGGACGAGCTGAAAGCGAAGCTGCCTGAGCTGCCGGACCAGAAGAAGTCGCGCTTCGTCGCCGATTTCGGCCTGTCGGCCTATGACGCGAGCGTCCTGGTCGCCGAGCGCGAGAGCGCGGTGTTCTACGAAACCGTGCTGGACAAGCTCGGCAACCGCGCCCGCGACGGCAAGATGGCGGCGAACTGGGTGATCAACGAGCTGTTCGGTCGTCTCAACAAAGAAGGCCGGGATATTACGGGCTCGCCTGTCAACGCAGAGCAACTCTCGGGCATCATCGACCTGATCGGCGAGGGGACGATCTCGGGCAAGATCGCCAAGGACCTGTTCGAGATCGTCTGGCAGGAAGGCGGCGATCCCCGCGCGCTGGTGGAAAGCCGCGGCATGAAGCAGGTGACTGATCTTTCGGCGATCGAAAAGGTGGTCGACGACATCATCGCGGCCAATCCCGACAAGGCCGCGCAGGTCAAGGACAAGCCGCAGTCGCTCGGCTGGTTCGTCGGCCAGGTGATGAAGGCGTCTGGCGGCAAGGCCAACCCGCAGAGCGTCAACGACCTGCTCAAGTCCAAGCTCGGCATCTGATCTCACACGTTCGAACGAGGTGACGGTTGCTCCGTCACCTCGTTTTCAATTCGCGATGCGACGCTCTCTTACGTCGCCGATGGCCGACATCTTTCTCCTCGAACCGCCAAGCCGCGACCGAATCGCAAAGGCGCGATTCGCGTAAAAGGGTGACTTGGGCGTGCTCGGACGAGCGTTCGCGACGTTGTGCACGAAAATATTTTCGTTGCCAAAAATGACGACTCAGAGTTCGCGCAGCGTCCTTGCGGCCCGATCGGATGAATGGCGACGTTCGTCGTCGCGGCGATCACGCGCGATGCGTATGCGCAGAATAATACTTGCTGCATAGAGTTTTTTCGCAATCACAGTCTTCGCCGACGTCGACGCGATCGCACCGTCGGTGATCGCAAGTACACCTCGCAACGCATGCTCGCATCGAGCGCGCGAGGCGCACGCGCGTTGCTGCGTCAACACTTCCTTAAGCGAGACGCTGTTTTTTTCATTGTGTTGGTGTATTCCAGACAGGTGCATTCGATCCGCGAGTGCACACAGCGAATAAGCCATCTCACACATCGGAGGGCAACATGGCCAAGAAAGCTAAGAAGGCGAAGAAGGTAAAGAAGGCGAAGAGCGCAGTGAAGAAGACTGCGAAGAAGACCCGCAAGGTCGCGAAGAAGAAGTAACTTCGACTTCTGAAGTTGCCGGCTCCTCGTGAGCCGGCACGTCATCAGCGCCGCCTAACAGGTTCTGGTCGACGATAGAGGGTGTCGGCGAGACATCAGGTCAACGGTCGGATCGCTTTCTTCGCGGTCCGGCAGAAGAAACAAGTTTTCTTCGTTCGGTGCGGGGCCGGTTCACCGGTTCTGCAATTTCACGAGTAGCCTTGCGGTCAAAGTGAAATCTGGTCCTGACGTGTTCGCCGACGCCCTCGTTCCTTGAGGCCGGGGTATTGCCGGCATTCCTTTCCCGACATTGCTGATTTGATCGCGACGTGGCCGCGCCGCCTTGGGCGGGCGGGTTCGACGTTCGCGCGGTACGCCCCGGCTCATGGTGTCGTCGCCGGCGCCGACCGGGCGATCCAGTACGCCGCGGCGTCCCGTGAGATGATTGCCGTCGCTGGATTATCGGGTCACCCGCCTGCCGCCGCGCTGAGCTTCGGCGTTCCAGGATCGCAAGCCCGGTGAAGTCCTGGCGTGGCCGGGGCACGGGTGACGACAATGAGCGGCTCCAAAGCCCCGAAGCCGACGCCACAACGCGCGATGGTTATCGTTCTGCGAAAATCTCAGGGTAAACCGAATCTGACGAATCGCAAAAGTGCCTGCAAAGCGGGGACTTTTTGAATTTCCCGCGGGGGATGCGCGTCGCTGCGTTTACGTCTGCTTCATCGCGATACTTAAACTGCCATTCAAATTTGCCCGCCATCATCGCCTCCAACAAGCCGGCAAACGGCATGGGGATGTTGAACATTTATCTGGACGGGAGCCGCGCTCGGGGGTCGAGGCGGCATAAGAAAAAGGGGATGCGTTATGTTTCAGGGTACTTTCGATCTGGAGACGGCGACGCCGATCGACGCCAGCGCGCTGTCGGACGTGCTGTTCGAGCGCGGGATCTATTGGGCGAGCGGCCGCTCCGGCCTCGTCGATCTCGTCGCCGCGCACAAATGGTTCAACCTCGCCGCCCTGAAGGGCCGCAAGGACGCCGTGACGCTGCGCCAGGAAGTCGCCGGGCAGATGTCGGACGCCGAGATCTCGTCCGCGCAGCGCGAGGCGAGGGCCTGGATCTCCGCCCACTGAGCGGAGAAGCGCCCCGTGGTTTCACGGGCAAGCCGGTTCCGGGCCGGCGGAGTTCCGGCATCTTAGGTCTAGGCCTCGGCCGGGGCGGCGGTGTCGATATCGCCCTCGCATTGGCGGATGAGGCGATTCCGCATCCCGGCGCGCACATACATATATAACGAGAGCGCGAATCGGGCTGGGCTCGGCCGCGCCGATCCTTGCGCCAGGCTTTCGCGCCCGTCGCCGTCTAGACGACGCTCAAACTTGATTCTGCTGCTGGATGGCGGAGAGGGAGGGATTCGAACCCTCGATACAGCTTGAGACCGTATGACGCTTTAGCAAAGCGTTGCCTTCAGCCACTCGGCCACCTCTCCGGTGCGAGCCTTATGCATCTAATTGCTTGGGCCGGTCAATTTGGAAGCGTGTGTTTTCGCTCGAATATTCCCAGCGATTTTCAAAACATGCGGTTTGCTCCCAGGGCGAGAGGGTAAAGCCGCTCCGATCCCGATAATCCCCGCTCTTCATGAACAGTGTCCGCCGCGCGCGCTCGCCGTGGCCAGGCCTGCGCCAGATCGGGAGGTGCGGAGGCGAGGGATGCCTTCTCCTTGAGTCTCCTCCTGATTCCACGATTCGAGCGCGCCAAAGCCCGTTCAGGTCGAGGTCTCGCCTCTGGCGTCTCACAGGGGGAACTTTCGGGGCAGATGGAACCGTCTGAAAAACATCAACAAAAACAAGTTGTTATCAGGGTGCTCTGATCACATCTGCGTGTTATTTGTGCAACACCCTTCGGAAAACGAGCTTCATTGGCTCGTTTCGGAGCGTTCTGTTGTTGTGTGTGCAAGGACGTTCGGTAATTGTGACTGAGCGACGGAGGGGGGCATCCCGAGGTCGTCCCGATTTAGGTGGTTCGCTTAAGTCCCTCGCGTTAGCGGGTGTGTCCGAAAGCGCGAAGCGGCTAAGCGGTGAAGTTAAGGGACAAGGGAACCAACCTTAGGGTGTCTTCACCCAGCGGATCCGGAACCTTCCCTATAGAGCAAACTTGGAGGTTTGACATGAAGTTGGTTAAGAGCCTTTTGCTCGGTTCAGCGGCGGGTTTGATCGCCGTTGGCGGAGCTCAGGCAGCCGATCTCCCCGTGAAGGCCAAAGCGGTCGAATACGTGAAGATCTGCTCCCTGTACGGTGCCGGATTCTACTACATCCCGGGCACTGACACCTGCATCAAGCTGGGTGGTTACCTGCGCGCCGAAGTCGCGCTGGGCACCAACTCGGACTACAGCGCCGGCCTGAACGTTTCGAGCCAGGGCGCGAACGGTGCCCGCAACCGTCTGACGAACTACTACACGATGCGCGCTCGTGAAGATCTCAACATCGACACGCGCACCGCGACCGAGTACGGCGTCGTCCGTACCTTCTTCGACGGCGTGTTCTCCTGGACGACCGGCAACTACGTCGGTTCGAACAGCGGCACCGGCACCACCGCTTACAGCGGCACGCTGGCTGCTGGTACCAACCCGCTGACCGGCTCTGCGACCCTCTACGGTTCGGGCTCTGGCTCGGTGAACGGCACCGACGGCAACACCTCGGCCGGTTCGCTCGGCGTGTACTACGCCTTCATCCAGTTCGCCGGCTTCACCATGGGTAAGGCCGTGTCGCAGTTCGACGCGCCCTGGACCAACTATCCCGGCAACAACTTCGACAGTCTCGTCGGCGGCAGCGGCACGGTCACTGGTATCAACCAGTTCAGCTACACCGCTGACTTCGGTCAGGGCGTGACGGCGGCGTTCTCGGCGGAAGATCCGACCTCCTACATGCAGGCCGGCAACCTCAACATGACCGGCGCAACCGCGTACGGCATGCTGCAGGGCGCCTACGGCTCGAACGCCATCGGCGGCTCGCGCTCTCCGAACCTCGTCGGTATGGTTCGTGTCGACCAGGCCTGGGGCCTCTTCCAGGCGTCGGTTGCCGCGAAGGACAACCACGTCGGTTACTACGGCGCTACCGAGCCGACGGGCCACCCCGACGACAAGTGGGGTTGGGCGGTTCAGCTCGCTCTGTCGATCAAGAACATCCCGACTGGTGCGGGTGACGTGATCAACATTTCGGGCGTCTACACCGACGGCGCGACCCGCTACAACTTCCAGAACCTCTCGGGTAGCACTTACTCGATGTTCGGTGGTTCGGGCATCGCCTACCAGAGCATTGGCTTCGCCTCCGCTCCGGACACCGTGTATGTCACCGGTAGCTCGCAGGAAACCGTCAAGACCTGGGGCTTCCGCGGCGCTTACACCCACAACTGGGATCCCTACTGGAACACCGCGCTGTACGGTGCCTACGCTCAGGCTCAGTACGGCTCGCTGGCCAAGACCACGCTCTGCGGCGCGACTGGTGTTGGTGGTGTGTTCGGCGGCGGCGCTGGCGTCACGGGTTGCAACCCGGACTTCGCCATCGGCCAAGTGGGTATCATCACCCGCTGGACCCCCGTCAAGAACCTGACGTTCTCGGCCGACCTGTCCTGGACCCACCTCGACCAGAAGTACTCGGGCACTGTGACCCCGGCTGCTCTGATCGCGGTTCCCGCCAAGCCGGTCGCGACCTACGAGCTCAAGGATCAGGACTCGCTCGTTCTGCTCCTCCGCGCTCAGCGCAACTGGTAAGCTCGGTCTAACGACCTAATAGAGCCTCGGCGGGAAACCGCCGGGGCTTTTCTTTGTGCCGGTCGCGCTCTGGCGATGCCGGAGTGCTGAATCGGTGTGGCGGATAGCTCCCCGTCTTTCAGCAAGAGAGTACGGTCGGCCAAAGCGGCAGACCGCAAGCCAGCCCTAAGATGGTGGCAGCCGCGTGTGCCTTCACCTCGGAAGCGATTCCCTGTGCCTCGCATCTGCGGCCAGGCCCAGCGGCGCGCCTAGCCGGGGCGGATATGGCTCGCGAACGGCGCGTCGAAGCGGCAGCGCGGCCGGGCGATCGGCGCGGTGGTCTTCGAGGCACTGATTGGCGGTGAACTGCCGGCATGAACTGCGACGCCGGCGGCTCTCGAGATGCCCTAAGGGGCGGATTGAAATCACACTGGGTGAACGCCGAACGTACGCAGCCGTGCCGCGTAGCCGATATCTTCGTTACCGAAGCAGTGAAGGGGCGGCTTACTCCACGCTGCCGGCGCCGCGGCGCAGATCAGCCTCGATCTGCAACCGCGTGCTGCCGCCGAAGCGGGCGCGGTAGACCTGAAGGTTCTCCATGATCCGTTGCACGTAGTTCCGCGTCTCGGAGAACGGAATGAGCTCGACCCAGTCGACCGCGTCGACCTTGGGATCGCGCGGATCGCCGTACCGGTCGACCCACTTCTTCACGCTGCCGCGGCCGGCATTGTAGGCGGCAAACGTCATGATGTAGGAGCCGCGATAATCCTCGAGCAGCCCGCCGAGCTCGGCCGAGCCGAGCGTGGCGTTGTAGACCGAATCGTTCTTCAGCCGCCCGAGATCGTAGGTCGCGCCGTGCCGCTTGCAGACATAACGCGCGGCATCCGGCGTCACCTGCATCAGGCCGTAGGCCTGCGCCGGCGAGACCACCGAAGGGTTGAACGCGCTCTCCTGCCGCGCGATCGCGTAAACGATGCTGCGCTCGACCTCGGGGCCGATCGGCGTGAATTGCGGAATGCCATTGACGGGATAGGCGTAGAAGTCGAACGGCAGGCCGCGGTTGAGCGCAGCCTTGCCGACCAGCAGCATGCCGCGCGCGTCGTTGTTACGCTGGGTGAGCTCGCCAAGGCCAGTGAGGGCTTCCGGATCGCCGTTCTCACCCATGTCGGCGAGAATAGGTACGGCCATCTCGCGCTCGTCGAGCTCGTAGAGCAGCTGCGCGGCGCGCACGATTTCGAGCCGCTCGGCGCCGCGGCCGCGCGGCTGGGTGTTGAGCTCGATCTGCGGCAGGCCGAGTTTGGCGCGCGCGAGCTGGCCGTAATAGCTGGTGGATTGCTCCGCCGCCCTTGCATAGGCGTTGCGCGCCTCCTGCTGGCGGCCCGCTGCTTCCGCCGCGCGGCCTTGCCAGTAGCCGGCGCGCGCCAGCGCGGTCGGGTTGACGCTGCCGACACCGATGCGGGCGAAATGCTGCGTGGCCGCCGCGGGATCGTTGAGGAAGCGCAGCGCGATCCAGCCCGCGGTGAATTCCTGCTCGGTCTTGTAGATGTCGCGCGAGGGCAGGGCCGCATCGCGCGCGATCAGATAGGCGCTGCGGAATTCCTCGGTGTCGATCATCTTGCGCGCCAGCAGGCGCCGCTCGATCCACCATTCGTCGAGATTGTGGAGCCGGTTCGGATCCTTCGGCGCCGACAGCATGAGCTGGGCGGCCTCAGTGAACTTCTCCTCGCGGCGCAGGAGCTGGATCTTGCTGAACATGAAGCCGGGATCGCTATGCAGCTCGCGCGGCACGGCCTCCAGCAGCGCACGCGCGTTCGGCGCTTTCTTGAGGGACGCGATGCGGGCCTTGGCGAGCGCGACGTAGCCGGCGCCGAGACGTTTGGCGGCGCGCAGCGCGGCCTCGTTCTCGCTGCCGTAGAGCAGCGTGTCCATCCGCGCCTTCTGGTCGCCCGGCGTCAGCAACGCGCCGAACTGGTCGAGTGCGTTGTTCTCGGTATCCTCCGACATCGGATCGCTGCGCCAGGCCTCGCGCACCAGCCGCTCGGCATTGGCGCGGTCGCCGCGCGCCAGCATCGCCTTGGCGAGCGTGAAGCGGCCCTTGGCGGACACCGGTGATTCGTTCTCGAACCACGACCACGCCACCTGATCGTCGCGTCTGTCGTCCCACATCGCAGCTTCGAGGCGGCGGCGCAGGAAGGTCTGCGACGGCCAGCTCGGATTGGCGGAGAGGAAGGCGCGGTAACGCTCCACGGTCGCGCCATTGTCCTCGCTGCGCAGGATGATCCACTCCGCGAGCTTTCGCGCGACGGGATCCGAGATCGAGGCTGCGGCGTTGGTGGCGTTACCCGCCTTGCGCTTGCGCACGAGCTCGATGACGCTCTCCAGCGTGTCCTTGTCGGCTTGCGACGTCGACGAGGTCGCCGCGACTGCCGCCGGCGTCACGGGTTTGCGCGGCGCGGCGTGCTGGCGGGTCGCGGGGGCAAGCACGGGAGCCGCGACGGGCTTGGCTGGCGCCGGCGCGGTCGGCCTGACGGTGGCCGTCGCGGCCGGGGCAGCTTTGGGGGACGAACTGTTGGCGGCCGGCGTTGATTTTGGCGCGGTCGCCGCTACGGCGGGCTTGGCTGCGCCAGGTTTGGGGGCGCCAGATTTGGTTTTGTCCTTCGCGGGGTCTTTCCCGGCACTCTTGCCCGTGTCTTTGCCAGTGTCCTTGCCGGTATCCTTGCCCGGCTTCTTCGCCGCATCCTTGGTCGGGGCAGTCGTCGCGCCCTTGGTCGTGCCCTTGGCTGTGTCCTTCGAGCCTCCCTTGGTGGAGCCCTTTGCCGCGGTGGCCGGCTTCGCGCTGTCTTTGGTCCCTTCCGCTGGCGTCTCGCTGGATTTGGCGAGGGCGGCACAGCCGACCGAAAGCCCTGCCATCAGGCTCAGAACCAGACCCGCGGTTCGCCACGCGGCACGAGGATAGGAGGTCACGGCGTTTCGTCGCCCCGAATCAGTGAGATGGCTCAAGGTCTATCTGTACAAGATATGGCTGTATTTGATTGAATATGCGGACAAAATACCAACAGCCGCTTACCTGCGGCCGGTTTGCACCAGCACCGCGGCAAAATCGCGGCCTAAACGGTGCGTCACACGGATGCGGCCCTTTTACCGCCCGGATAGACCCGGTATGAAGGGGGCTTGCTCACAAGATTGCCGCGTACGGAGGAAGTCCATGGCAGCCAAGACGAAATTCCGGGGGTCGTTCACCGCCTTGGTCACGCCGTTCAAGAACGGCTCGCTGGACGAGGCGGCCTTCCGCTCCCTGGTCAACTGGCAGATCTCGGAGGGCACCAACGGCCTCGTCCCGGTCGGCACCACCGGCGAGAGCCCGACGCTCAGCCATGACGAGCACAAGAAGGTCGTCGAATGGTGCATCGCTGAAGCCAAGGGCCGCGTGCCCGTCATCGCGGGAGCCGGCTCCAATTCCACCAAGGAGGCGATCGAGCTCGCCCAGCACGCCGAGAAGGCGGGCGCGGACGCCGTGCTGGTCGTGACACCCTACTACAACAAGCCCACCCAGGAGGGCATGTACCAGCACTTCAAGGCGATCAACGATGCGATCGGGATTCCGATCATCATCTACAACATCCCGCCGCGCTCGGTGATCGACATGTCGGTCGACACCATGACGCGGCTGTGGGAGCTGAAGAACATTGCCGGCGTCAAGGACGCCACCGCCAGCATGGTCCGCGTGTCACAGCAGCGCGCGGCCATGGGCGAGGACTTCAACCAGCTGTCCGGCGAGGACGCGACCATTCTCGGCTACATGGCGCATGGCGGCCATGGCTGCATCTCGGTGACCTCGAACGTCGCGCCGCGGCTGTGCTCGGAGTTCCAGGCCGCCTGGGCGAAGGGCGATACCAAGGCGGCGCTCGCAATCCACGACAAGCTGATGCCGCTGCACAACAATCTCTTCATCGAGAGCAATCCGGCGCCGATCAAGTACGCGATGTCGTTGCTCGGCAAGCTGGATGAAACGCTGCGGTTGCCGATGGTGCCGGTGTCCGAGCCGACGCGCGTTGCCGTGCGCAGCGCCATGATCCATGCTGGCCTGATCAACTGATGCGGTAACAAACAAAGTCAGGGAGCCGTTCATGAGTGTCGATGACAAGGGAAGACGGATGCTCACGGAGTTCCGCGAGTTCGCCATGAAGGGCAACGTCGTCGATCTCGCAGTCGGCGTCATCATCGGCGCAGCCTTCGGTGCCATCGTCACGTCGCTGGTCGGTGACATCATCATGCCGATCATCGGCGCCGCCACCGGCGGCCTCGACTTCTCGAACTACTTCGCCCCCTTGTCGAAGGCGGTTACAGCCACCAACTTAGCGGATGCGAAAAAGCAAGGCGCCGTACTTGCTTACGGCAACTTCCTGACGCTGACGATCAACTTCATCATCGTCGCCTTCGTGCTGTTCCTGGTGATCCGTGCCATGAACACGCTGAAGCGGAAAGAAGAGACCAAGCCCGCGGAGCCGCCGAAACCGTCGGCCGAGGTCGTGCTGTTGACCGAGATCCGCGATCTCCTCAAGAAGTGACGCGCGCGCTTCATCCAAACTGTTAGCGTCGCGACGCATCCCGACCGGATTTGCCTGTTATGGCCGAGAAGAACGAACGTCCCATCAAGGTCATGGCGGAAAACCGCAAGGCCCGCTTCAACTACGCCATCGAGGATACCATCGAGGCGGGCATTGCGCTGACCGGCACCGAGGTCAAGTCGATCCGCAACGGCAAGAGCACGATCGCGGAATCCTATGCCGATTCCAAGAACGGCGAGATCTGGCTGATCAACGCCACCATCCCCGAATATCTCCAGGGCAACCGCTTCAATCACGAGCCCAAGCGGCCGCGGAAGCTGCTGCTCCATCGCCGGCAGATCAACAAGCTGATGGGTGCGGTCGATCGCGAGGGCATGACGCTGATTCCGCTCAAGCTCTATTTCAACGAGAGAGGTCGCGCCAAATTGCAGCTTGCGGTTGCAAAAGGCAAGAAGCTGCACGACAAGCGCGAGACCGAGAAGAAGCGCGACTGGAGCCGGGAGAAGGGTCGGCTGATGCGGGCGAGGGGATAGTGAAATGAACCAGAAAAACCTGCTCGAGGTCGACTGGAGCCTGATCCCCGCACCCACCGATGACGGCGCTGCGGCGCATCTCGAAGGCATGACGCTGCCGGCGATCAGCCTGTTTGCCACGAATGATACCTCGGTGACGCTGTCGGCTCTGCCCGGCCGGACCGTGGTGTTTGCCTATCCGCGCACCGGCGAGCCCGGCAAGATCTCACTGGTCGACGATTGGGACATGATCCCGGGCGCGCGCGGTTGCACGCCGCAGACTTGCGCGTTTCGCGATCTGTTCGCCGAGCTGAAGGCCGCCGGCGCCGCACACGTGTTCGGTCTGTCGACCCAGAGCAATGCGTACCAGACCGAGATGGCCTCGCGGCTGCATCTGCCGTTTCCCGTGCTGTCGGACGAGAAGCTGGCGCTGACCCGCGCGCTCAATCTGCCGACCATGGAGGTCGCGGGCCTGACCCTGATCAAGCGCCTCGCGCTGATCATCGACGACGCCAGCATCACGCATGTGTTCTACCCGGTGTTTCCGCCCGACCGGAATGCCGGCGATGTGCTGGGTTGGCTGAAGGCCAATCCGGCGCACCCAACTCTCTCTCCTTCATCCTGAGGTGCTTGTCCTGCAACGCAGGACGAGCCTCGAAGGACGACGGCCCGGCTGCATCCCGGCCGCTCATCCTTCGAGGCTCGCCATGCGCCGCTTCGCGCCGCACGGCTCACGCCTCAGGATGACGGTTCGAATACCGTCTCCCGCCTCGCGAGACGCCATGCTTCAATCGAGATCAGCCTTGATCCTGGCGAACACGCTGCGGAACATGTCCGTCGTCAGCACGCGCGTATTCGTGTTGTAGCGCGAGCAGTGATAGCTGTCGTAGAGCCTGAACGGGCCGGCCTGATGCACCGCGCCATGGCCGAATGGGGCCTGCGAGGCCTTCAGCTTCAGCGGCTTGAGCACGCTGTCGTGCGCAATCCGCCCGAGCGCGACGATCGCGCGCAGCTTCGGCATCGTCTCGAGGTTCGCGACGAGGAACTGGCGGCAGGTGTTGATCTCGGCCGGCAGCGGCTTGTTCTGCGGCGGCACGCAATGCACCGCATTGGCGATGCGGCAATCGACCAGTTTGAGGCCGTCGTCCGGCCGCGCCTGATAGGTGCCCTTGGCAAAGCCGTATTCGAGCAGCGTGGCGTAGAGCAAGTCGCCGGCATAGTCGCCGGTGAAGGGGCGGCCGGTGCGGTTGGCGCCCTGCATCCCCGGCGCAAGGCCGACGATCAGGAGGCGCGCCTTGATGTCGCCGAAGGGCGGGACGGGCGCATTGTGCCATAACGGCTCCCGCGCGCGGTTCGCCTCGCGAAAGGCGACCAGGCGCGGACAGAGCGGACAGTCACGGTCGGGAACGAGGGTGGGCGAGGCCTGGTGGCTTAACCGGGCCGCCTCACTCTTCGAAGTCGTCATCGCCCCTCGGCGCCATCGTGGTTGCGCGCTGGAGGAATTGCGGGGCGTGGTGGCGTGCCTCGCGCTCGCTGCGGTCGCGCGGGGCGGGGCGTTCGGACGGGTCGCGGCCGAGCTTGGATTGCAGCTCGACGAGGTCGGTGAAGACGTCGGCCTGGCGGCGCAACTCGTCGGCGATCATCGGCGGCTGGCTCGCGATGGTGGAGATCACGGTGACCCGCACGCCGCGGCGCTGGACGGCCTCGACCAGAGAACGGAAATCGCCGTCACCCGAGAACAGCACCATCTGATCGATGTGCTCGGCGAGCTCCATGGCGTCCACGGCGAGCTCGATGTCCATGTTGCCCTTGACCTTGCGGCGGCCGGAGGCGTCGATGAACTCCTTGGTCGCCTTGGTGACGACGGTGTAGCCGTTGTAGTCCAGCCAGTCGATCAGCGGACGGATCGAGGAGTATTCCTGATCCTCGATAATCGCGGTGTAGTAGAACGCCCGCAACAGCGTCCCGCGGCTCTGAAACTCCTTCAGCAGGCGCTTGTAGTCGATGTCGAAGCCCAGAGTTTTCGCCGTCGCGTAGAGATTGGCTCCGTCGATGAAGAGCGCGATCTTGTCGGTAGAGGAAGGTGACATTCAGTTTGCTCGCGTAGAGTTCGTGATTAATCGTTTATTGTTGGCGCGCGGCAAGCCGCGCACTTCAGAGTGCCGCCGAAACCCGTCGAAACCGCAAATCCGGAGAAGCGGGTGCAATCAAGGTATAGTTATGACGGACTTTCATACACCCGGCGCTGCCTTCAATAATGGCAGCCCGGGAAACCACCCATCCCAGCCCCAGTGTGGGGGTAGCAGAGCCGTTTGGCGAGGCCAAATCACAAATTGGCCTTGCGAAACCGCCCCGGCCCCTATAACTAGCCCCGATCATCCACATATTTCGTCCCACCCACAACGGAGCGACTGTCCATGGCTCGCGTCACCGTAGAAGATTGTATCGACAAGGTCGACAACCGGTTTGACCTGGTCCTGCTGGCCGCCCACCGTGCCCGCATGATCTCGTCCGGTTCACAACTAACGGTTGACCGCGATAACGACAAGAACCCTGTTGTGTCTTTGCGCGAAATTGCTGACACGACCATCTCTCCGGAGGACCTCCGCGAGGAGCTGGTGCACTCGCTCCAGAAGTTCGTCGAGGTTGACGAGCCCGAGCCCGACACGGTGCCGTTGATCGGTTCCGCCGGCGCCAGCGTCGATGCGGACGATACCGAAGTTGCCGTGGAGCGCATGACCGAAGAGGAGCTCCTGAAGGGCCTCGAGGGCCTCGCGCCGCCGGAAGAGCAGCCCGAGGAGGACGAGTAAATCGTCCATCGCAGTCGTCGACTTCTTGTGATCTTATCAAAGGCCCGAACCCGTGTTCGGGCCTTTGCTTTTGTTGGCGTTTTCGTGGTTACCATAGCGTTGCCGGTTTGCGCTGCGCGCCTTTCACCGAATTGATCGGACGCGCGCGCGATCGGAGCTAAGATGTATGCAACGGGCCGTCTCGTGGTCTGTTTGAAGGCAGGACAGAATGGTGTATCGGCGCCGGAGACCAACGCAGATGATGGCCGCAACCGAATCGGTTGCCGTGGCCCCGACTGCGCCGGTGGCCCGTCCGGCCAGACCGCGTGCGCGCATGATGCGTCAATATGACCTCGTCGAGCGCGTCAGGTCGTACAATCCGAACACCAACGAAGACCTGCTGAACCGCGCCTATGTCTACGCCATGAAGGCGCATGGTTCGCAGACCCGCGCCTCGGGCGATCCGTATTTCTCGCACCCGCTCGAAGTGGCGGCGATTCTCACCGACCTGAAGCTCGACGATGCCACCATCGTGGCCGCCCTGCTGCACGACACGATCGAGGACACCGAAGCGACGCGGGCCGAGATCGACCAGATCTTCGGCCCCGAGATCGGCGCGCTGGTCGAGGGCCTGACCAAGCTTAAGCGGCTGGAGCTGGTGTCGCGCGAGGCCAAGCAGGCCGAGAACCTGCGCAAATTGTTGCTGGCCATTGCCGACGATGTTCGCGTGCTTCTGGTCAAGCTCGCCGACCGTCTGCACAACATGCGCACGCTGGATTTCGTGCCGACGGAATCGCGCCGCCGCATCGCCGAAGAGACGCTCGATATCTATGCGCCGCTGGCGGGGCGCATGGGCATGCAGGAAATGCGCGAGGAGCTGGAGGATCTGTCCTTCCGCACGCTCGATCCCGAAGCCTATACGGTGGTGATGCAGCGCCTCGACGCGCTTGCCGAGCGCAACCGCAACCTGATCGGCGAGATCGAGGACCAGCTCTCCAACAATCTGCGCCACCGCGGCCTCGGCGCACGGGTCTACGGCCGCCGCAAGAAGCCATTCTCGATCTGGACCAAGATGGAACGCAAGTCGGTCGGCTTCGAGCAATTGTCCGACATCTTCGGCTTTCGCGTCGTCGTCAACGACATCGAGTCCTGCTATCGCGCGCTCGGTATCGTCCACACCACCTGGCCGGTCGTGCCGGGCCGCTTCAAGGACTACATCTCGACGCCGAAGCAGAACGACTACCGCTCGATCCACACCACCGTGATCGGTCCCGGCAACCAGCGCGTCGAGCTCCAGATTCGCACCGAGGCGATGGACCAGATTGCCGAGCGCGGCATCGCCGCGCACGCGTTCTACAAGGAAGGCGCGGGCTCGCCGACCGAATTCCTCAAGCGCGAGTCCAACGCGTTTGCCTGGCTGCGCCATACGATCGGCATTCTCTCGGAGAGCGCCAACCCCGAGGAATTCCTCGAGCATACCAAGCTCGAGCTGTTCCACGACCAGGTGTTCTGCTTCACCCCGAAGGGCAAGCTGATCGCGCTGCCGCGCCATGCCAACGTGATCGATTTCGCCTATGCCGTGCATACCGACGTCGGCAACAGCGCGGTCGGCTGCAAGATCAACGGCAAGTTCGCGCCGCTGTCCTCGGAGCTGCAGAACGGCGACGAGGTCGAGGTGCTGACCTCTGAAGCGCAATCGGCGCCGCCCTCGGCCTGGGAGACGCTCGCGGTCACCGGCAAGGCGCGGGCCGCGATCCGCCGTGCCACGCGCACCGCCGTGCGCGACCAATATGTCGGCCTCGGCCGGCGCATCGTGGAGCGCCTGTTCGAGCGCGCCAAGATCGAATACGCCGACGACAAGCTCAAGGGGGCGCTGCCGCGGCTCGCGCGCACCTCGATCGAGGACGTCATGGCGGCGGTCGGACGCGGCGAGATCAAGGCCTCCCACGTCGCGCGCGCGATGTATCCCGACTACAAGGAGGAGCGCGTCGCGCGCTACGGCGTCAAGAAGGGGCTTGCCGCCAAGCTCAAGGAGAAATCCTCGGAGGCTCCGCGCAGCCCGGTCGCGATCCCGATCGGCGGCATCAATTCCGACCTGCCGGTGAAGTTCGCGCCGAATGGCGGCGCCGTGCCCGGCGACCGCATCGTCGGCATCGTCACGCCGGGCGAGGGCATCACGATCTATCCGATTCAGGCGCCGGCCCTGAAGGATTTCGAGGAGGAGCCGGAGCGCTGGCTCGACGTGCGCTGGGACATCGAGGACTCAGTGCCGCAGCGTTTCCCGGCCCGGATCAGGGTCGAGAACGTCAACGAGCCCGGCGCGCTGGCGCAGATCGCGACCGTGATCGCCGAGCACGACGGCAACATCGACAACATCAGCATGCAGCGCCGCTCGCCTGATTTCACGGAGACGACGATCGACCTCGAAGTCTACGATCTCAAGCATTTGAGCGCGATCCTCGCCCAGCTGCGCGCGAAGGCGGTCGTCGCCCGCGTCGAACGTGTTAATGGATAGACGCATCTTGCATGCGTCCATCCCCTTGATTTCGTGAGTCCTGAATGCCCGCTTCTCCGCTCCGCCTTGGCGTCAATGTCGACCATGTCGCGACCCTGCGTAACGCGCGCGGTGGCCGCAATCCCGATCCGGTGCGCGCGGCGCTGCTTGCGATCGAGGCCGGCGCCGACGGCATCACTGCCCATTTGCGCGAGGATCGCCGGCACATCCGCGACGAGGACATGGCGCGGCTCAAGGCGGAGATCTCCAAGCCGCTCAATTTCGAGATGGCGGCGACCGACGACATGATGCGGATCTCGCTCGCCACCAGGCCGCATGCGGTGTGCCTGGTGCCGGAGCGCCGGCAGGAGGTAACGACGGAAGGCGGGCTCGACGTGGTCGGCCAGCACAATGCGCTTGCGCCCTATATCGCGCGGCTGAACGATGCCGGCATCCGCGTTTCGCTGTTCATCGCCGCCGACCCCGCCCAGATCGAGATGGCGGCGCGGCTGCGCGCGCCCGTGATCGAGATCCACACCGGCGCCTGGTGCGACGCCGTGGTCGACGGCCACACCGACAAGGCCGAGGCCGAGTGGAAGCGGATCGTGGCGGGCGTGAAGCTGGCGAAGGCCGCCGGGCTGGAAGTGCACGCCGGCCACGGGCTCGACTACGTGACCGCGGAGACGATCGCGGCACTGCCTGAGATCATGGAGCTCAACATCGGCTACTACATGATCGGCGAAGCCTTGTTCGTCGGCCTCGCCGAGACCGTGCGCAGCATGCGCGCGGCGATGGATCGCGGCCGGAGCCGGGCATGATCATCGGCATCGGCTCCGACCTGATCGACATCACCCGCGTCGGCAAGGTGATCGAGCGCCATGGCGAGCGCTTCCTCGACCGCATCTTCACGGCGGCCGAGCGGGCCAAGGCGGAGCGCCGGGCCAAGAACGAGAAGATGGTGGTGGCGACCTACGCCAAGCGCTTTGCCGCCAAGGAGGCCTGCTCCAAGGCGCTCGGCACCGGCATCCGGCGCGGTGTCTGGTGGCGCGACATGGGCGTGGTCAACCTGCCGGGGGGACGGCCGACCATGCAATTGACGGGTGGGGCGCTCGCCCGGCTGCAGGCCCTGACGCCGAAGGGGTTCGAGGCGAGGATCGACCTGTCGATCACCGACGACTGGCCGCTGGCACAGGCGTTCGTCATCATTTCCGCCGTGCCGCAGGCCAAGCCCTGACAATCAACAGGCGATTTTATAATTCGTATTAAAGATCAATATCTTACGAAGTTTTGACGCGATCCTTGATTGCGTGGCCCCTGACAACCGTCTAAAAGTCCGCCGACGCAAATCAGGTTGGGCGAATTCGGCTTTACGCCGGAATTGGCCCTTATTATCAGAATCAGGACAATCTCCTTGGGCCGTGAGCGATGGGCTGTTCGCGGGAGGAGGGCGCTCTGTGACCGCCGGCCGGAATTGAGAGAGCAATGAGCGTGACTTCGGGAACAAAAACTGAGAGCGGCGTCGGCGAGACGATCCGGGTTGTGATCCACGCTCTCCTGATCGCGCTCGTGATCCGCACGTTCCTGTTCCAGCCGTTCAACATTCCTTCCGGTTCGATGAAGGCCACGCTGCTGGTCGGCGACTATCTGTTCGTCTCGAAATATTCCTACGGCTACAGCCACTATTCGATCCCGTTCTCGCCGCCGCTGTTTTCGGGGCGGATCTGGGGCTCCGATCCGAACCGCGGCGACATCGTGGTGTTCCGGCTGCCGAAGGACGATTCCACCGACTACATCAAGCGCGTCATCGGCCTTCCCGGCGATCGCGTCCAGATGAGGGACGGGCTGCTCTACATCAACGACACCCCGGTCGAGCGGCAGCGCATGAGCGAGTATATCGGCGAGGACCCCTGCGGCTCCGAAGGCGGCGGTATTTCCCGGGTGAAGCGCTGGAAGGAGACGCTGCCCAACGGTGTGTCCTATGAGACGCTGGACTGCGCCGACAACGGCTACATGGACAACACCAACGTCTACAACGTGCCACCCGGCCATTTCTTCATGATGGGTGACAACCGCGACAACTCCACCGACAGCCGCTTCCTCGGCCAGGTCGGCTACGTGCCGCAGGAAAACCTGATCGGCCGCGCCCAGATGATCTTCTTCTCCATCGCCGAAGGCGAGCACGCCTGGATGTTCTGGCGCTGGCCGTGGGCCGTGCGCTGGAATCGCTTCTTCAAAATCGTCCGATGAAAGACGAAGCCAAGGACATCGCGAGCCAACCGATCGAGGCGCAAGCCGTCCCCGAGGGCGAAGCTGCACCGAAGACGCCTGCGAAGAAGAAGCGGGTACGCAAGGCCAAGGTCAAGGCGACCGACGCGAACGCGGCGCTCGAGGCGCGCATTGGTTACAGCTTTGCGGATCCGAACCAGTTGATCCAGGCGATCACGCATGTCTCGGCGCTGAAGTCCGGGCGCAAGCGCGGCGACAGCTACCAGCGGCTCGAATTCCTCGGCGACCACGTGCTCGGGCTCGTCGTCTCCGACATGCTCTATCACGCCTTCCCGAACGCCGACGAGGGCGAACTGTCCAAGCGACTTGCCGAACTCGTGCGCAAGGAAAGCTGCGCCGACGTCGCCAAGTCGCTCGGTCTGCTCGACGATATCAAGCTCGGCTCGGTCGGCCCCGCCGCCGACGGACGTCTGCGCAAGTCCATCCTCGGCGACATCTGCGAGGCCGTGATCGGCGCCATCTTCCTCGACGGTGGCCACGCGGCGGCGTCCGACTTCGTCAAGCGCAACTGGACCGAGCGCATGCACAAGCCGCGGCGTCCGCTGCGCGATCCCAAGACGGTGCTGCAGGAATGGGCGCAGGGCAAGGGACTGCCGACGCCGGTCTATCGCGAGGTCGAGCGCACCGGCCCGCATCACGATCCGCAGTTCCGCGTCGCGGTGGACCTGCCGGGACTGGCGCCGGCCGAAGGCATTGGCGGCAGCAAGCGCGCGGCAGAGAAGGTGGCGGCCTCGGTGATGATCGAACGTGAAGGTGTTGGCGGCGGCAATGACGGCTGAAACAAGCGGCGAGGCGCCTGCCGCGACGCGCTGCGGCTTCGTCGCGCTCATTGGCGCGCCGAATGTCGGCAAATCCACGCTGGTCAATGCGCTGGTCGGGGCCAAGGTCACGATCGTCTCGCGCAAGGTGCAGACCACGCGCGCGCTGATCCGCGGCATCGTGATCGAGAACAACGCGCAGATCATCCTGGTCGACACGCCCGGCATCTTCCTGCCCAAGCGGAGGCTCGACCGCGCCATGGTCTCGACCGCCTGGAGCGGGGCGCATGACGCCGATCTCGTCTGCGTGCTGATCGATGCAAAGGCCGGCATCGACGAGGAGGCCGAGGCGATCCTCACCAAGGTCGCGAGCGTCAATCACGAGAAGATTCTGGTGATCAACAAGGTCGACCTGGTCCAGCGCGAGAAGCTGCTGGCGCTGGCGCAGGCCGCCAACGAGCGCATGGCCTTCGCCAAGACCTTCATGATCGCCGCGATCTCGGGCGACGGCGTCGACGATCTCAGGCAGACGCTTGCGGAAATGGTGCCGCCGGGCCCGTTCCTCTATCCCGAGGACCAGATGTCGGACGCGCCGATGCGGCAGCTGGCGGCCGAGATCACCCGCGAGAAGATCTATCGCAAGCTGCACCAGGAGCTGCCCTACCAGTCCACGGTCGAGACCGACAAGTGGGAGGAGCGTAAGGACAAGTCGGTGCGGATCGAGCAGACGATCTTCGTCGAGCGCGAGAGCCAGCGCAAGATCGTGCTCGGCGCGGGCGGTGCGACCATCAAGTCGATCGGCGCGGACTCGCGCAAGGAGATCGGCGAAATCCTGGGCGTGCCGGTGCATCTGTTCCTGTTCGTGAAGGTGCGCGAGAACTGGGGCGACGATCCCGATCGCTATCGCGAGATGGGCCTGGAATTTCCCAGGGAATAACCAAGAAAAGATCGGTCCCCGATGAGCGTACCCAGCAACGTCCGGCGCTTCGAGGCGCTGCTCTACGCATCGTTGATGCTGGATGCCCTCTCGGTCGCGGTGCAGGACCGCACCCCCAATGCCGAAATGACCGAGCAGATGATCATGACGGCGACATTGCTCGCCGGCTGCATCATCCTGCTGCTGGTCTACTTCGTCTGGCTGGCGGCGCATTGGCGCAAGAACTGGCCGCGCTGGGTGCTGGCGGCGGCCCTGGCGCTGTCCGTGATCTCGCTCGGCCAGATCATCGGCGAGAAGGGGATGGAGCTCGACAGCGCCATCGAGATCGTCTCCTGCGTGCTGACGGCGATGGGCCTGTATTTCTCCTTCAGCGGGGATGCGAAGGGCTGGTTCAACGCGTGAGGTTTTGCCGTAGGGTGGATTAGCGAAGCCTAATCCACCATCTAGCTGTGCATGGGCAAATGGCGGACTACGCCTTCGGCTAATCCGCCCTACGATTGAGCGCTGGAAGCCGCTAGACTTAATCCGATGGAATGGACCGACGAAGGCATCGTGCTGGGCGTGCGGCGGCATGGCGAGAGCAGCGCCATCGTCGAGCTGCTGACCCGCGGGCACGGCCGTCATCTTGGCCTCGTCCGCGGCGGCGCCGGCTCGCGGATGCGGCCGCTGCTGCAGCCCGGCAACAGCGTCAGCGTGGTGTGGCGGGCGCGGCTCGACGAGCATCTCGGCACCTATGCCATTGAGGGCCTGAAGCTGCGTGCGGCCACGCTGCTGGGATCGTCCCACGGCGTCTACGGCATCACTCATCTCGCCTCGATCGCGCGGCTGCTGCCGGAGCGCGATCCGCACGAAGACATCTTTGCGATGCTCGAGCATTCGCTCGATGATTTCGACGACATCGGCAGCGCGGCCGTGCACGTCATCCATTTCGAGCTGGCAATGCTCGCCGAACTCGGTTTTGGGCTGGCGCTGGACAATTGCGCCGTGACCGGGGAGACCACGGACCTGATCTATGTCTCGCCCAAGTCCGGCGGCGCGGTGTCGCGCGGCGCCGGCGAGCCGTGGCGCGACCGCTTGTTGCGGCTGCCGCAGTTCCTTCGCCAGGGCGAAACCGCGAGCGAGCTGACCGATGAGGATCTCCAGGACGGCTTTCGGCTCACCGGCCTGTTCCTGCTGCGCCACGTGCTGGAGCCGCGGGGCCAGGGCCATTCCGACGCACGGGCCGGCTTCATCAACGCCCTGACGCGTCAACAGGCCAAGGCGGCGCTTCCGGCGCCATGACCGACCTCACGGCGGCTCTGCCCTGTCGCAGGACAGGGCAGTTCCCCGGGAACGAAAGCCGGCAGGTCGAGTTGGCCCGGCAGGTTCCATCACGGGGACGGCCCAATGTTGATCAGGGGATTTGCCTTGTCCGCGGCGCTGCTCGCGTTCGCGCCGGACGCCATGGCCGCCGAACCGCAACCCGGCGTGTTTCGCCGGGCATCCTGTACCGTCGTTCGGTACTATGTGGCCAAATATTCCGCTGCGGCCGCAGAGACATGGGCGCGGTCCAAGGGCGCGACGGAGGCCGAGATCGAGACTGCTCGGCGCTGCCTGACCAACGCGCCTGTCACCGCGCAGGTCAAGACCCAGCCAACCGTGACCGCCGGCTGGGCCGGGCAGTAGAAGCCCACAGGGAACCAATCGATCCTTGCCCGATTCGCTTCCACGGTTTAACCGGGCGGCATGGGAAAACGAATCGTTCCGCCGGAAGAACCGGCCGAAATTCACGACGTGCCGCTGCGTGAAGCGCTGGAAGAGCGCTACCTTGCGTACGCGCTCTCGACCATCATGCACCGTGCGCTGCCGGACGCGCGCGACGGCCTGAAGCCGGTGCATCGGCGCATTCTCTACGGCATGCGCCTGCTCAGGCTCGACCCCGGCACGGCCTTCAAGAAATCCGCCAAGATCGTCGGCGACGTGATGGGCTCGTTCCATCCGCATGGCGACCAGGCGATCTACGACGCCATGGTTCGCCTCGCGCAGGACTTCTCCTCGCGTTATCCGCTGGTCGACGGCCAGGGCAATTTCGGCAATATCGACGGCGATAATCCCGCCGCCTACCGCTACACCGAAGCGCGCATGACCGACGTCGCGCGGCTTCTGCTCGACGGCATCGATGAGGACGGGGTCGAATTCCGTCCCAACTACGACGGCCAGTCCAAGGAGCCGGTGGTTCTGCCGGGCGGCTTCCCGAACCTGCTCGCCAACGGCGCGCAGGGCATCGCGGTCGGCATGGCGACCTCGATCCCGCCGCACAATGCCGCCGAACTTTGCGAGGCCGCGCTGCATCTGATCGAGAAGCCCGACGCGAAATCCAAGGCACTGATGAAGTGGGTCAAGGGCCCGGATTTCCCGACGGGAGGAATCTGCGTCGATTCCAAGCAGGCGATTGCCGAGGCTTACACGACCGGCCGCGGCTCGTTCCGCGTTCGCGCCAGATGGCAGCAGGAAGAGGGCGCCCGCGGCACCTGGGTGGTGGTCGTCACCGAAATTCCCTATCTGGTGCAGAAGTCTCGGATGGTCGAGAAGATCGCCGAGCTGCTCGACCAGAAGAAGCTGCCGCTGGTTGGCGAGGTCCGCGACGAATCGGCTGAAGACGTTCGTCTCGTCATCGAGCCGAAATCGAAAAACGTCGACCCGGCCCTGATGATGGAATCGCTGTTCCGGCTGACCGAGCTCGAGAACAAGATACCGTTGAACCTGAACGTGCTGATCAAGGGCCGCATCCCCAAGGTGGTGGGGCTCGCGGAGTGCCTGCGCGAATGGCTCGACCATCTGCGCGACGTCCTGATCCGCCGCACCAACCATCGCAAGGCGCAGATCGAGAACCGGCTCGAAATCCTGGGCGGCTTGCTGATCGCCTATTTGAACATCGACGAGGTGATCAGGATTATCCGCACCGAGGATGAGCCGAAGCCGGCCCTGATCAAGGCGTTCAAGCTCACCGAAGTGCAGGCGGAAGCCATCCTCAACATGCGGCTGCGCTCCTTGCGCAAGCTCGAGGAGATGGAGATCCGCACCGAGGACAAGGATCTCCGTAAGGAGCTGAAGGGTATCGAGGGACTGCTGGCGTCCGAGCCCGAGCAGTGGAAGAAGGTCAGCGAGCAGGTCGGCAAGGTCCGCGACATGTTCGGGCCGAAGACGCCGCTCGGCAAGCGCCGCACCACCTTCGCCGACGCGCCCGAGCACGATCTCGCTGCGATGGAGGAAGCCCTCGTCGAGCGCGAGCCGGTCACCGTCGTCGTGTCTGACAAGGGCTGGATCCGCACCATGAAGGGCCTTGTCGAGGATCTCTCCGGCCTGACCTTCAAGCAGGACGACAAGCTCGGCTTCGCGTTCTTCGCCGAGACGACGTCGAAGCTGCTGCTGTTCGCGACCAACGGCAAATTCTATTCGCTCGATGTCGCGAAGCTGCCGGGCGGCCGCGGCCATGGCGAGCCGATCCGCCTGTTCATCGACCTCGAGCAGGAGGCCGCGCCCGTCGCGCTGTTCGTCAACAAGGGCGGACGCAAATTCCTGGTCGCGAGCCACGAAGGCCAGGGTTTCGTCGTCAACGAGGACGATTGCGTCGGCACCACCAAGAAGGGCAAGCAGGTCCTCAACGTCGATATGCCGAACGAGGCGCGCGTGGTCACCGAGGTGATCGGCGACACCGTCGCGGTGATCGGCGAGAACCGCAAGATGCTGATCTTCGCGCTCAGCGAAGTGCCGGAGATGGCGCGCGGCCGCGGCGTGCGTCTGCAGAAGTACAAGGACGGCGGCCTGTCCGACATCGCGGTGTTCGATGCCAAGGCGGGCCTGACCTGGAAGGACTCCGCCGGGCGGGAATTCTCCGCGACCATGAAGGAGCTCGCCGAGTGGAAGGGCACCCGCGCCGACGCCGGCCGCCTGCCGCCGAAGGGTTTCCCGAAGTCGAACAAGTTCGGCAAGGTGATCGGGTAGGGGCGGCTCTCGCGTCCCGGACGCGCTGCAACGCGTAAGCGTTGCTGCGCAGAGCCGGAACCCACGCTGCAACACAGGTGTCATGCCCCGGCTTGACCGGGGCATCCAGTACGCCGCGGTGTCTCGGTTCAATCACGCCCGTCTCTGGAATACTGGATCGCCCGGTCAAGCCCGGCGATGACACCGAGGATGTGGTGCCCAAACGCGTGGCAGATAGTCGTGAGCACATACGTGTTTCCGCCGTATGGGCACGAACATTGCTTTTTCCTGGTGACTGCAAACGTCTCGGTCATAAGGCAAAAAGGCACCAATGTTCAAACTGAAGGCTTTCATTCCGGCGCTGCTCGGGCTCGCGATCGTCGCGGCGCCGGCGCATGCGGCGGGCAATCTCGTTGCGGTGCTGGAGGCGGAGATCGTCACGCTCGATCCGCATTTCTCCACGGCCTATATTTCGCGCACGTTTGGCTACATGGTGTTCGACACGCTGTTCGCCAAGGATTCCAAGGGCGACGTCAAGCCGCAGATGGTGCAGGACTGGAAGGTCTCTCCGGACGGATTGACCTACAGCTTCACGCTGCGCGACGGCCTGAAATGACATGACGGTCAGCCGGTCACGGCGGCCGACTGCGTGGCTTCGCTGCGCCGCTGGGGCACCCGCAGCGCGCTTGGCCGCCGCATCTTCGCGATCACGGCGTCGCTCGAGCCGACCGATGCGAAGACCTTCGTGCTGACGCTGAAGGAGCCGTCCGGCCTCGTCATCGACGCGCTCGGCAATCCCGTCAGCCCGGTCGCCTTCATGATGCCGGAGCGTGTTGCGAAAACGCCCGGCGACCAGCGCATCACCGAGATCATCGGCTCCGGCCCGTTCGTCTACAGCAAGGCCGATCACCGCACCGGCGATCGCATGATCCTGAAGAAGTTCGCCGACTATGTGCCGCGTCCGGAGCCCGCTGACTTCCTCGCCGGCGGCAAGCGCGTCAACATCGACGCTTGAGATCCGCGTCATCCCTGATGGTTCGACCGCCGCCTCCGCGCTCCAGGCCGGCGAGGTCGACTTCATGCAATACGCGCCGTTCGATCTGCTGCCGCAACTGGAGAAGAACGCACGCGTCAAGCTCGTGAACTTCACCGGCGGCAACATGTTCGCGGGCGCCTATCGCCTCAACGCCGCATCGAAGCCGTTCGATGATCCCGCGATCCGGCGCGTGCTGTGGAAGCTGGTCGATCAGCGCGAGGTACTGGACGCGCTCGGTCTCGACGCGAAATATGCCACGCCCTGCGCGACGTTCTTCACCTGCGGCACCACCTATGACAGCAAGGCCGGCACGGAAGCGGCCGCCAAGCCGTCGATCGAGGCGGCGAAGGCCGCGCTGAAGGCGACGAAATATGCCGGCGAGCCCGTCGTCGTCATGGAGGCCAACGATCTCGAAGCCCCGCGCGTCTCCGCGCAGGTCCTGGCCGAACGGCTGAAGCAGGCCGGCTTCAACGTCGATCTTCAGGTGATGGACTGGGCGAGCGTGCTGGCGCGCCGCGCCAAGAAGGAGGGCTGGAGCGTTTATGGCGTTCACGCCGGCGGTTTCGACCTTGGCTCGCCGCTGACCAACGTCATGGTCGCCTTCAATTGCGCGGACTTCACCGGATGGCAGTGCGACTCGCGCATCACGCCCTTGATGGAGGCGTTTGCCAAGGCGCCCGCCGAGGAGGACCGCAAGAAGATCGCGGGCGAGATCCAGAGCGTCATGTACGACCAGGCGCCCGCGATCCCGTGGGGCCAGTTCGCGCAGCCCGCGGCCTATCGCGCCACCTTGCGCGGTCTGATACCTTCCGCCATCCCGGTGTTCTGGATCGTTGAGAAGTAACGCGATGTACGATGTCATTGTTGTCGGCGGCGGCTCTGCCGGCGCCGCTGTCGCGGCGCGGCTCTCCGAGGATCCCGCACGGCGTGTCCTGTTGCTCGAAGCGGGTCTGGACTGGCGCGCCGACGAGGCGCCGTGGGAAGTCAGGACGCCGAACCCCATTCCGATCATCCACAAGCGCGAGTATCAGGAGAAATGGCAATGGCCTGATCTGCTGACGCGCCGGGTGGCGGAGCAGGAGCCGCGCTTCTACTGGCGCGGCAAGGGCCTCGGCGGCTCGTCGATGATGAACGGCCAGATCGCCATCCGCGGCGTCGCCGATGCGTTCGACGAATGGGCCGCCAATGGCTGCACCGGCTGGTCGGCCAGGGAGGTGATGCCGCTGTTCTCGGTGATCGAGGACGATCTGGAGCTCGGCGACACCGAGGGACATGGACGCGGCGGCCCGCTGCCGGTCTATCGCGCGCCGCCGGAGACATGGGGCCCGATCGATCGTGGCCTGCGCGATGCGGCGCTGGCGAGCGGCTATCCCTGGTGCGACGACGTCAACGGTCCTGATGGGGAGGGCGTCGCCTGCTATCCCATCAACAGCCGCAATCTGCGCCGCATCACCACCAATGAGGGCTATCTCGAGCCGGCGCGCGGCCGATCCAATCTGGAGATTCGCGGGCATGCGCTGGTCGATCGCGTGCTGATCAGCGACGGACGGGCGACCGGCCTGCGCGTTCACTTCGAAGGGCAGGGTACTCAGGAGATCAGCGCGCGCCAGATCGTGCTGTGCGCCGGTGCCATCCACAGTCCGGCGATCCTGCTGCGCTCGGGCGTCGGCCCGGCCGATGAGCTGAAGGCGATGGGCATCGCGGTCGAGCGGGACTTGCCGGTCGGCAAGCACTTCTTCGACCATCCGCTGTTTCGCGCGACCATTCAGCTCCACGAGAAGCTGCGGCCGACCGATCCCGACACCCGCCACACCAATTGCTGCGTGACCTATTCCTCGGGCCTCGCCAATGGCGGCAAGCGTGACATGATCCTGATCGCCTTCAACCACCGCGGCGTCGGCGTTTCCGGAGCGATCGGCGCCGGACTGTTCAACGCCTATTCGCGCGGGACGCTCAAACTGGCTTCGACGGACCCTACGATCGATCCCATCGTCGATGAGAACATGCTGGCCGATCCCCGGGACATGCTACGCATGATGGACGCGGTGAAGCGGCTCGCCGTGATCACCTCGCAGCCGGCGCTATCAGGCATCGCCGACTGGATCAGGCTGACCGACACCGACTTGACGCTGCCGCAGGCAGCGGCGTTGCCGGATCACGAGCTCGATGCGCTATTGCGCCGCGAGACCGGCGACATCCAGCACGCCGCCGGCAGCTGCCGCATGACCGGCGTTGGGGATGCCGAAGGTGTCGTCAATCCTGATGGTACAGTGAAGGGCATCAGCGGCCTGCGCGTCGCCGACGCCTCGATCATGCCGTCGGATTGCCGGGCCAATACGCATTTCACGACGGTGGTGATCGGGGAAGCGATTACGCGGATGATGATGCGGTAGCCGTCACAACACAGGTGTCATGCCCCGGCTTGACCGGGGCATCCAGTACGCCGCGGCGCCAGTGTGTGTGCACAATACCCGCCGCGGCGTACTGGATCGTCCGCCTTCGCGGACGATGACAGCGAGCGTGAGTCGAGATGGCCTCGGCTCCGTTACACATTTCAAACAGCAGGCGAGCGTTTTCATTCTCGCGGCTGATTTGCCCGAGTTTTGCTTCTCGCCTCGCCCTCATCAGGACAAGGGCGCAGGGAAGGCCGGGCGCCGGCTGGCACCCGCAGATCCGTGCGCTGTAGAAACGCACACGGGGTGGATCACAGGTCTCGCCGGATCGCCCGGCCTTCCCTGCGCGATGGTTTTAACGGTGTCCTTCGTGCTCTCCTCGGGGAGCGATGCACTATTGCCCCCGTCGCGCTCGCGGATGGCTGATGCACGTGCCCGGTCGGGCCGCCACATCACCGCAAGGCTTGACGCCAGCCTGCGGGCGTCAGGACCACACGACTTCTCCGTCCGCGCACGTCTTCGCTGGAACTCCGAGGGGTGGCGTGTGCTCGCCCCCGAAGCCATGCGAAGACGCTGTCAGCGCCGTGTCGTCTGCGCGTAGCCATTGCTCACGGCCGAGGCCGCCCTGCAACGCCAATCGCGCCCGACGCCGTCGCGTCCATCGCACCCCAACCCGCGGTTCGTGACGATCGCGATCCGCCCCTTGTGACGGGTCAGGGTGTTTCGTGTGTACGTAAAATCCGAATTTCGGTAAAGTAGAATATTTTGCGAGGTGGGGCTTGACAGGCGGGTTGAGAATTTGCGCGGGTGTTTTGCCCGACGGGCACTAGGTGCGAGAGCGTAGCTATCGAGTCCGAGCTTCTCTGGGCAGAGCGGACGTCGTCCCACTTGGTCGTCATTTGGCGGCTTGCACCGGACTTCAACAGGGCTTTACCGAACCGATATACGACCGGTACGATACTTTCACGGAGTTGGGGCACGGCATCGATGAGAAAGTGGATTTCGATCGGAGTTTTAGTTGCCGCGATTGCGTTGATCGTTGTTGTCGTCCGGTTCTTTGCGGTTACCCCCGGCAAAATAGACCTATCACAAAATAGGGTTCAACCTGTTCCTCTCAACATCACTCGTGCGGCACAGCAACTACATGCGACGCTTGATGTAGCTGACATGCATGCCGATAGTCTGTTGTGGAAGCGCAACCTCTTGGAGCGCTCGCATCGAGGGCACATCGATGTGCCACGTCTGATCGAGGGGCGATACGCGCTTCAAGTGTTTTCGTCCGTGACAAAATCGCCAGAGGGACAAAACTACAATTCAAACGGGTCAGATACTGACACCGTTCGGGCTTTGGCCTTTATCGACCTGCAACCGCCCAGAACTTGGAACTCCCTGCTTGAACGCTCGCTGTGGCACGCGGAGAAACTTCAAGGCTTTGCCGACCGTTCTGGAGGGCGGCTCCGCCTTATTCGCACGCCTGAGGACATCGAGAGCCTACTCGTTGATCGACAAAGCGGAGCAAAAGTGGTGGGCGGAATGCTTTCGATCGAGGGCTTGCATGATCTTGAGGGCAAGCTCGCAAATCTTGACGTGCTATATGCCGCTGGCTTCAGGATCGCAGGCCTTACCCATTTTTTCGATAATGATGTCGCAGGGTCGATGCACGGCCGTGACAAGGGCGGTCTAACCACGCTGGGTCGGCAGGTTGTAAGGCGCATGGAAACGTTGGGGATGGTCGTTGATCTTGCTCATTCCAGTCATACTACTGTAGCCGAAGTGCTGGCAATGTCTCGGCGTCCGGTTGTCTACAGTCATGGGGGCGTGCAAAGCACGTGCAAGGCCAATCGCAATCTAACCGATGACGAGGTTAAGGGGATTGCTAAGACCGGTGGAGTGATCGGTATTGGGTATTGGCAGGGAGCGGTTTGCTCGACAGCTCCCAAGGACGTGGCCAGGGCAATCGCGCATGTTCGAGATCTGGTTGGCGTCGACTATGTTGGACTCGGTTCGGATTTCGACGGCGCGACCACTACTGGATTCGACGCAAGTCAGGTTATTGCTATTACTCAAGCCTTGCTGAGCATCGGCTTTTCAGAGGAGGAAGTCCGCAAAGTCATGGGAGGCAACGTCTTGCGTGTACTCCGCAAAGGAATTGTTCCGTCCTGAGGTCCAAATCGGATGCAGATGTCGCGTCATGGTCCAATGCCGCCATGCAGCCATCGGATTCAACATCGTCTTCCCTTAGCAAAGCGGACGCGACAAACTATGATTCCGCGTCCTAGATCACCCCCGCCAGCCGCAGCGCAACGCCCGCCGCGCAACTGCCCGCCAGCACCGTCAGCATCCCGAGCTTGAACCGGAAGATCGCGATCGCGGCAGCAATCGCCAAAAGCAGCGCGGGCACATCGACGCTGGTCAGCACCGGCCGATCGAAATCCAGCGGGAAGGCGTGCACCGGCACGGTCTCGCGGAACAGCGTGTGCAGCGCGAACCAGATCGAGAGGTTGAGGATGACGCCGACCACGGCGGCCGTGATCGCGCTGAGCGCGCCGGCGAGGCCAGCATTGCCGCGCAGGCGTTCGATGTAGGGCGCGCCGACGAAGATCCAGAGGAAGCAGGGCGTGAAGGTTACCCAGGTCGCGAGCAATCCGCCGAGCGTCGCGGCCAGCATCGGCGACATCCCGCCGGGATCGCGATAGGCGGCCATGAAGCCCACGAACTGGAGCACCATGATGAGCGGGCCAGGCGTGGTCTCGGCCATGCCGAGGCCGTCGAGCATTTCGTGGGGCCTGAGCCAGTGATAGTGCTCGACCGCCTGCTGGGCGACGTAGGCCAGCACGGCGTAGGCGCCGCCGAAGGTGACCAGCGCCATCTTCGAGAAGAACAGCGCGATCTGGCTGAACACGCTGGCCTGCCCGAGGGCGAGGATCAGCGCGAGCACGGGCACCAGCCAGAGCGCCAGCCATAGCGCGCCGACGCGGATCGTGCGCGCAGCATCGGGACGGACATGATCGGGTACGGCATCGCCGAGCATGCTGTCGATCAATGCGCTGCTGCCGATGGGGCCGTGACCAACAGGGGCAAATTCAGGCCGGCCGCTTCTTGCGCCGGCATATCCGATCAGGCCGGCGGCGATGATGATGACCGGGAAGGGGACGGCGAAGAAGAAGATCGCGACGAAGGCGATCGCGGCCAGCGCAATCATCATGCGGTTCTTCAGCGCGCGCTTGCCGACGCGCACCACGGCCTCGACGACGATGGTGAGCACGGCGGCTTTCAGGCCGAAGAACAAGGCCTCGACGAAGCTGACATTGCCGAAGGCGGCATAGATGTAGCTGAGGCCCATGATGGCGATGATGCCGGGCAGGATGAACAGTCCACCCGCCATCAGCCCGCCGGCGGTGCGGTGCATCAGCCAGCCGATATAGGTTGCGAGCTGCTGCGCCTCCGGTCCCGGCAGCAGCATGCAATAGTTCAGCGCATGCAGGAAACGGCTCTCGGAGATCCAGTTCTTCTCCTCGACCAGGATGCGGTGCATCACCGCGATCTGGCCCGCGGGCCCGCCGAAGCTCAGGCAGGCGACGCGGAGCCAGACGCGAAAAGCTTCGCCGAAGCTGATGCCGTGACCGGCATCAGCTCCCGTTTGATTGACGCGGGTATCCATCACGCTTTCACTTTGTTAGTCGGCCAGTTGTGGGTCTCGCCGGTGGCGTCGCGGCACCAGCGGTAAAAGGCGTCGTAGAGCAGGATGCCGGCCTCGAGCTGCGCGATGTCGTCATCGTACATTCGCGACAGCCCGAGCGAGGCCGCGAGCAGGCCGGGCGCTTCCGGCGCGAGGTCGGGCCGCGCGGTGTCGGCGCCGCGCACCAGCGTTGCCAGCCGGAGCAAGGCCGGGGTGGCGATCCCGAACTCCTCGATCATGACGTCGAAGGTGCAGAGCTCGCCGCGGTGGCTCCAGAACACGTTCTCGATGTCGAAGGGGGCCGCGCCGAACCGCTCGCCGACGGCGACCACCTCGGACGGCGCCACATACAGGAACACCGCGTTGGGGTCGACGAAGCGGCGGATCAGCCACGGGCAGGCGATACGATCGACCTTCGGCCGTGCCCGCGTCACCCAGACGGTGCGTCCCTTGGCATCGCGCGGCGGCAGTTTCGACGCGTCGATCAGCGGCAGCCTGGCGTCCTTCCAGCCCTCGAAGCCGCCCTCCAGCGTCTCGGCCTGCACGCCGAGCTGCCGCAACCAGGCCGCCGTGCCCTGCGCGAGCTTTGCGCCGCGCAGGCAGGCGACGATGGCGGAGCGGCCGGAAAGCTCGCCGCCCCAGTCGGAGACAGTGTCGTGGCTAAGCTTGATCGAGCCGGGGATCAGCCTGGGGTCGGCGGCAAAATCCTCGTCCGTGCGCACGTCGATCAGGAGCGGCGCGTTCGCCGTGCCGATCAACCGGGTCAATTTGTCAGATGATATGGTCGTGAACGTTGACATGATGCGTCCTCGCATAAACGAAACGGGACGCGATACTTGGGCATGTCGCCTCGTGGGGAGATCGCTCAAATCCCCATCGGGACATTACAGCGAAATCGCGCGGGCCTGTCAATTGCGGGTTTCGAAGGCGATCAGGATTAGAAAGATCGGCCGCCGAGGCCTATATTGGGCAGAGGAATCTGTTCCCGGAGCCTGACCTGATGCATTCCCATTCCATCGAGCAATGGACCCATGACCACGCCTTTCTCGGCGACAAGCACGACGAGAACGAGCGGCGCACCTGGCTGGTCGTCGTCCTGACGCTGATCATGATGGTCGGCGAGATCGTCGCCGGCTCGCTGTTCGGCTCGATGGCGCTGCTGGCCGACGGCTGGCACATGGGCACGCATGCGGCGGCGCTCGGCATTGCCGCCTTCGCCTACCGCTTTGCGCGGCGGCACCTCGGCAATTCGCATTTCACCTTCGGCACCGGCAAGTTCGGCGATCTGGCCGCCTTCTCCAGCGCGATCATTTTGGGATTGATCGCAGTCGAGATCGCCTATGAGAGCGTGCTGCGGTTGTTTACGCCGGTGCCGATCGTCTATGGCGAGGCGATCGCGGTGGCCGTGCTCGGGCTCTGCGTCAACCTCGCCAGCGCGTGGCTCTTGCGCGACAGCCATGATCACCATCACGGCCATGATCATGGCCATGACGACCACGACGATCATGACCACGATCATCACGGTCACCACCATCACGACAACAATCTTCGTGCGGCCTATGTCCATGTCATGGCGGATGCCGCGACATCGGTGCTGGCGATCGGAGCGCTCGCCGTCGCGATGTATTCGGGATGGGTCTGGGCCGACCCTGCCGTTGGCCTGATCGGCAGCGCTGTGATCGCGAGCTGGGCGTTCGGCCTGATCAGGACATCGGGCGCGGTGCTGCTCGACGTGCGCGCCGACGAGAAGCTGGAGCGGGTCATACGCGCCCGGATGGAAGCCGGCGACGATCGCGTCACCGATCTGCATCTGTGGCAGGTCGGCCCGGGTCATTGCGCTGTGCTGGTCTCGGTGGTGTCGGACAAGCCGAAGCCTCCGGCCGTCTACAAGCGGCGGCTCGCCGGCCTGAAGGGGCTGAGCCACGTCACAGTGGAGGTCGAGACCTGTCCGCATTGACGTGATCGGCGAAGGCGGAATTCCGCCGCGTGGCCGGGGTTGATCCTCGGTCGCGGCCTGCAATGGCCTTAGGGAGGAATAAGAAAAATGCCCAGGATCAAGCTCGCGCTCGCCATCGCTGCACTCGCTCTGTCCGGCCCTGTAGCGCTTGCGCAATCGGAGAAGGGCGGCGTCGAAAGACTCTACGTCCTCAATTGCGGGGAGGGCACCGCCGGTGACATCTCGCGCTGGACGCCGGGGTTGAACGAGGGCAAGACGATGGACTTCGTCGATACCTGCTATCTGATCAAGCATGGCAAGGGCTGGTTCCTGTGGGATACCGGCATCGCCGATTCCGTCGCTTCCATGCCCAATGGCCTCGCGCCCGCCGATCCCAAGGCCGTGACCTGGCGCCGGCCGAAGACGCTTCAAGCCCAGCTCGATCAGCTCGGCCTCAAGCCGGATGACGTCAAGGCGATGGCTGTCTCGCATACGCATCCGGATCATACCGGGAATGTCGAGCTGTTTCCGCAGGCCATGCTCTATGTGCAGAAGGCCGAATATGACTGGCCCGGCGCCAACAACGAGCCGCGCTTCAAGCCATCGCATCCGGTCGAACTGCTCGCGGGCGACAAGGACGTGTTCGGCGACGGCAGCGTCACCATCCTGTCGACGCCCGGCCATACGCCGGGACATCAGTCATTGCTGGTGAAGCTGCCGAAGACCGGCGCGGTGGTGCTGTCCGGTGACGCCGTGCACTTCAGGGATAATTGGGACAACCGCCGCGTGCCCAGCATGAACTCCAGCAAGGAGCTGAGCGCGGCCTCGATGCAGAAGATCGCCGACACGCTCGACAAGGAGAAGGCGCAGCTCTGGATCAACCACGACAAGGCCCAGCGCGACAGCCAGAAGATGGCGCCGGAGTTCTACGACTGAGGCGCGTGCACCATCGATGTCGGCATTTCCGTTGTCGGCGTGACGCAGCAACGGATTAAAACTTTCGTCGAGTTCTACGAACCCTGGCGGCTGATCCTGCAGCCGGGCGAGGCTGCGCCGGCGATGCAGCAGGCGGCGCCCGGCGTGCGCATCGTGGTGCAGGGCGGCGTGCTGGTCGAGGGCGTCGAGGGCAAGCCGGACCACAAGCTCAACCTGAAATATGGCGACTTCGCCTGGCAGAATGCGGGCCCGGTGCGGACGATGCGAAACGCGGGCACGTCGACCGTCGAGCTCGTCGAGTTCGAACTGAAATAGGGCGTGGCGAGGGGGGCGTGAGGACCGGCGGGGCCGGCCTCACCTCAGCTGTGACGCGAATGAGGAGCGGGGCATGTCTATCAAGCGGTCGGGAATTGCCATTGCGGCGCTGATGTCGGGCGTCGTCGTTCTGACGTCGGGCCTTCAATTGAGCGAGCGCTGGGGTGCTTACCAGAACGCCATCGCGGCGCACGCGCTGGAGACCCGTCTGGCCGCCGGCTTCGATGCCGTCGGCAGCCTGACCGTCGAGCGTGGTCCGGTCAATCGGGCGCTGATCGGGAAGTCCGCCGCGGATGATGCGATGCCTGAAGGAGTTCGCCGACAATCGCCGGACGAGCGACGAGGCACTCGGCAAGCTGGAGACGCTTGCCCGCGGTGATACGGACCTGACGCAGCGGGTCAGTGCGGCGGCAGCGAAGATCGCCGCCGCGCGCGAGGAGGCCGCTTCCCATTGGCAGAAGCCATCGAGCGAACGTCCCGCCGGCATCGCTGCCAAGGCCATGCGAGACTACGCCGAGGCGATGGCGAGCCTGAACGAGCTCCTGGAGTCCGGCATCAAGGCGACGATGCTGCTCAGCACCACCGCCGGAAACCTCCTCGACGTCGCGCAGAAGGGGTGGGTGATCCGGCAGACCGCCGGTCAGGTGTCGCTGTTGATTTCGGGACTCGTGACCTCCGGCCGTCCGGCCACATTGGCGGAGCGGGACGAAATCAGCGGCGCGAACGGCCAAATGGCGCGGCTTTGGGCCGAGATTCTCGATCGCGGCGATGACGTTTACGCGCCGAAGAACACGCGGGCCAGCGTCGGCGCGGCCAGGGATCGCTACTTCGGGTCGGACAAGCCGTTGCGCGACGGGCTGACCAAGGCCGCGTTCGACGGCACGCCCTACGCGGTGTCGGTGGACGAGTGGCGCAAATCGGCCACGAGCGCGAACGCCTCGCTGCTGGGAATCCGCGATGCCGCCTTGCGCGGCGCGCAGGCCGTGGCCGAACAGGACGAGGCCAACGGGCTGGGAGGCATCCTGTTCGCGGGCGCGGCCATCCTGGTCGTGCTGGGATTGTCGGCGGCCTCATCGGTGCTGCTGGTGCGCCATCTGCTCACGCCGATCTCGAAGCTGTCGGAGGTGATGAGTCGGCTCGCCCGCAACGAAGAAGCCGAGGTGCCGTTCGCCGCCCGCAAGGACGAGATCGGCGGCATGGCTCTCGCGGTTCAGGTCTTCAAAGAGGCCATGGCCACCACCAACCGATTGGCAAGCGAACAGGCTGCCGAGCGGGTGGTGAAAGAGAAGCGCGCGGCGCGTCTCGAAGGCCTGGTTCGCGATTTCGAGGCCCAGGCGGGCGCCATGGTGGCGCTGCTGGCATCGGGTGCGACCGAGCTCGAGACGACGGCGCGATCGATGTCCTCGACCGCGACGCAGACCAAGGGGCGCGCGACGACGGTCGCGGCGGCAGCCGAGGAAGCCAGCGTCGGCGCGAGCACGGTTGCCTCCGCGGCCGAGGAGCTGACGGCATCGATCAGCGAGATCAGTCGCCAGGTCGCGCAATCGTCGACCATCACCGGACGGGCGGTGGCCGATGCGCAGCGGACCGACAAGATCGTGCAGACCCAGGCTGAAGGCGCCGAGAAGATCGGCGAGGTTGTGACCTTGATTCAGGCCATCGCCGCCCAAACGAACCTGCTGGCCCTGAACGCGACGATCGAGGCCGCGCGGGCCGGAGAAGCCGGCAGAGGCTTTGCCGTGGTTGCCTCCGAGGTGAAGATGCTGGCGACCCAGACTGCGTCGGCAACAGCGGATATCGGGGCCCAGATCGCCCAGATTCAGACTGCCACCAAGGAGGCTGTCGACGCGATCCGCGGTATTGCCGGGACGATCGAAGAGGTCAGCTCGATCTCGAGCATGATCGCGACGGCCGTCGAGGCACAGGGCGTGGCGACGGCGGAAATCGCCCGCAACGTTCAGCAGACCTCGCAATCGGTGAAGGACGTGACGGCGACCATCAGCGGCGTGAGCAAGGCGGCGACGGAAACGGGCGTCGCGGCGAACGAAGTGCTGAGCGCGGCAGACGGCCTGTCGCGGCAGGCCGAGCAGCTGACGAGCGAAGTGGGCAGCTTCGTCGAGGACGTCCGCGCCGCCTAGTAAAACCGCCGCTCCCGTTAAGCGCGGCCCTTCGGGGTCGGATCGTGTGTCAGCGCGGCGCCGTGATCGGCGGCGGGCCGCCTTCTGGCGCCTTCTTCGGCCGCAGCGAACCGGCATAGAACGAGACCAGCCAGACCAGGATGATCGCGAGGAGATAGACGCCCCAGGCCTGCGGCGGCGTGGTCGCCCAGCGCAACAGGCCTTTGAACGTGCGGGGCGGGCGGTTGTCTTCGGTCATGGCTCGCTTGTGCGCGAAAGCCGCGAGCCGGTCAATCCGGCCGCCGGTCGGTGCGGATCAGGAACAGGGCGGCCAGCGCCGAGAGGCTGAGCGCGGACGAGACCATCAGCACCCTGGCGCCCATGACGTCGATCAGCAGGCCGAAGGCCAGCGGCGCCACCGCCTGCGCCATTCGCGCCGGCGCGCCGATGACGCCGAGGCGATAGCCGAAATCCTTCGGGCCGAAGATCGAGAGCGGCAGCGTGCCGCGCGCGATGGTCAGGATGCCGTTGCCGGAGCCGTGGAACAGCGCAAACGCGCTGGCCGCGGCGCCGCCGAAGATCGCCACGACCACGGCGCCGAGCGGATGAGTGAGGCAGGCGAGCCGCGTCGACCACAGTGGGTGGAAGCGGCTGAGGAAGCCGGCTTCGAGGATGCGCGCGCCCACTTGCGCCGGGCCGATCAGCGCGCCGGCGGCGATCGCCTCGACCGGCGTCGCGCCCGTCGCCTCCAGGATCCGCGGGAAATGCGCGGCCATCGCACCGGTGACGGTCCAGACCGCGGCGAAGATGAAGGCGAGCAGGATCATGGTGCGGTCGAGCGGCACGTGCGGCTTGTCGGCCAATGCTGCCGCCTGCTTCGCGCCCTTGATCGCCGGCAGCATGAAGAAGTTGAGCGGCAGGCCGATCAGGATATTGGCGGCGGCCCAGGCGAAACAGGTGTCGCGCCAGCCGATATGCGACAGGCCCCAGGCGGTGAGCGGCCAGCCGACGGTGGAGGCAAAGCCCGCCATCAGCGTGATGCCGGTGATGGACCTGCGTGCCTCGGTGCCGTAGATGCGGCCGAGCGCGGCGAAGGCGGCGTCGTAGAGCCCCATCGCCATGCCGATGCCGAGCACAAGCCACGCGATCGCCATCACCACCACGGACTGCGAGAGGCCGAGCAGCGCGAGGCCGGCTGCGATGATCAGGTTCGAGGCCGACAGCACCTGCCGTCCGCCGACGAGATCGATCTGCCGCCCGATGCGCGGGCCCAGCATCGCGGAGATCACGAGCGAGGCGGAGAACGCGCCGAAGATCCAGTTGGAGGAGACGCCGAGGTCGCGCGCCATGGGATCGGCGAGCAATGCCGGCAGATAATAGCTGGAGGCCCAGGCGAGGGTCTGCGTGGTGCCGAGCGCAAGGATGATCGGAAGCTGGCGCTGGCTCATAGGCCAGTGTTTCTGGTCGGCGGTGTCATCGGCCAGCATTTGCAGCCTGCGGCGCCGGCGCGTCAACAGCGCTTGCGGCATATTCGACCTGCTGCGGACGGGAGCCTTGGTGGCGCGTGGTTCGCGCGCGGCCTTTCGCTCGTCACGAATGCACGCCATAATAGCCCGCATGCAATTGACCTCGCGCCTTGCGCTGATGAACTGGCTGACCGGCCAGGGCCTTACGGGCTTGCCCGAAATCGAACTGCTGCGCGGCTTCTGCGAGCGATGCTGCGCCGAGGGCCTGGAACTCTCGCGCGGTCTCGTCGTCATCGACACGCTGCATCCGATCTACGAAGGTCGCGGTTTCCGCTGGAGCGACCGTCCCAGCAACGAAAGCGACGCGTTCGAATATGGCTCGACCGCCGAAGGCGACGCCGCCCAGAGCTGGCGCCGTTCGGTGTTCTTCCACATGCTCGAGCACGGCCAGGACGAGATGGTGATCGATCTCGCCGACGCGCCGTCGATGGATTTCTCGCAGATCGGCGAGCTCGCCGAGAAAGGCCACACGCACTATCTCGCCTTCGTGCATCGCTTCGGCGAGAACGGCGCGCTCGGCCTGATGGATTGCCTCTATTCCTGCTGGACCACGCGCCGCCCTGAAGGTTTCGGCGAGGGCGAGCTTGCCGCGCTGCGCGATCTCGTGCCGGTGCTGGGGCTCGCGATCAAGTCGGCGCAGCAGATGGACATCGCGCGCACGCTCGGGCGCGTCTATCTCGGTCGCGACGCATCCGAACAGGTTCTGCGCGGGCGCATCTCGCGCGGCGTCACCGAGCGTATCAACGCCGTGCTCTGGTATTCGGATTTGCGCGGCTCGACCGGGATCAGCGAGAGCATCGGCCCCGACGAGATCATCCCGTTCCTCAACGATTACGCGCAGGCCGTGATCGACGCGATCCACGATGCCGGCGGCGACGTGCTGAAGCTGATCGGCGACGGCGTGCTGGCGATGTTCACGGCTGCGGACATGGCGGATGCCCGCCGCGCCGCGCTGCGCGCCGAGCATCTGTTCCGAAGGAACGTCGCGGCGCTGAACGCGCGGCGGGAGGCGGACGGCCGCCCCACCACGTCGGCCTATATCGGGCTGCATGTCGGAGAGGTCTTCTACGGCAATATCGGCAGCGAGGACCGGCTCGACTTCACGGTGGTGGGGCCGACCGTCAACGAAGTGAGCCGCATCGCCTCGATGAGCCGCTCGGTCGACCGCGAGCTGCTGGCCTCGGCCGAGTTTTACAAGGGCCTCGACGCCGCCGGCCGCCGCTATCTCGTCTCCACAGGCCGCTTCGCGCTGCGCGGCATCGGCCGCGCGCAGGATCTCTACACGCTCGATCCCGAGGTCGACGCAAGCGAGCCGGTGACGGGGAGCTACGAACGCTATCTGGCGAATTAGCGCTGGACCGCCGGCGCCGAGACATCAGGTGTTTTCGTTCGATCCTGGGCGGGCCATTGTTCGGACAGCGGCGGCATGGGCGTCTCCTTGCCGGTCATGCGTTCAACGGCGACGGCGTAGACGGTGATGATGTCCAGCCGCGGGAAGAACCCCTTCGGTCGCGTCGTGTCCGGTTTGCCGTATTTGGCCATGAGCGTTTCGCAGAAGCGCTGCTTGATGTCCCTGTCGTCCACGACCCTGATGCGGCCGAACAGGCATATGCTGCGATAGGCGAGACCGGAATCGCACTCGAACCGGCCATAGTCGAAGACACCGTCGTGCACGTCGATCTCGATGCAGACGCGCGGATTTCGCTCGATGTTTGCGCGCAAATGTCCTCGGGCGGCGGTCGTGTGCAGATAAACCTCGCCGTCGAGCCACAGATAAAGCAGCGGGATGCAATAGCGGAAACCGTCCTCGCTGACTGTCGCGAGATGGCCGGCATATCCGCGCGCCAGCATCTCCAGGATACGCTCCTGCGACATGGCACGGTCCTCGCGACGAATTTGCGGTGAGCTCATGGTGCCAGCCGCTCCACGCCGCCATGCGAACGAGCGGACATTTCGGGTTTCCTTGTTATCCGAAACAGGATAGAAAAATAGTGGTCTGAAGCAAAGGTCCACTTGATCCCATCGAGGCATACCACTTTCCGCGTGCGGCTCACCCTGCTGGATGAGGACTCGTGAAGATCGCGCAGAGCTGGGCAGAACTCTATTCCTTCAGCGTCGATCGTGCGGCGGAGACGCCGGTGTTCCGCCAGATCTATCTCGAGCTACGATCGGCCATCCTGTCCGGCGCGCTTCGCCCTGCGGCAAAGCTGCCCTCGACGCGCGACCTCGCCGTGCAACTCGGCGTCTCGCGGACTGCAGTCGTTTCGGCCTTCGAGCAACTGCTGGCCGAAGGTTATGCCGTCGGCAGGAAGGGCGCCGGGACCTACGTTGCCTCCGATCTGCCTGAACCGTTCGCGGCGCCTCATGGCCGTAAAGCGCGGGCGGTGCCGGCCGCGGCAAGTGCGGCCTCCTTTCACGGGCTCGGCGATTTCGTCGATGTGACGGCGCAGAACGACGAGCGTCCCTTCAACCTGGGACGCACCCTTTTGGATGCACGTAGCGCCGAATTGTGGCGCAAGCTCACCGCGCGCACGCTACGGTCGTTCGAGCGACTTCATCTTGGCTATGGCGATCCGCGTGGCATGTCCGAACTGCGGAAGTCGGTTTGCGATTATCTGCGCGCCGCACGCGGCGTGCGCTGCGAGCCCGACCAGATCGTGATCACCGCCGGCACCCAGCAGGCCATCGACATCGTCGCGCGTGTTGTGCCGGGGCCGGACAAGGCGGTCTGGATCGAGGACCCCGGCTATCCCTTGACGCGCCTGACGCTCGCCGCGTCAGGCGCGAAGGTCTACCCCATCCCGGTTGACCAGCATGGTGTCAACGTCACGGAAGGAATCCGCCGCGCCCCGAAGGCGCGTGCCGTTTTCATTACGGCCTCGCACCAGTTTCCAACCGGCGTTCCCCTGTCGATGGCGCGCCGGCTCGAGCTTCTGGCCTGGTCCCGTGAGTCCGGCGCATGGATCATCGAGGACGATTACGCCAGCGAATTCCGCTACGGCGGCCGGCCGCTCGCGTCACTGCAGGGACTGGACGAGGCCGGGCGTGTCATCTACGTCGGAACGCTCAACAAGGCGCTCTTCCCGGGACTGCGGCTCGGCTACGCCGTGCTGCCGGATCCGCTCGTGCAGAGCTTCGTTGCCGCGCGCTACCTGATGGACCGTCAGCCCTCGAGCCTCTGCCAGTCCGTTGTCGCAGCCTTTATGGAAGAGGGGCACTTCGCGGCCCACGTCCGCAGAATGCGGGACGTGTACCGCCGCCAGCGCGACACGCTCGTTGCGGCACTGAGCCGGCGTCTGGGCGATCATCTGTCGGTCGAGCCGCCGGATCAGGGCATGCACCTCGTTGCCTATACGCGACGGGGACTTTCCGACGTGAAGATCGAGCGGGCCGCGCGCGACCACGGCGTCGTCGTTCGTGCGATGAGCCGCCTCTATATCGAGGCGCCGGCGCGGTCGGCGCTGATGCTGGGCTTCAGTGGTTACCCCCAACAGACCATTGCGCCGGCGGTCGCCCGGCTGGCAGGGGCGATCGCCGCCGGCGCGGTTTCAGGCTAGCCCCGCGCGGCCACTTCATCTCCCACCATGGCCGGTTGCCGATCCAGCGCAACTGCGGGCGACAGCCAGATCACCAGTGCCTGCACGCCGAACACGGCCGCAGCGAGATAGAGGCACGCTTCCGCACTCCAGACGCCGCCGACGATGGCGCCAAGCGCCGAGCCGAGCGGGCGGGCGCCATAGCTCATGATGTTGATGGCGGAGACGCGCCCGAGCAGGCGCGGCGGTGTCACGGACTGGCGCAGCGTTGTGGTCGAAATCACCCACAGGATCGGTCCGACACCGAGCAGGAAGAAGCTCAAGGCCGCGAGCCAGGGCGAGGGGACCAGCACCGTCAGCGCCATTACCACTGCCGCGACGAATCCGGTGACAGGGCCGAGGCCGACCACCGTTCCGAAGGCGATGCGCGTCATCACCCGCGTTGCCAGCAGCGCGCCGATCACCATGCCGATGCCGTACATCGTCAGCACGGTGCCGACACCCGCCGCCGTCAGGCCGAGATGGCGCACGGCGTAGGGCACGAACACCGCGACCTGCAGGAACCAGCCGGTGTTGAAGATGAACTGGGTGATGAACACCGGCCGCAGCAACGGATGGTGAAACACGAAGGCCGCGCCTTCGCGAATGTCCTGGAACGGATGACGCCGCGGCGGGGGCGTCCGCGCGGGCTCGTAGATGCCGGAGAGCAGCACCACGGCGATGGCCGAGAGCCCGGCGGCAAAGCTGAAGGCCAGGCTCGCCCCCCACCAGCCGACCAATGCACCGCCGAGTGCAGGACCACTGGCGAAGGCGATGGTGCGTGCAAGCTCGATCCGCGCATTGGCCGCCGGCAGAAGGTCCGCGCTCACCAGCGACGGCACCAGCGCCGGTGCGGCCACGCTGTAGACGACGGTGCCGCACACGGCGGCAAAGCCGAGCAGCGCCAGCAGCGGCAGATTGAGCGCGCCGAGCGCAAGCAGCAACACGATGGCGGCCAGCGCCACCGCGCGGAGCGCCTCGGCGCCAGCCATCAGCGAGCGGCGCGAGATCCGGTCGGCCAGCAGGCCGGCGGGAATCGCGAACAGGACGAAGGGCAGGGTGAGCGCGGTCTGGAGCAGCCCGGTCTGGCCCTCGGCGACCCCAAGCGTCAGCACCGCGACGATGGGAGCCGCCGCCAGCGCGATCTGCTCGGCCGACTGTGCCGCCAGATTGGACCAGGCCAGACGGCTGAATGTGTCGGGAAGGCGCGGGGAATTTGACATGGCTCATTTCCTGCAAAGTCGGGTTGGCGCCACTATTCGGTTCCGACGACGGCAACCCACCCGCTTCCCGACAAGGCGGTGAACAGCGATGGGAGGGGAACCTATGCGGCTAGATGCAGTTGCAAATGAGTTGCAATAAAGTTCAACTTCAGTATTCTTCCCCCCATGGATGCTCGATCGCCCGATTTGACCCAAAAACTCCCCCGAGATGCCGCCGGCTGGCGCACGGATGCGCCGGCCACAAAGAGCCTTGCCGAGCTGAACGGCTCGGTCGCACTCCCCATTGCGGGCGTGTGGTGGCGCCGGCTGCTCGCCTTCGTAGGTCCGGGCTATCTGGTCTCGGTCGGCTATATGGACCCCGGCAATTGGGCCACCGATCTCGCCGGCGGCTCGAAGTTCGGCTACACGTTGCTCTCGGTCATCCTGCTCTCGAATTTGATGGCGATCCTGCTGCAGTCGCTGGCGGCGCGGCTCGGCATCGTCACCGACCGCGATCTCGCGCAGGCCTGCCGCGCGACGTATTCGCCGGCCACGAACTTTCTGCTCTGGCTCGCCTGCGAGGCGGCGATCATCGCCTGCGATCTCGCCGAAGTCATCGGTACCGCGATCGCGCTGAAACTGCTGTTCGGCATTCCCCTGATCGGCGGCGCGCTGATCGCCGCGCTGGATGCCTTCCTGCTGCTGCTCCTGATGAACCGCGGTTTCCGCTTCCTCGAAGCCTTCGTGATGGCGCTGCTCGCCGTGATCGCGGTCTGCTTCGCGGTCCAGATCGTGGCCGCGGCGCCGCCGGTCGCGGAGGTCCTGCGCGGCTTCATGCCGAAGACCGAGATCTTCACCAACCCGGAGATGCTCTACATCGCGATCGGCATCATCGGCGCGACCGTGATGCCGCACAATCTCTACCTGCACTCCTCGATCGTGCAGACGCGCGCCTATGAGCGCAACGACACCGGCCGGCGCGAAGCGATCAAATGGGCGACGACGGACTCGACCATCGCCCTGATGCTGGCGCTGTTCATCAACGCCGCGATCCTGGTGGTCGCCGCCGCGACCTTCCACAAGAGCGGCCATTCCGACGTGGCCGAGATCGGCCAGGCGTTCGAGCTGCTCTCGCCCTTGCTCGGGCTCGGCATCGCCTCGACATTGTTCGCGGTGGCGTTGCTCGCCTCGGGCCTCAACTCGACGGTGACGGCGACGCTCGCCGGCCAGATCGTGATGGAGGGGTTTCTCGATTTGCGCCTGCCGAGCTGGGCGCGGCGCCTGCTGACGCGTGGCATCGCCATCATTCCGGTGATCGTGGTCACCGCGATCTACGGCGAGCGCGGCACGGCCGATTTGCTCGTGTTCAGCCAGGTCGTGCTGTCGATGCAGTTGCCCTTCGCGGTCATCCCGCTGGTCCGGTTCGTCTCGGACCGCCGCAAGATGGGCCAGTTCGTGATTCCCACGTGGGTCGCCGCGATCGCCTGGATCGTCGCGGGCATCATCGTGGTTCTGAATTTGAAGCTGCTGGTGGATACGCTGTTCGGGTGAGGACGCTGCGGTTGTCGTCGTCCGGCTTGACCGGACGACCCAGTATTCCAGAGACGCTTGTGATTGGGCCGAGACACCGCGGCGTACTGGATGCCCCGGTCAAGCCGGGGCATGACGGAGAGCTAATCCTGCGGCTCTGACGACGCATCGCCCTGCGCGTCGATGCGCAGCCAGCCTGAGGGCGCGAGGCGCTGCTGCGGCAGGAAGCGGGCCTTGTAGTCCATCTTCTTGGAGCCTTCGATCCAATAGCCGAGATAGACGTAGGGAAGGCCCTGACGTCGCGCCCGCGCGATGTGGTCGAGGATCATGAAGGTGCCCATCGAGCGGCTGACCTGGCTCGGCTCGAAGAACGAATACACCATCGACAGGCCGTCGCTGAGCACATCGGTCAGCGCCACCGCGATTAGCTCCTCGCCGCGGCCGGTGATGCCGCTGTCGGGGCCGCGCTTGCGGTACTCGATGATGCGGGTCTCGACATGGCTGTCTTCGACCATCATCGCGTAGTCCAGCACGGTCATGTCGGCCATGCCGCCGTGGCGGTGCCGGGAGTCGAGATAGGCGCGGAACACCGAATATTGCTCGGAGGTCGGCACCGCGCTGCGCTGCTCGCCGATGATGTCGGCGTTGCGCGCGACGACTTTGCGGAAGTTGCGGGAGGGCCGAAACTCGTTGGCGACCACCCGGACCGAGACGCAGGCGCGGCACTGGTCGCAGGCCGGCCGGTAGGCGATCGACTGGCTGCGGCGGAATCCGCCATGGGTCAGGAGGTCGTTCAGGTCGCCGGCGCGCTCGCCCACCAGGTGCGTAAACACCTTGCGCTCATGCCGGCCCGGCAGATACGGGCAGGGGGATGGCGCCGTGAGGTAAAATTGGGGGGTGTCGCGCGAGTGCTGGGTCAAGGGACGTCGTGGGCCTCCGAAGTGGGTGTCAGCATCGCGCTACGAAAGCCCCCGGTCAATTGGTCCGCTCGGCAGATCAGATCAGTCAGCTTAGCGGGTCCTGGTTGATAGGTCCTTGATCACTGGGTTCTCAATAGGTCCTTGCCGCCTGAGACACCGGCGCCCGGACCGAATTGTTGACGATGACCGTTCCCAGCACGAAATCGTGCAGCAGGCGCCGGCGGCCATTGAACAGGCCGACCAGCACCACGAAGGGCGACAGGAAGGAGACCGTCACCCAGAACAGCACGGCGTGGGTGGCGCCGAGCACGAAATAGCCCGGAGCGCCGTACCAGGTGCGCAATTCGAGGTCCATCAGGCGCATGCCGATCGTCGCCGACGACGGACCGCCGATGCAGGCGCCGTAATAGACGATGGCCCAGATCACGGATGCGGGCCAAGCCAGCCAGAACAGCGCCCAGCCGATGCCGAGCGTGACCACGCCGAACAGGGCGATGAAGAGGTATCCGAGGATCACCGGAACGGAGATCACGACCATGTCGACCAGGAAGGCGAACACCCGCCGCGTCGCGACGCCGCGGAACAGCTCCGGATGCAGATAGGGATCATAGGCGTGCGGCCGAACCCCGCCGTCATTGCGCCAGGCGTTGCCTGAATTGCCCGAGTCCGAATACGACATGGTCCGTCCTCCCAGGGAAAACTCCCGTGGCAGGACATGGGAACAAGCCATCCCCGTGCCAAGGGCGCGCTGGGATCAACTAGCCGAAATATTCCGGCGATTCGGGGGCGCTGGGAGGCCGAGTGGGCTTACCCCTGCGCCCGCAGCTTCTCCGCCGCCTTCGGCGCGAAATAGCTGAGCACGCCGTCGGCGCCGGCGCGCTTGAAGGCGAGCAGGCTTTCCATCATCGCGCGCTCGCCGTCGAGCCAGCCGTTGTTGGCGGCAGCCACGATCATCGCGTATTCGCCTGATACCTGGTAGGCGAAGGTCGGCATCGCGAACGTGTCCTTCACGCGGCGGACCACGTCGAGATAGGGCATGCCCGGCTTCACCATCACCATGTCGGCGCCCTCGGCGATGTCGAGCTCGACCTCGCGCAGCGCCTCGTCGGTGTTGGCGCTGTCCATCTGGTAGGTGCGCTTGTCGCCGGTGAGCGTCTTGGCCGAGCCGATGGCGTCGCGGAACGGGCCGTAGAAGGCGGAAGCGTATTTGGCCGCATAGGCCATGATCTGCACGTCGAGGAGACCCGAGCGGTCCAGCCCTTCGCGGATCGCGGCGACGCGGCCGTCCATCATGTCGGAGGGGGCGATGATGTCGCAGCCGGCTTCGGCCTGCACCAGCGCCTGACGCACCAGCACCGCGACCGTCTCGTCGTTCAAAATCCTGCCGTCGGTGATCAGGCCGTCATGGCCGTGGCTGGTGAAGGGATCGAGCGCGACGTCGCAGAGGACGCCGATCTCCGGAAACTCCTTCTTGATGGCGCGCACCGCCTGGCAAACCAGATTGTTCGGGTTGGTCGCTTCCGAGCCTTCGTCGTCGCGCAGGGACGGGTCGGTGTAGGGAAACAGCGCGATGCAGGGAATGGTGAGCTTCATGGCGCGCTCGGCCTCGCGCACGGCCTGGTCGACGCTGAGGCGGTCGACGCCCGGCATCGAGGCGATCGCTTCGCGCTTGTTGTTGCCGTCGATCAGGAACAGCGGCCAGATCAGATCGTCGGTGGTGAGCACGTTCTCGCGCACCATGCGCCGGGCCCATTCGGCCTTGCGGTTGCGGCGCGGACGGATGGTCAGATCGAGGGCAGGGGAGGCTCCCGTGCCAGTTCCGCGCGAAACCTCGCGCAATTCGATCGGACGTCCGTACTTGATCGCCATCACTCTTCCTCCGGCTGGAATTATTCTTATACCAGCTCGCATGGTTCCCGTCACCGCGGCTTGACCTGCCGCAAGGGATAGCAGCCGATTGATTTTGCGGGGCGAACCAGCCAGAAGGGGGCCATGTCCGAGATCTCCACCCGCGATGCGGCCCGCGACGGCGCCAATGTCAGGGACGCCGCCCGAGACAATGCCCGGGACAACGCAATGTCGGTGGCGGCGATCTCGTCGGAGCGCCAGGAGTCCGACGACAATGTCTGGACGCGCCGGCTGGTGCTGTTCCTGCGGGTGATGGCGCTGCTCTCGATCCTCAAGGGCCTCTATCACTGGGCCCAGGTCACCGGCTTCGTCGGCGGCGAGGACGAGGCGTTCGAGAACCAGTCGATGGCCTGGCAGGCCTCGACCATCTACTTCGCCGTGATCGAGCTCGTCGCCGCGGTCGGCCTGTGGCTGGCGACGCCCTGGGGCGCGGTGGTGTGGCTGACGACCGTGGTGTCGATGGCGGTGATCGAGCTGATGTTCCCGGGCATCTACGGGGGCAGCCTGATCGTGGTCGGCGTCGAAGCCTTCATGCTCGCCGCCTATCTCGCGCTCGCCTGGATGGCCGCGCGCGAGCGGCCGCCATAGCAGATAAACTCTCGTGCCCCGGCTCTGCAGCGCAGCACGCGGTGATGCGCTGCAGAGCCGGGGCCCACGTCTCCGCAATCTCGTTTGTGGCCTTCTGGGTCCCGGATCTTCGCTGCGCTCGTCCGGGACACGAGAGTGGAGTTGTGGCGACTTGGTTGACCGCTGGTTGCGTAAAATTTGCCGTAACTTTTCGCTAACCAGCTCGTTCCGCCACAGCCGTTACGCGCGCGTTTCGAAACGGGGCGGGGCTGTTCTGGAATGCGACAACCGGGGCGGACGGAGGGTGAACAGGACCTTGCGAGGGTCAACAGACGGTTGCGAAAAGCCCTTGTGGCACAGGCTTAATCCGCAATTCACTGTCTTAAATTCATGATCTCTTTATTCTCTTATTTAAGCCGATCTTCAAACGCCTCCCCTTAAGTTGCACCTATCAGACGGGACACAAGTTTCGTCGAATAAGTGTCGATAAAAACGACAACAGGGGAAGTGTCATGATGAAAGCCGTCGCAACTGCGGCAGATACCGCAGAGCGCGTCTCCGGCCAGCAGGGTTCGGTGCAGTCGCTCTATCTGGAAGCCTTGACTCTGGTGGAGCGGCTGCATCGCCGGCTCCTCGACGTCATCAAGGACGAGTTCGATCGCCGCGGCCGCGCGGACATCAATTCGGTGCAGGCGCTCCTGCTCTACAACATCGGCGACAAGGAGCTGACCGCGGGCGAACTGCGCACGCGCGGTTACTATCTCGGCTCCAACGTCTCCTACAATCTGAAGAAGCTCGTCGAGCTCGGCTTCCTCGATCATCAGCGCTCGCGCGTTGATCGCCGCTCGGTGCGCATCCGCCTGACCCCGCAGGGCCAGGAAGTCCGCCGCATCGTCGACTCGCTCTACCAGAAGCACGTCAAGACCGTTGAACAGGTCGGCGGCATCTCGGGCGAGGAGTTCTCGACCCTCAACAAGTCGCTGCACCGCCTCGAGCGGTTCTGGACCGACCAGATCCTGTATCGGCTCTGAGTTTTCCGAGGGATCAAGGCCAAGCCGGCCCATAACAAGACCGGCAAGCCCTCCCGAACGTGCCTCACTTCCCCAAGCGCGCCGGCCCGGTTTGTCCCGGACCGGTGCGTTTTGTCGTCTCGCGGTTGCGAAAAAATACGACGACCCGGCGGAACCAGTTCCCGGCCTCGCGGTTATCTCTCCGGATCGGAGGATGCGATGCTGGTCGAACGCGGGTTGCAGGCTATGAACGTCGAGCTCGTGAGCGATGCCTACGCCATCGCCGCGAATTACCTCCGCCGCTCCGGCGCAATTCCAGACACGCTCGTCACCAACGAACGGCTGCTCGAGATCATCGTCAAGCTGCTCCAGCATGGCGAACTCAACAAGATCAGGCTTGCGAACAAGGCGATTGGCCGGTTCGAGGCCCAGTGCGGGGCCCGCGCGGTTGCCTGATCGAAACTCCCAAAACACACAAGAACCAGAGGGTGCCATGGAAGCTGCCATCGACCGCATCATGCAGACCTATGACCTGCTCGCCAACCGCACCTCCGCGGCGAGCGCAGAGGCGCGGACCAAGGTGACGAACTATCTCAATACATTGATTGAAGCGGGCGAAAAAGACACCCACAGGTTGACGGTCTGCGGCCTGACCTATCTGCGCCAGCTCGACGGAAGCGTGGACCCGGTGAAGGCGGGGTATACCGGGCTGTAGGGAATGTCCGGCCCGATCCTGCGTCCGCACGGCCCTTAGGGCCCAAAGCGGACCCTTTGGGTTGTTCGGAATGGGGGCGGTCTTAGAGAGCCGTTCTTCCATCCCACCATATCTTGCATAAATATCAGGTCCGACCCGCAACTACTTGGCCTGTTGCGGGCAATGTGGTAGATCGCGCTCGCCGCTTCCGATCGCCACACCAGACCCGTCCGTAGCCCGCCAAGAGGCTGCGGCGGTGGAGATATTCGCAAGATGACCCTCGCCAAAACCGCCTCCGCGCCCGACTCGTTTTTCACCGCCCCGCTCGACCAGGCCGACCCGGAAATCGCCGCCGCCATCAAGGGCGAGCTCGGCCGGCAGCGCCATGAGGTCGAGCTAATCGCCTCCGAGAACATCGTCAGCCGGGCCGTGCTGGAAGCGCAGGGTTCGGTGATGACCAACAAGTACGCGGAGGGTTACCCGGGCGCGCGCTATTACGGCGGCTGTGAGTGGGTCGACGTCGCCGAGAACCTCGCGATCGATCGCGCCAAGAAGCTGTTCGGCGCCGGCTTCGCCAACGTGCAGCCGAACTCCGGCAGCCAGATGAACCAGGCGGTGTTCCTGGCGCTGCTGCAGCCCGGCGACACCTTCATGGGCCTCGACCTTGCGGCCGGTGGCCATCTCACCCACGGCTCGCCCGTCAACATGAGCGGCAAGTGGTTCAAGGCTGCGCACTACACCGTGCGCCGCGAGGACCAGATCATCGACATGGACGCGGTCGCCAAGCAGGCCGAAGAGGTCAAGCCGAAGCTGATCGTCGCCGGCGGCTCGGCCTATTCGCGCCCCTGGGACTTCAAGCGTTTCCGCGAGATCGCCGACAGCGTCGGCGCTTACCTGCTGGTCGACATGGCGCACTTTGCGGGCCTCGTCGCCGGCGGCGTGCATGCTTCGCCGGTGCCGCATGCCCACATCACCACCACCACGACGCACAAGTCGCTGCGCGGCCCGCGCGGCGGCCTGATGCTGTGGAATGACGAGGCGCTGACCAAGAAGTTCAACTCGGCGATCTTTCCGGGCCTGCAGGGTGGTCCCCTGATGCACGTGATCGCGGCGAAGGCGGTTGCCTTCGGCGAGGCGCTGCGTCCGGACTTCAAGGTCTATGCCAAGAACGTCGTCGAGAACGCCAAGGCGCTGGCCGAGACGCTGAAGAGCCACGGGTTCGATATTGTCTCGGGCGGCACCGACAACCATCTGATGCTGGTCGATCTCAGGCCGAAGGGCCTGAAGGGCAACGTCTCGGAGAAGGCGCTGGTTCGCGCCGCCATCACCTGCAACAAGAACGGCATTCCGTTCGATCCCCAGTCGCCGTTCGTCACGTCCGGTATTCGGCTCGGCACGCCGGCGGCGACCACCCGCGGTTTCGGCGTCGCCGAATTCCAGCAGGTCGGCGGCATGATCGCCGAGGTCCTCAACGCGATCGCACAGTCCGACGACGGCAAGGCGCCGCTGGTCGAGGCCGCGATCAAGGAACGGGTCAAGGCGCTCACCGATCGGTTCCCGATCTATCAGTAAGGCTAGGTTGAACGGATGCGCTGCCCGAACTGCAACAGTCTCGATACGCAGGTAAAGGACTCGCGTCCGACCGAGGACTCTTCCGTCATCCGCAGGCGGCGCGTGTGCGTCGCCTGCAATTTCCGCTTCACCACCTTCGAGCGCGTGCAGCTGCGCGAGCTCACGGTGATCAAGCGCAACGGCCGACGCGTGCCGTTCGACCGCGACAAGCTGATGCGCTCGGTGTCGATCTCGCTGCGCAAGCGGCAGGTCGAGCCGGAGCGGGTGGAGAAGATGGTCTCCACCATCGTCCGCGAGCTCGAGACCGGCGGCGAGGCCGAAATCTCCTCCGAGGTGATCGGCGAGACCGTGATGGAGCATCTGCGCACGCTCGACGACGTCGCCTATGTGCGCTTCGCCTCCGTCTACCGCAATTTCCGCGAGGCCAAGGATTTCGCCGACGTGCTCGGCGAGCTCTCCGGTGAGGAGGAAGCGCGGCTCGCCGCGATCCGCAAATGATCTTCCGCATCCTGGAGGATCAGTTCGCGCAGAAGGCCCGCGAGGCCAAGGACGCCGATCGCCGTTTCATGGAGCTGGCCCTTGCGCTCGGCCTGCGCGGGCAGGGGCGGACCTGGCCCAATCCGGCCGTCGGCGCGGTCATCGTGAAAGACGGAATCATCGTCGGCCGCGGCTGGACCCAGCCCGGCGGGCGGCCGCATGGCGAGCCCGAGGCCTTGCAGCGGGCCGGCGAGGCGGCGCGCGGCGCCACGCTCTATGTCACGCTCGAGCCGTGCTCGCATTTCGGTAAGTCGCCGCCCTGCGCCGATGCGGTGATCGCAGCCGGCATCAAGCGCGTCGTCGCGGCGATCGAGGATCCCAATCCGGAGGTGGCGGGCCAGGGCCATGCGCGCTTGCGCGCTGCCGGCATTGCCGTGGACGTCGGTCTGTGCGCGACTGAGGCCGCCTTCGACCATGCCGGCCATTTTCGCCGCATCCGCGATCACCGCCCGCACGTGATCCTGAAGCTCGCGGTCTCGCCCGACGGCAAGATCGGTGCGGCCGGCGGCAAGCCGCTCGCGATCACCGGCGAGGCGGTGCGGGATCGCGTGCATTTGCTCCGTGCGCAGAGCGACGCCATCCTGGTCGGCATCGGCACGGTGCTGGCGGACGATCCGCAGCTCAACTGCCGCCTTCCGGGTATGGAAACGCGTTCTCCGGTACGCGTCGTACTCGACCAGAATCTGCGCATCCCGGCCACGAGCCAGCTGGTTCGTTCTGCGCGCGAGACGCCGCTCTGGGTCGTCAGCTCCGAGCTCGCCGAAGCTGCCGCAGCGACACGCCTTGGCGCTGCCGGCACACAGATCATCCGCATCCCGCCCGGGAGCGCTTCCGGGCTCGATCTTCAGTCTGTGCTGCATGCTCTGGCCGGGAAAGGTATCACGCGGCTGATGGTCGAGGGCGGTAGCCGGGTTGCAGCATCGTTCATTGCGGCCGACCTCGTCGACGAAATCTGGCTGTTCCGCGGAGCGGAAGCGGTTGGGCCCGGCGGAATAGATGCGCTCGATGCATTGCCCCTGTCGAAAATCACGCAGTCGCAGGCCTACAAGGTTCATGCTAGCGAGACATTCGACAAGGATACTCTCACCATCTATGAGCGCGCCTAACATGTTCACCGGCATTGTCACCGACATCGGCGAGGTCATCAGCTTCACGCCAACTGCGCAGGGCCAGCTGCACCGGCTGCGCATCGCCTGCCACTATGACCAGGCCACCATCGCCGATGGCGCCTCGATCGCGAACAATGGCGTCTGCCTGACGGTGGTTGCCTCCGGCGTCGAAGGCGGCAGAACCTGGTTCGACGTCGATGCCGCCGCCGAGACGCTGGCGCTGACGACGGCCAAGCACTGGAAGCTCGGCACGAAGCTCAATCTCGAGCGCGCTCTCAAGATCGGTGACGAGCTCGGCGGCCACATCGTCGCCGGCCATGCCGACGGGATCGCCACCATCGTCAGCCGCGAGGACCTGCCCGATATGGCGCGGTTCGAGCTGTCGACCACGCGGGAGCTGGCACGGTTCATCGCCACCAAGGGCTCGATCACGCTCGACGGCGTCTCGCTGACGGTCAATACGGTGAAGGACGTGACGTTTTCGGTGCTGATCATCCCGCACACGCTGACGGTCACGACGATCGGCGGCTGGAAGGCGGGAGCCGAGGTCAATATCGAGGTCGATTTGATGGCCCGCTATGCGGCGCGGCTGACGGAAATGACAGTTTAAAACTTGGCTTACCCGCCTGCGGCGACTACATAGCGCCAACCCCTGTGAAACGGATTGAACGATGGCAGACGCGCGGCGCGCACCCCTGAAGGACCAGACGGACATTTCCGGCGCGCGCGCGCTGATTGTCGAGGCGCGGTTCTACGACGATCTCCAGGACGCGCTGCTCGACGGCGCGGTGGCGGAGCTGAAGGCGGCCGGGCTGACCCATGACGTCATCACTGTTCCAGGTGCGCTGGAGATTCCAGCGGCGATCGCCATCGCCGTCGATGCCGCTGCCGCCAACGGCAAGCCCTATGACGCGGCGATCGCGCTTGGCTGCGTCATCCGCGGCGACACCATTCATTTCGAGATCGTCTCGCAGGAATCCTCCCGCGCGCTGATGGATCTTGCGGTGGCGCGCAAGCTGCCGCTCGGCAACGGCATCCTCACCGTCAACAACGAGGACCAGGCCTGGGCACGGGCGCGCGCCAGCGAGCTCAACAAGGGCGGCGATGCCGCGCGCGCGGCGATCGCGATGCTGCGCATCAAGCGCCGGCTGGCGCGGGCTTGATCATGGCCGATCACAGCAAAAAGCCGCCGGCTGGCACCGAGAAGAAAGCGAACCGGCGCGGTGCGGCGCGGCTCGCGGCCGTGCAGGCGCTGTACCAGATGGACATCGCCGGCGCCGGCATCAACGACATCTTCGCCGAGTTCGAGAGCCACTGGCTCGGCAATGAGGTCGAGGGCGAAACTTATCTGCCGGCGGAGGCCGCCTTCTTCCGCGACGTCGTCTCCGGCGTCGTGCGCGACCAGAAGAAGCTCGATCCCCTGATCGACGAGGCGCTGTCGCAGGGCTGGCCGTTGAAGCGGATCGAGGCGATCTTGCGCGCGGTGCTGCGGGCAGGGGCCTATGAGCTTCAGCATCGCAAGGACGTGCCGGGCCGCGTCGTCGTTTCCGAATATGTCGATGTCGCCAACGCCTTCGTCGACCGCGAGGAGACCGGCATGGTCAACGCCGTGCTCGACCAGATCGGCCGCCATTTTCGCGGCGACGAGTTCGGGCGGGGGTAGCTTGTCCGGGAGGGCGGTGAATCGATGCGAGACGGCTGCCCCATACACTGCTGTCATCACCCGCGCAGGCGGGTGATCCAGTACGCCGCGGCTTATCGGTTCGACACGACCCTCTCTGGAATACTGGATCGCCCGGTCAAGCCGGGCGATGACAGCGATGGATGCAGCTGGCGCTGATGGCAAACAACCCCTCCGCCGAAGACTCCCTCATCGCGCGCTATTTCAAGCCGCTGGCGACCGATCCCGGCGCGTTCGGGCTTGTCGATGATGCCGCGGTCCTGTCCTCGTCCGGCGACGACATCGTGGTCACCACCGACGCCATCGTCGAGGGCGTGCACTATCTTGCTACCGACCCGCCCGACACCATCGCGCGCAAGGCGCTGCGGGTGAATCTGTCCGATCTCGCCGCCAAGGGCGCGGTCCCCGCCGGCTTTGTTCTCACGCTGGCGCTGCGCAGCAAGGAAGATTCCTGGCTGAGGCCGTTCGCGGACGCCCTCGGCGAGGACGCCAGGACCTTCGCGTGCCCGCTGCTTGGCGGAGACACGGTGTCGACGCCGGGACCGCAAATGATCTCGATCACCGCCTTCGGCCGGGTGCCGAAGGGGCGGATGGTCGGCCGCACCGGCGCCAAGGCCGGCGACCGCATCCTGGTGACGGGGACGATCGGCGATGCGGCGCTCGGCCTCGACCTGCTCACGGGCGGCGCGGCGGCGGCGACGCTGGCGAAGGACCAGGCCGCTCAGGACTACCTGATCGATCGCTATCGCGTTCCGCGGCCGCGCAACGCGTTGGCCAGGGTGGTGCTCGCCCATGCGAGTGCAGCGATGGATGTATCCGATGGCCTGGCAGGTGATCTCGCCAAGCTCTGCGCCGCATCCGGCGTCAGTGCGGTGATCGAGGCTCACCGCGTTCCGGCATCACCTCCCGCCACCGTCGCGATCTCTTCCGTCGGTCTCGAGAGGCTGGTGTCGGGCGGAGACGACTATGAAATCCTGTGCGCGGTTCCGGACGCGCGCTGCGCCGATTTCACGCGGGCGGCCGAACAGGCGGGTGTTCCCGTCACCATGATCGGCACCATTGTTGCCGGCCACGGAGCGCCGCGATGGACGGACGCGCAAGGCCACGAGATCGCGCTGCGACGCCTTTCCTACAGCCATTTCTAGATTTCGGTGCGACCCAATGTCAGCCGGGACGCCAGCGTCCTCTCTCTGCTTTTCTCGCTATGATCGGGTAATATCGGCAATCGCAACTGACGGGCTTGATTCGGATGACGGCGGATTTAACCGTGAGCGAGCTGCGGCCTGTTCCCGGCAGGGAATGCGGAAGCTGCACGCTGTGCTGCAAGGTCTACAACATTCCCGAGATCCAGAAGGCCGCCGGCAAGTGGTGCGGGCAATGCAAGCCTGGCCGGGGCTGCAAGATTCACGATAACCTGCCGGACCAGTGCGCAGAATTCAATTGCCTTTGGCGTACGGACGCTGCGATGCCGGCGCAATGGAAGCCGGATCAGGCGAAGATGGTAGCCATCATCCATCCAATGACCCGGAACATTCAGATCCAGGTCGACCCGGGTCTGCCGTCGGCATGGAGCCGCCAGCCCTATCACGACCACTTGCGGCAGTGGGCGACGAAGAACATGCCGAAAGGCATGTACGTCGTCGTTTTCGTCAACGAACTGGCGACACTCGTTCTGCCTGACCAGGATGTGCAGCTCGGTCCGATGACACCGGATCAGGTCATCACGGTGCGGAGGGAGTCCGGTTCAAGCGGGGCGGTCTATGAGATCAAGGTCTCGACCACGCGGACCCTGCCGGATGGTCAAACCGTCGAAGTCGCATCCACCTCTCGCCATCCTGTGAGGTCGGCGGCCTAAGCGAAGCCGTGGCCGTGCCTTGTCTGGTTCGGCGGCCGTAGCGATCACGGCGATTGGATTCATCGAAGAGCCGACGCCGCCGCGCTTTGTCGACAGCCAGGGCACGGATCTGGTCTGATTTGGCGATCGCAAGCCCGACGACAGCAAGCAGATCTATCAGAGCCAAAGGGAGCCAATGGATCTGATTCTATGACGGCGGCCGTTTCGAGTTTGAGCGAGGTACCGGCTCCCGGGAGGGAGTGCGGAAGCTGCACGCTCTGTTGCAAGGTCTACAACGTGGTCGAGCTCGGCAAGGCCGCCGGCAAGTGGTGCTCGCATTGCAAGCCCGGCCGGGGCTGCACGATTCACGACAAGCTGCCGAACGAGTGCGCGGCGTTCAATTGTCTCTGGAAAACCATGCCGTCGATGTCGATGCAATGGAAGCCCGAGCAGTCGAAGATGGTGCTCACCTTGCACCCCGAGACCAATAACATCCATGTCGTGGTTGATCCCGGCCTGCCGTCGGCCTGGACCCGGGAGCCTTATCACGGCGGGCTGCGCGGGTTGGCGAAGACCAACATGATGAAAGGCCATCTTGTGGTGGTGCTGGTCAATGAGCAGGCGACGCTCATTCTGCCCGACCAGGATGTCACGCTCGGCATCCTCAAGCCCGAGCAGGTCATTTCGGTCGCGCTGGAGACCGGCCCCAGTGGCGGCGTCTACGATGTCAAGATCTTCAACCGGCGCACGACAGCCGAGGGGCAGACCCTGGAAATGGCATCGACCTCCCGTCATCCCGTCAGGTCCGCCGCCTGAGGCCGAGGCACGGACTGGCGCTCATCGGTGTGTCCGAGAGGTGTCTGGAGACATTCCGCTGAGCGGGCGTCTACGACCTAAATACCTGCCGAGATCGCCTTTTCGGTCGCTTCCGGCGTTGCACCCTCAATGCGATTTTGGCAAGCTTGTGGCCGACTAACGCCACCTCTTCAGGGCAAGGGGCGGGGTTGTTCAAAATCAAGGCGCCGCACCGCAAGACGGACAATAAAAGGCGCCGGGGACACATCAAGGATCTGAGGCAGAAAATCACATGACAGCATTATGGTTGATAGTGCTCTGCGGAGTGCTTTCCGTCGTCTACGCGATCTGGGCGACGTCTTCGGTGTTGAGTGCGGACGCGGGGTCGCCGCGCATGCAGGAGATCGCGGCAGCGGTGCGCGAAGGCGCACAGGCGTATCTCCGACGCCAGTACACCACGATCGGTATCGTCGGCATCGTCATCTTCGTGCTGCTCGTCTATTTCCTCGGTCTTTATGTCGCGATCGGCTTTGCCATCGGCGCCATCCTGTCGGGGGCGGCTGGCTTCATCGGCATGAACGTCTCGGTCCGCGCCAATGTGCGGACCGCCCAGGCGGCGACCACCTCGCTCGCCGGGGGCCTCGAACTCGCCTTCAAGGCGGGGGCCATCACCGGCATGCTGGTGGCGGGTCTCGCTCTGCTCGGCGTGACGCTGTACTTCGGCTTCCTGGTGCACTCGCTGAAGCTTGCGCCCGATAGCCGAGTCGTGGTCGACGCCATGGTGGCGCTCGGCTTCGGCGCCTCGCTGATCTCGATCTTCGCCCGTCTCGGCGGCGGCATCTTCACCAAGGGTGCGGATGTCGGCGGCGACCTCGTCGGCAAGGTCGAGGCCGGCATCCCCGAGGACGACCCGCGCAACCCGGCCACCATCGCCGACAACGTCGGTGACAATGTCGGCGACTGCGCCGGCATGGCCGCCGATCTGTTCGAGACCTATGCGGTGACCGCGGTCGCCACGATGGTGCTCGCGGCGATCTTCTTCGCCAAGACGCCGATCCTCTCCAACATGATGACGCTGCCGCTCGCGATCGGCGGCATCTGCATCATCACCTCGATCATCGGCACCTTCTTCGTCAAGCTCGGGCCGAGCCAGTCGATCATGGGTGCGCTCTACAAGGGTCTGATCGCAACCGGCGTCCTGTCGCTGGTCGGCATTGCCGGCGTGATCTACTTCCTGATCGGCTTCGGCAAGCTCGACGGCGTCGACTATACCGGCATGGCGCTGTTCGAGTGCGGCGTCGTTGGCCTCGTCGTCACCGCGCTGATCATCTGGATCACCGAGTACTACACCGGCACTGACTATCGTCCGGTGAAGTCGATCGCGGCCGCGTCGGTGACGGGTCACGGCACCAACGTGATCCAGGGCCTGGCGATCTCGATGGAGTCGACTGCGCTGCCCGCGATCGTCATCATCGCCGGCATCCTCGTCACCTACAGCCTGGCCGGCCTGTTCGGCATCGCGATCGCGACCGCCACCATGCTGGCGCTGGCCGGCATGGTTGTCGCGCTCGACGCCTTCGGCCCAGTTACCGACAATGCCGGCGGCATTGCCGAGATGGCGGGCCTGCCGAAGGAGGTGCGCAAGTCGACCGACGCGCTCGACGCGGTCGGCAACACCACCAAGGCGGTGACCAAGGGCTACGCGATCGGCTCCGCCGGTCTCGGTGCTCTCGTGCTGTTCGCGGCTTACAACCAGGACCTCAAGTTCTTCATTGGGGACTCCGCGAACCATGCCTACTTCAAGGGTGTCAACCCGGACTTCTCGCTCAACAACCCCTACGTGGTTGTTGGCCTGCTGTTCGGCGGCCTGTTGCCGTATCTGTTCGGCGCGATGGGCATGACGGCGGTCGGTCGTGCGGCGAGCGCGATCGTCGAGGAGGTGCGCCGGCAGTTCCGCGAGAAGCCGGGCATCATGCAGGGCACCGACAAGCCCGACTACGGCCGGGCGGTCGACCTGCTGACCAAGGCGGCGATCAAGGAGATGATCATCCCCTCGCTGCTGCCGGTGCTGTCGCCGATCGTCGTCTACTTCCTGATCTACGTCATCGCCGGCGGCGGTGCGGCCGGCAAGTCGGCGGCGTTCTCCGCTGTCGGCGCGATGCTGCTCGGCGTGATCGTGACGGGCCTGTTCGTCGCGATCTCGATGACCTCGGGCGGCGGCGCCTGGGACAACGCCAAGAAGTACATCGAGGACGGCCATTACGGCGGCAAGGGCTCTGACGCCCACAAATCCGCCGTCACCGGCGACACCGTCGGCGATCCCTACAAGGACACCGCGGGACCCGCGGTGAACCCGATGATCAAGATCACCAACATCGTGGCCTTGCTGCTGCTGGCGATCCTGGCGCACTGATCGGCGCCAACGACCAAAGACAAAACCCCGCGGCGCGAGCCGCGGGGTTTTTGATTTGTTTTGGTGCGGAAGTCTTTCATCGCGTCATTGCGAGCGCAGCCTCACCCTCGCTGTCATCGTCCGCGAAGGCGGACGATCCAGTATTCCACAGACTGCGGTGTGACGCGGAGAAGCCGCGGCTTACTGGATTCCCCGCCTTCGCGGGGAATGACATCGGTGGATGCTGCTTTTATCTCCGCGCAAACGTCTCGCGCGAACGCCTACTGCACATCCATCTGCAGGCCTTCCTTCTGGATGATGCCGGCGAACTTCTTCGTCTCGGCATCCACGAAGGCGGAGAACTGCTCCGGTGTGCTGTAGTCGGCGCGAGCGCCCATGGCGGCGATGTTCTTCTTGATGTCCTCGCGCTCCAGCATCGCCTTCACTTGAAGGTTGAGCGCCTCGAGCACGGGGGCGGGGACGCCCTTGGGCAGGAACACCGAGAACCAGGACGACACGTCGAAATTGGCCAGCTCCGGCGCGCTCTCGCGCATGGTCGGCAAATCCTTCGCCAAGTCGCTGCGTTCGGGCGTGGTGACGCAAAGGCCGGTGAGGGTGCCGTTCTGCACCTGGGGCAGACTCGGATAGAGATTGTCGAACAGGATCTGGATGTCGCCCGCGAGCGCGGCCTGGAGCGCGGGGCCGGCGCCGCGGAACGGGATGTGCGTCATCTTCAGGCCGGTGAGCTGGAGGAACCAGGCGCCGGTGAGGTGAGGGCTCTGGCCGACGCCGGAGGAAGCGTAGCTGAGCTTGTCCGGATTGGCCTTCAGATACGCGATCAGCTCGGCAATGGATTTGATGCCGGTCTTCGGATGCGCCGAGACGATGTTCGGAATCCGGATGATGTTGGAGACCGGCTGGAGCTGGTCCGGCTTGTAGGTGAGGTTCTTGAAGATGCTGTAGGCGATCGCGTTCGGACCGGGATTGCCGACCAGGATGGTTTGGCCGTCGGGCTTTGAGCGGACCACTTCGGCGGTGCCGATCGTGCCGCCGCCGCCGGAGCGGTTTTCCACGACAGCCGACTGGCCCCAGGCGGTTTGCAGATGCGCGGCGAGAAGCCGGCCCATGACGTCGGTGGAGCCGCCGGCCGCGGCCGGCACGATGACGCGGACCGTTTCGGTCGGCTTCCAGTCGGCCAAACTCGATCGCGGCAGGATCGCTGCAGCCGTGAGGCCCGCGGCGCCGGTGAGAACCTGGCGACGGGACAGAAATTTCTTATCGAGTTTCTTGGGTAGTTTGTTGGGCACGAATCCACTCCCTGCTTCTTACTTTGCAGGGAGCGTATGGAACCCGGCGCTCAACGGCAAGTCGTACGCGACGACAAGTGCCACGCTGGAGGCGGCACGACGCCGCGGGCTGAATACTCAGTTAAAACTGAGCAGCTTGAACAGCGGCGCGAGGTAGCTCATCTCCTGGCCCGACGTCGCGGTGGTCCGGCTGATGAAGTCGAAGATCTTGCCGTCCTGGAGGCCGTAATTCGCCAGTCGGCGCACGCGCCGATTCTTGTCGAAGTAGACGGCGATGACGCGCTGGTCGACCACCCTCTGGTTCATGAAGGCGACCATGCGCTCCGAGCGCTGCGAGATATAGTAGAACACCTCACCGTCGAGGGTCGCGACCGTGGAGGGCGTGCCCATCACGATCAGCACCTGGTCCTGGCTCGCGCCGATCGGAATCTGCTCCAGCGCGCCGGGCGGCAGGATGTAACCCTTCTGGAACTGCTCGCCGGTGCAGCCCGCAAGCGCAACGCCGACGAGCGCCATGGCCGCGAACAGGCGCAGGCCGCGCCAGCGTGCTTGAAAGCCGCGCAGCTTGTCCGCGCGCCGGCTGGTCTGGTTCGTTATCGTCATAGCGGAACTGATTCCGTCCCCTTGCGTCGCGCGAGGCGCTGAAGTACCGGGCGGAGGCTGCAATTGCAACACGCGCACGCCCGCTTGCGGAACCCACAATGGTTTGGCCGTTCAATCACTTCAGGAAACCCCGGCAAGCCCCGCGCGGCACCATTGAAGCCATCTATGGCATGATCGTGACGCAGGCGCGAGAACCCATATTTTACCGCGACTTGGGGGTGCCCGATACGGTTAACGGGCGTTTCGACCTGTTGCTGCTCCATCTCTGGCTGCTGCTGCGCCGCCTGCGCACGGCTCAAGGCGCCACCGAGCTGTCGCAGGCGCTGTTCGACCGCTTCTGTGAGGACATGGACGACAATCTGCGCGAGATGGGGGTGGGCGACCAGACCGTGCCGAAGCGGATGCGAGCGTTCGGCGAGGCCTTTTACGGCCGTATGCAGGCCTACGACCAGGCGACGGAAAGCGGCAGCGAGGCGCTGGCGTCGGCCATTTGCAGGAATATCTTGAACGGGGATGGCCTGGACCAGGCGCGGCAGCTCGCGGCCTACGCCCGGGCCACCGAGGCCGATCTCGGCCGGACCGACGAAGCTGCCCTGCTGGGCGCATCCTTCAGGTTTCCCCCTGCGCTGACTGAGGACATGACGCGATGAGCCGACCGAATGCCGAATCCAGACCTGATCCCTGGCGGTCTCCCGTCAGCGTCGTGCAGATCCCCGACACCGGCCTGCATCGCAAGCTCAAGGCATCGGCCGACGAACTGCAGGCCATCGCCGAGGTCGGCGGCCTGCGGGAGGTCCTCTCCGCCGAGGCCGCCTTCGAAATCGTGCCCAGGAGCGGCGGCCGCTTCGAGGTCACGGGCCACGTTCGCGCCCGGATCGGCCAGACCTGCGTGGTCACCCTCGATCCGATGGAGAGCGACATCGACGAGAAGGTGGATCTGGTGTTCGCGCCCGAAGCCGAGGTTCGGAGGATGGCCGACCTGATCGAGGAGGGCGAGGACGATTCGGAGCCGCCGGAGGTGGTCGATCCGCCGGAGGCGATCGTCAATGGAATCATCGACCTTGGCCGGATCGCCACCGACGCGCTGTTCCTGGCGGTCGATCCCTATCCGCGCAAGGAGGGGGCCGTGTTCGAGGCCGAGGTCATCGCCCCCGATCCGGAGGACCATCCGTTCGCGGCGCTGAAGGCGCTTCAGGACAGAAAGAAGGGCAAATAGCTGGGCATTCTCCGCTGCACCCGCTTTGCTACGGAGCGCGAGGCGCTTGCGGGAGAAGTTTGAAAGGTCGGGTTATCTATCTGATTTCCAAGTGTTTCTCTTGAAATCGGGTCTGTGCCGACAAATCGCCCCGCATGCAAAAGGCTGGGGGCAAGAGGTTGTTTCGGGATAGCAAAACGCTATTGTCGCGGCCCGGTCGGGGCGCGGCGTGGCGCCTGACCGGTCGCCATGTCCATGGCGCACCCATTCCGCGGCCCCGCTCGTTCAAGACCGCACCAGATCAGGTTTTCCAGGACTTTTATGCCAAGCAAGGTTCGCATTGCGCTTGACGCCATGGGGGGCGACGCCGGCGCCGCCGTGGTCATTCCGGGCGCTGCCATCTCGCTCGGCAGGCATCGCGACACCGAGTTCCTGCTGGTCGGGGACCGCGCCAGGATCGAGCCCGAGCTCGATCGGCATCCCGAGCTCAAGGCCGCCTCGAAAATCGTCCATACCGATGTCGCCGTCAGCGGCTCGGACAAGCCGAGCCAGGCGCTGCGGCGTGGCCGCAGGACCTCCTCGATGTGGCTTGCCATCGACGCGGTCAAGCAGGGCGAGGCGGATGTCGCGGTCTCCGCCGGCAATACCGGCGCGCTGATGGCGATGTCGCGCTTCCACCTGCGCACGCTGAAGGGCATTGACCGCCCGGCGATCACGGGGATTTGGCCGACCAAGCGCGGCGAGTCCGTCGTGCTCGACCTCGGCGCGACCATCGGCGGCGACGCCCACCATCTGGTGTCGCTCGCGGTCATGGGCGCGGCGATGGCCAGCGTGCTGTTCGACAAGAAGCGGCCCACGGTCGGCCTGCTCAATATCGGGGCCGAGGAGATCAAGGGGCACGAAGAGATCCGCGAAGCCAGCGAGATCCTGCGTGCGCGTAATCTGCCGGAGCTCGACTATGTCGGCTTCATCGAGGGCGACGGCATCGGCAAGGGGCTGGCCGACGTGATCGTCACCGAAGGTTTCAGCGGCAATATTGCCCTGAAGGCCGCCGAGGGAACCGCGCGGCAGATGGCGGAATTGCTCCGCAACGAGATCCAGCGGAGCTGGCGGTCCAGGCTCGGTTATGTCTTTGCGCGCAGCGCCTTCCAGGCCCTGCGCAACAAGATGGACCCGAGCAAGTCCAACGGCGGCGTGTTCCTGGGTTTGAACGGACTGGTGGTCAAGAGCCATGGCGGAACCAGCGCCGAAGGCTTTGCCTATGCGATCGATGTTGGCTATGAGATGGCTCACTACGATCTCCTGAACAAGATCAATCAGATGCTCAACCGCGAGGGTGGTGCACTCAATTCCGTGCAGCCCGCGCCGGAGGATGTTTCGTGACTCAAATTCGTTCGGTCGTGCTGGGCTGCGGCTCTTATCTGCCGGAGCAGGTGGTGACCAACGCCCAATTGGCGGCGCGCATCGACACGTCCGACGAGTGGATCGTGCAGCGCACCGGCATTCGCGAGCGACATATCGCGGCCGAGGGCGAGTTCACCTCGCATCTGGCGATCAAGGCGGCGCAGGCCGCGCTCACCGATGCCGGCCTCGACGCCCAGTCGATCGACCTGATCGTGCTGGCGACCTCGACGCCCGACAACACGTTCCCCGCGACCGCGGTCGCCGTGCAGCACGGGCTCGGCATCAACCATGGCGCGGCGTTCGATCTTCAGGCGGTGTGCTCGGGCTTCGTGTTCGCGCTCGCCACGGCCGACAATTTCCTGCGCACCGGCGCCTTCAAGCGCGCGCTGGTGATCGGCGCGGAAACCTTCTCGCGCATCCTCGACTGGAACGACCGCGGCACTTGCGTGCTGTTCGGCGACGGTGCCGGCGCGGTCGTGCTGGAGGCGCAGGAGCAGCCCGGCCATGCCGCGACCGACCGCGGCATCGTGACCACGCATTTGCGTTCCGATGGCCGTCACAAGGCAAAACTGTTCGTCGACGGCGGGCCGTCCTCGACCCAGACCGTCGGCCATCTGCGCATGGAGGGCCGCGAGGTCTTCAAGCATGCGGTCGGCATGATCACCGACGTGATCGTCGATGCCTTCGAGGCGACCGGGCTCAATGCCGACAGCATCGACTGGTTCGTGCCACACCAGGCCAACAAGCGAATCATCGACGCCTCCGCCCACAAGCTGCACATCGCGCCGGAGAAGGTGGTGCTGACGGTGGACCGTCACGGCAACACCTCGGCCGCCTCGATTCCGCTGGCCCTGTCGGTGGCGCGAAAGGATGGCCGCATCAAGCGTGGCGACGCGGTCCTGATGGAGGCCATGGGCGGCGGCTTCACCTGGGGTTCGGCTCTGGTGCGCTGGTAGCGCCACAATCGATCAAATTTTGTCGGAATCAGCGCCCATTATCGATGCGTCTGCATTGATGAGCGCTGTTGACCGCCGTATCGTAACCTCATAATTTCAGACAACAATTGTTCGCCGTGATGTGGGGCAGGGCGATGACTGATCAAAGTAAAACCGTAACGCGTGTTGATCTCTGCGAGGCCGTCTACCAGAAGGTGGGCCTGTCGCGGACGGAATCGTCTGCGTTCGTGGAACTCGTGCTGAAGGAGATCACCGACTGCCTCGAAAAGGGCGAGACGGTGAAATTGTCCTCGTTCGGCTCCTTCATGGTCCGCAAGAAGGGACAGCGGATCGGCCGTAACCCGAAGACCGGGACCGAGGTGCCGATCTCGCCGCGGCGGGTGATGGTGTTCAAGCCGTCGGCGATCCTGAAGCAGCGGATCAACACCCAGCACCGCGGCAATGGCGACGCCAGCAAGGCGCAACCCGAGGCGTAACCGCCTTTCGGAAAGGACTGGCATTTGGACAAGGCGCCGGATGCGTTCCGAACCATCAGCGAAGTAGCGCAGGAACTCGACATTCCGCAGCACGTGCTGCGGTTCTGGGAGACCCGATTCTCCCAGATCAAGCCGATGAAGCGCAGCGGCGGCCGCCGCTATTACCGCCCCGACGACGTCGACCTGCTCAAGGGCATCCGCCGTCTGCTCTACGGCGAGGGCTACACCATCCGCGGGGTGCAGCGGATCCTCAAGGAGCACGGCGTTAAATCGGTGCAGGGCCTCGCCGACAGCTCGGCCGCGGTCTCGTTCGGCGCCATCGAGGATGCCATCGGGGCGAGCCTGATGGAGCCCGAGGAGGAGACCGGCGTCCGCGGCGCGCTCGACACCGACGATGACGACTACCAGGGCGGGGAGGAGGAAGGCATCGACTTCCGCTTCTCGGAGACCGACGACGAGGAAATCCTCACCACCTTCCGCAAGGGCGGCACCCCGGCCGCGCCCGCCGGCCCCAGCGCGCTGGACCGCGAGCGGCTGGCACGGGCGCTCGCCGACCTCGTCGCCTGCCGGGCCATGCTGGACCAGGCACTGAACGACGCCTAGGCCGCATTCGGCCGGTTTAGCAGGCAGTTCCGGGCCTTTGGCCGGCAATGCCAAAATGCTGTGACCTTGCCTTGCGCTAAGCGGCGATCCTAGCTAATGGAACGACGTTCGGAGCGTGGCGCAGCCCGGTTAGCGCACTAGTCTGGGAGACTAGGGGTCGGAGGTTCAAATCCTCTCGCTCCGACCATTTTTTCAAATCGTTTGTCGGGTGGACGTCGGGGCCTGCTCCCGCCGGTGGGAAGGCATGATGCTTAGTGGCGGGCGGCTGCCTTGACGGGCGGCAAACTAAAAATCCGAAAACAACCCCATGCACAGTACTGACGTCATAGACGGGATGATGTTTTTCCAACTCGATTTGGCGCGTCGGGCAAAACAGGGGCAAATGTCGTCATGCCGGGCTTGTGGGCTGGGACGACCTGTCCGCGAAGCCTGTTTCTATCCTCCGAGACTGTACTGTCGTCGCAATCGCGTGCCGTGCGCGGCCGCCTCGAACGCTTGAAACCGATGAAGATGGTTAGGCTGGGCGATCTCGCGCATTTCCCTGCGGCGGCTTTCGAGATGAGCGTGCACCACGATGTGGACATCGAGGTTGAAGGCTTCGACGCTGTTCCTTAATTGGTGGTGCGCGGGCTAGTTAGATCACTGGTGACAGCGCACTCAATTGATCTGACGCGCCTTCCATATCATGTCGCGGGACTCTTCCTCGATTCAAACGAGTGCACCGCTCCCCCAATTGCAGAAACGAAAATCAAGTTGTTGCTGACATGCCTTAGCGAGTCACGATAGCTGCCGCCGAGAATTGCTTCGCTGTCAGCTGGCGCAAACGACAATCAAGGAACTAAGAGAGACGTGACCAAGACATCATTGTCCAGCGAAGAGATTGCCCGGAACGTGATCGAGCTACGTGACGAACTCGCCAAGGCCGTTCTGGGGCGCGATTCCAGCGACCCCGACGTCAAGATGGCCTTGCTGCTCAATCAGTGCATCTACGGGAAATCGGGCGCCCCTCCAACGGCGTCGGAGGAAGTCCAGGGCAGCGCAACGAAACCGCGCTGGCAACGGATCCTAGATCTGGAGGCTCAGGCGCGGGGTGAGCAACCTCTACCAATGCCTACGCCGGAACAGCAGCGGCGCGAACGCCGCAATGCCGAGAACCTCGAGGTCATTGCGACAAAAGCGCGGATCGAACTCTACGCGCCCGCAGTTGCCATCCTATTATTCATCTTGTTTGCTTGGTGGTTGTTTCACCGGTAGGCTTCGCTCGCTACCTTTGGCGACCCGGACGAGCCTCATGATCTCCTCGTTATGACGCTCGATCACGGCGGCGACGAGTGGCTCCTTGCTGGGAAAATACTAATAGAGCAAGTCGGCGCCAGCGGGGCAGCGAGCGCGTGCGATCATTCTGCGTGCGATTGCTTGAGCGGAAGGCGTGACTGTCGTCACAGGGCGCGCTGCTTCAACGGAGCTGGCGCTGCAGGCCGGAGGGACAAGGCGGCCCCCGGGCGTTTCCTCTTGGTCGGTAGTTTTGCGGGGCCGCTTTACGCGTGGCCCTTGATCTCGTAGTGACCCGGCACGCATTTGTAGCGCTCGAGGCGCCAGTTGGCGTGATAGATCGGGTGCTCGCCCATCCATTTCGCAAGCGGTGCCTGTGCGCCGACCGCACACTGCATCATCGAAATCTCGGGCGTCATGTTGCTGTCGGTCACGATTTCCTCGACGCAACTGCCTGAGCTGGCTGCGCTTAGCCGGCAGAGCACGGCAACGACGGTCACGAACATTCCAGTCACCTCATTGGTAGTTTCTGACCACGAAGAAGATGCAAGCGGAGTGCCAGAGTCTGTGACGCGAACAACACGCCGTCCTCTCCGACTCGACCCGGCGTCCAACCCCATTTGACGATTCGGATTGTAAAAAAATTGCCCCTAAACCGAAGCCGGGCAACTACGGGGAACCCCCAGGAAATCACGGGCAATGAGCGCAGAGATGAGCAATTGTGGGGGGCTGCGCCGCGCGAACCGCCCCTTCACAACGCCTGCGCAGCCGATACGCTCGCCAGCGTGCGGATACTCGTCAAAAGAGCGGGACCGCCGCAGGACCAAAGGAAACGCGAGGGCAGACCATGAAGGCACGACCGACCGGCGTGATCCCGCCGATGACGACGCCGTTCCGGAAAGACGGCGAGATTGATTACAAGCTCGTGGCGCCCCAGGTCGACTGGATGATCGGCGCGGGCGCCCATGGCGTCGCCGCCGGCGGCTCGACCGGCGAGGGCCACACGCTCGATCACGCGGAATATCGCGACCTGATGGCGGCGACGGTGGAGGCGGTGAACGGGCGCATCCCCGTCATCGCCGGCATCATCGTGGACTCCACGCGCGATGCGATCCGCCGCGGCAAGCTCGTGCGCGACATGAACGTGGCGGCGCTGCAGGTCACGCCGGTGCACTATCTGTTCAAGCCGGACGACGAGGCGATGGTGGCGCATTTCCGCGCCATGGCCGACGAGACCGGCATGCCCATCATCATCTACAACGTGGTGCCGTGGTCGTATCTTTCGCCGGCGCTGTTGACCCGGATCATGACCGAGGTGCCGCTGGTGGTCGGCGTCAAGCAGAGCGCGGGCGATCTCAAGCTGTTCGCGGACCTCATGATGATGGCGTCGGACAAGCTGATCTACAGCGCCGTCGATGCGCTGATGTATCCGTCCTACACGCTCGGAGCCCATGGCTCGATCGCCGCGATCCTGACCGCAGCGCCGCATGCGTCCGTCGCGCTGTGGGATGCGGTGAAGGCGGGCGATCATCCGCGCGCGCTCGAGCTGCACAAGAAGCTGCTGACGCTGTGGAACGCGATCATTGCCGACAATCTGCCGGCCTGCACGCGCTACGCCCAGACGCTGCAGGGCCTGCCCAAGACGTATCCGCGTGCGCCGATGCCGGAGGCTTCACCCGCGCAGCAGGCCGCGACCCGCAAGGCGCTGGAGGCGCTTGGCGCCTTGAACGGCACGCGCTTCGAGGCCGCCGAATAGTCCGCGAGCTGAAATACGATTGTCGAGCAGCAGCGCTGATCCGCTTTTACCTGCGGATGCAGCGCTGCTACATTTTGCGCGCGCCTCCACGCGGGGGCGCAGCCACGAAGAAACAGACCGACAAGGGGAGGGGCCGAAAGTCCCATGAAGGATTTTGCAGGAAAGATCGCCGTCATCACCGGCGGCGGCACGGGAATGGGGCGCGAGCTCGCACGGCAGCTCGTTGCGGAGGGCTGCAACGTCGCGATGTGCGACGTCTCGGAGGCCGCGATGGCCGAGACCAAGCGGCTCTGCGAGGTCGAGAAGCTGCCGCAGGGCCTGCGCGTCACGACCCATGTCGCCGACGTCTCGATCGAGGATCATCTCAAGCGTTTCCGCGACGAGCTTGCCGAGCAGCAGAAGACCGACAGGATCCATCTGTTGTTCAACAATGCCGGCATCGGCGGCGGCGGCAGCCTGTTCACCAACACGCGCGAGCAGTGGGAGCGCACCTTCAACATCTGCTGGGGCGGCGTCTATCTCGGCGTGCGCACTTTCCTGCCGTTGCTGGTGGCCGCCGACGAGGCTCACATTATCAACACGGCGAGCGTCAACGGCTTCTGGGCCTCGATCGGCATGGGGCAGGCGCACACAGCCTACAGCTCGGCCAAGTTCGCGGTGAAGGGATTTACCGAAGCGCTGATCAACGACCTTCGCCTGCACGCGCCGCACGTCAAATGCTCGGTGGTGATGCCAGGCCACATCGGCACATCGATCGTCTCGAATTCACGCAAGGTGCAGAGCGTCGACGGATCGGAGCGGCTCAATGCCGACGAGGTCGCGCTGACCCGCAAGCGCATGGTTGCGGCCGGCGTGCCCGATGCCGACAAGATGTCGGACGAGGACATCCAGGCGGTGTTCGCCGAACGCGCCCGCAGCTTTCTCGAGGATGCGCCGACCACTGCGGCGCAGGCCGCGAAGATCATCCTCGACGGCGTCAAGGCGGAGCGCTGGCGCATTCTTGTGGGCGAAGACGCCAAACGTCTTGACGAGCGCGTTCGTGCTACGCCGGAGCAGGCCTATGAACGTTCCTTCTACGAAAGCTTCACGCAGGAGGTCGGCTGGCGACTCGGTTGAGCCGATTTGGCTGAATCGGTTTGGCTGAGACGACAGTGCGTCGACATAGGTATGATGATCATCATGGCAAGAGGCGAGGCGGTATTTTCACGTGCCACCTCTTGCCAGTCTTCAAGGTCTTATGACGAATTGGAATGTCACGCATGCGACATCACCAGTGCGCCAGCATCGTTCAAGCGATGGTGATGTCAAACGGGTCTCATTCGGCGCACGGCCGCTTGGTTGGCGAACTAAAATAGTTTAGTCAGTCAGGGGTAACGCCATCATAAAGCGTAGCCCCGATGATACCCGCATGCCTCTCCGACGACTGGACCCTCTGCCCGGAGAGAGAGGATATCTCCGCTGAGTTCACGCGGCTGCTCACCGCGGCCCAGGAGGGCGGCGCCACGATCGCAGAATGCCTGATGATCGCGCGGCAGCTCAAGCGGGGCGACGAGCATTCCTGGCATCGCGAGTGGAAGAAGCTGGCGCGCGCCAACCGGCAGCGCGCCGAGGCGGCTTTCGCGGAGGGCCATATGGCGACCGCGCAGCGTAACTGGCTGCGAGCGATGAACTACTACGGCGCGGCCGCGATGCCGCTCGACCAGGCCGACGAGCGCCGCTGGGTCGCGGTGCTGGCGATGCAGGAATGCGCACGCCGCTTCCTGTCCGCGCGCGGTCCGGCCGGCGAAATCGTCACGATTCCCTGGTCCGACGACGGACACGCCCTGCAAGGCTATTTCCTGCCTGCGCCTTCGGCGAGCAAGCGGGCTCCGACCGTGATCTGCATCGGCGAGCCCGGACATCGCAAGGAGGAATTCCTGTTCAAGCTCGCGCCGCATGCGCGCGAGCGCGGCTTGTCGATGCTGGCGCTGGACCTGCTCGGCGACCAGCGCGACGATTATACCGACACGCTGCTGCAGCGCCGCGATCTCGAGAGCTCGATCGGCAGCGTCATGGACTACCTGGAAACGCGCGACGACGTCGATTTCAATCGCATCGGGATCGTCGCGGACGGGTGGGGCTCCTCCTTCGTCGCACGCGCGGTTTTGCAGGAGCCCCGGCTCGCTGCGGCCGTCTGCGACGGCGGCCTCTGGGACCTGCACGAGCGGTCCTTCTTCGCCAGCCGTTTTGCCATGAGCGACCTCAGCATCGTCCCGGTGCCGTCGGCGCCGCTGATGGCCTCGAGTGTCGACTGTCCGGTGCTGATCACGCTCGGCGAGGACGGCTGGCTCAAGGCCGACCGGGCGCGCCAGATCGTGCAGAAGTCGCGGCTCGGCAGCTCGGATATCCTGCTGAAGGTGTTCACGGCGGCGGAGACCGGCGCGGCGCAGGCTCATGCGGACAATCCGAGCCTTGCCAACGAATACATCTTCGACTGGCTCGAATCGCAGCTGGGCGGCATGGGGCGGCGGAGCTAAGCGCCGCCTGCCGCTTCAGAGCCATTTCCGTTCCGATGTCATCGGAACGGAGCTCTGGCTTCTTGCTTTGACGCGTTGTCTTGACGCGAACCGGTATCCACTTCGCTCGAATACGCTCTAGTAGTCGAGTGATATCCTGACGCAGGCCTTTTCGAGCCGTGTCTTCAGCGTCGCGAGCTTGGTGGTGAATTCGGCGAGCTCTTCCTCGTCGAACTCCTGGAAGACGAATTCGCGAATCGACTTGTACTGCTCGTTGAGGCTCGCGATGTGCTTCTGGGTCTTCTCGGCCAGCGACAGGCGCACCACGCGGGCGTCGGTCGGCGAGGGCCGCCGGCGCAGCAGGCCCTTCTTCTCCAGCAGCTTGGACTGGGTGGTGACGAAGGACGGGTCGACGTGGAGCAGTTTGGAGACCACGTTGACGGGCACGCCGTCATCCTTGTCGAGGTCGGAGATCGCCATCAGGATCAGCCATTGCGGACCGCTGATGCCCAGCGTTCTCGCCCAGAACTGACGCAGCTCCTCCAGGTGCATGTTGATCGACGATATCTCCCAGGTGAAACGCCTGATGATATCCAGATTGCCGATGGAGCGGAGGCGCGCTCCTTCTTTCCTCGTCGCTGACACAGCGTCACTCCCGTCAACAGATTCATTCCGGCCGGCGTCGTGCAAGGCATAGTCCACGCAAGTCTGCCCTGACGCAAGTGCAGAGCAGGGTAATTTTGTCACTAAAACTACAAAGATGATCAGCTCAGCATATTGCCCACCCCCGCAGTGTTGCGCGCGGGGCACAGGTTTAGTGAAACCACAAAGGTGACCTAATAAACTATTTTGATTAGCGGAACGGCGCAGGCATATTGCGCCGTGACGGTGGGGGTTCTCGATCGTCCCGTTGCAGGTGGTTCGCTGACGTCCCTCGCGTTCAAGCGGGTGTGTCCGAAAGCGCAAAGCGGCCGAGCGGAATTGAAGAGACGGGGATCTGGGGGCCTCACGGTCCAGTCTCCGCAAAATGAGCAACTTGGAGGTTTTATATGAAAGTGGTGAAGAGCCTTTTGCTCGGCACTGCGGCGGGTCTGATCGCCGTCGGTGGAGCCCAGGCGGCCGATCTTCCGGTCAAGGCCAAGGCGGTCGAGTACGTCAAGATCTGCACGCTGTATGGCGCGGGCTTCTACTACATCCCGGGCAGCGACACCTGCATCAAGCTGGGCGGCTACCTGCGCGCTGAAGTCGCGCTCAATGCCGGCGGCAACTACAGCGCCCAGTACAACGGCGTGTTCGCGGCCAACAACCGCCTGACGAACTACTACTCGATGCGCGCTCGTGAAGATCTCAACATCGACACGCGCACCGCGACCGAATACGGCGTCGTCCGCACCTACTTCGATGCGGTGTTCAGCTGGACGACCGGCAGCTACGGCGGCACCGGCTCGGGCACGGGCGCGACCCAGTACAGCGGCACGGTAGGCCTCAACGCGGCCGGCACCGGCCTCACCGGGTCCAGCGGCGGCAACGTCAACGGCACCGACGGCAACCTCTCGGGCGGCTCGCTTGGCGTCTACTACGCCTTCATCCAGTTCGCCGGCTTCACCCTGGGTAAGGCCGTGTCGCAGTTCGACGCGCCCTGGATCAACTATCCCGGCAACAACTTCGACCAGCTGGTCGGCGGCAGCGGCGCCACCAACGGCGTCGTCCAGGCCACCTACACCGCTGACTTCGGTCAGGGCGTGACGGCGACGATCTCGGCGCAGGACCAGACGCAGGTCTTCCAGACCAACATCTGGAACACCGCGGGCATGTCCACCACCGGCGTTCTCGGCGGTGCCTACGGCTCCAACGATCTCGGCGGCACCCGCGCGCCCGACATCGTCGGTGCGGTTCGCGTCGACCAGGCCTGGGGCCTGTTCCAGGCGTCGGTTGCCGCGCACGACAACCATGTCGCGTATTACGGCGCGACCGAAGCCACCGGGCATCCGGAAGACAAGTGGGGCTGGGCCGTTCAGCTTGCTCTGCAGATCAAGAACATCCCGACCGGTGCCGGCGACGTGATCAACCTCTCGGGCGTCTACACCGAGGGCGCGAGCCGCTACAACTTCCAGGAGCTGGCTGCGACCAGCTACTCGATGTTCGGCGGTTCGGGCGGCGCGTATCAGAGCATCGGCTTCGCCGGCGTGTCTGACGCGGTGTTCGGTCCCGGCGGCAGCCTCGAGCTGACCAAGACCTACGGCTTCCGTGGTGCCTACACCCACAACTGGAGCCCGTTCTGGAACACGGCGCTCTATGGCGCGTGGGCTGCGGTCAACTACAGCGGTACGGCCAAGACCATGATCTGCGGCAGCGCCGCGTTCGCGACCCTGACCGGCACCTGCAACCCGGACTTCAACATCGGCCAGGTGGGCGTCATCACCCGCTGGACCCCGGTGAAGAACCTGACCTTCTCGGCTGACTTCACCTACAGCCACCTCGACCAGAAGTATTCCGGCGTGATCACGACCGGTGCACTGACGGGCGTCGCCAAGCCTGCGGCGACCTACGAGCTGAAGGACCAGGACACCTACAGCCTGCTGCTGCGCGCCCAGCGCAACTGGTAAGCCGAAGTTTCTTTCGGATCTGACCAGGCCCCGGCGGGACACCGCCGGGGCCTTTTTCAGATGCGGCGTTCGGAAAATCCGGCAGGCGTTGCAGGCGGCGAAGACGAGCCATGCGATTCGATCGCCTGAAAACTTATTTACTTACCTGAGTTGATAAGCTATATATCTGTCAGCCGATTACGAAAGTTGCGGCTCTTAGCTTGATGCTATGACCTCCAGAAACCTCCGGTAGTGCCCTGCCGGAGGTTTTTCTGTTTACGCAGAGAACTCTTCAGCCGCGCATCACGCGGGCGCGCGAGTTCGGCCGGTAGGCGAGGCGGCTATGGCCAGTGCAATAGGGCTGGCTGTCGGGCGCGATATTGCCGCAGAAGCAGAAATCCTCCGCGCCCGGCGTCGAGATCGGCCAGCGGCAGCGGTTCTCGGACAGCTCCAGCAGCGAGCAGCGATTGGCGTCGTCGATGGGACCTGCGACCACCGGCGCATCGGTCTCGCCGTAGATCGTGGCGAGCATCTGGTATTGCAGCCGCGGCACGGCGCGCATCGCGCGCCCCGACGCAGCACTCCTGTCCTGGATCTTGCGGTCGTCGACGGTCCTGCCGCGCGTGAGGTTCAGCCGTGACAGCTTGCCGATCACGGCGTTGCGGCTGACGCCGATGTCGGCGGCGATCTCGCGGCAGGAGAGGCCGGCCTCGAAGTGCTGCTTCAGAAGCTCGATTCGTTCGTTGGTCCAGGTCGGTGAGAGAACAGGCATTGGTACGGTCCCAGGTTGCAGATGTCGGCCATCCGCCTTGCGAGATCCGTCCGCCTCACGTCCGGCGCGCGCTCACGTCCTGCCGTTGTCGCGAATCGACAAAAGCCCGTCCTTGATGGCGAGACGGATGCCTTCCTCGATCAAGGTACGCGCGACGCCGGGAACGCTGGTGCCGTGGGTGCCCTGTCTCACCAACTTCTCCAGGTAGGTGATGGTCGAGAGCGCCAGGGTTACGGGAATGCGGTCAGTCTCGGCTTTTTCGGTGGCCATGGTCCGAACGCTAGCCTCATACTCAGATACATAAAAGTAACGATTAAGACTCTATTTAGGTTCGATGGCGGAAGTCAAATGCTGACTGATGCCGTGGCGCAGCTCGTTGAAATTGCACATAAAAATTGACACGACGCCGCGCGCCGCGCGGGATCCCGGGCGGCGGCGTGGCGTCGTCAGGCGAGGGAAGGGCGGCCGGCTCAGCCGTGCACGATCGCCTTTTCGATCATGCAATGGATGCCCTTGGAGCCGTTGACGGTCTGGGTCACCCGCAGATCGGCCGCCAGGCTGCACAGCGTGTAGGCGTCTTCGCGCGACAGGTTTCGCCTCTCGCCGAGCAGCACGATCATGTCGCGCAGCGCGCGCACCGCGCATTGGTCGAGATCGGGGTCCATCGCCATGGTCATGTAGTGCGTGGCCGTCTCGGCGCGGGGATAGTCGAACCGCAGGTCCTTGCGCAGCGTCAGGCGGAAGCGGCCCTGGAGCGCGGTCTCGATCGCGGTGACGCAGACCTCGCCGTCGCCCTGGACGCCGTGGCCGTCGCCGCAGGAGAACAGCGCGCCCGGAACGAAGACCGGCAGGTACAGGATCGCACCGGCGCCGAGCTCCTTGTTGTCGAGATTGCCGCCCATCGCGCGCGGAACCAGCGAGGAGATGCGGCCCCAGGCCGGCGGTGGTGACACGCCCATCACGCCGAAGAACGGCTTGAGCGGCAGGTCCAAACCCCACGGCATGCGGCCGACCATCCGCGTCCGGTCGAGCGGGATGTTGAGGATACGCGTCTCGTGGAAATCGTCGGGCAGCGTGCCCGAGAGCGGCTTGATCATGTTCCAGCCCCAGTCCTGCCGGAGCTGGACGTCGAGGATCTCGACCGCGAGCACGTCGCCGGGCTCGGCGCCCTCGACCGCGATTGGGCCGGTGAGGATGTGGCCGGGCAACATGCGCTCGTTCCTGGCGTGGACCTCGAACATTTCCGGCGGAATGTGAAATGTGTTGCGGTCGGGCAGCATGTCCGGGCCGCCGCTGATGGTGTCGACCGTTACCTCGTCGCCGCTCTTGACGGTGAGGACGGGCTCGAGCGCGGCTTCGAAGAAGCCCCAATGGCAGGTCTCGGGGCTGGAATGCAGGTGGTGATGGGTCATTTGCCGCGTCCAATCAGTTTCATCAGAACTCGTCATGAGAACCTGCTATGCCCGGGCTTGACCGGGCGATCGATCCTCTTTCAAGAAGATTTCTGAAGATGGACCGGCCGGTCAAGCCCGGTCCGATCATTCCAGCGAGGCGCCCCTGTATTTCGTTCTTTCCAAGACCCTTGGCAGTGCACTGCTGCCGATCAATCTGCTGGTCGAGCTCGGAATCCTGGCGCTGCTGCTGATGCTGACGCGCTACGCGGCGCTCGGCCGCAAGCTGGCCGTCACCACGCTGATCCTGCTGGCATTGTCCGCGTTCTCGCCACTCGGAAATCTCCTGCTGTACCCGCTGGAGTCGCGCTTTCCTGCATGGGACCCCTCGCGCGGCGTGCCGGACGGCATCATCGTGCTTGGCGGTTCCGTCGACACCGATCTGTCGGCAGCGCATCGCACGCCGGTGGTCGCGCACGCGGCCGATCGCATGTTTGCACCGGCCGAGCTCGCGCGCCGCTATCCGAACGCGCGCATCGTCTTCACCGGAGGCTCGGCGAATCTGGTCTCGACGGATGCGAAGGAAGCCGACTATTCCGCGCCGATCCTGGAAAGCCTGGGCATCCCGAAGGAGCGGCTGATCCTCGAGCGCGATTCCCGCAACACCTGGGAGAACGCGGTCTTCACGAAGCAATTGGTGACGCCGAAGCCGGGCGAGCGCTGGCTGCTCGTCACCTCCGCCTTCCATATGCCGCGCGCGATGGGAATCTTCCGCAAGGCCGGATTTGACGTCGAGCCCTATCCCGTCGACTGGCGGATGGGGGGCCGCGACGAGCTCTTCACGTTCACCCATGCCGGCAAGGATGGGCTCGAAAAAACCGAGATCGCCGTGCGCGAATGGATCGGTCTTCTGGCGTACCGCCTGATGGGTCGGACCGGCGAGTTGCTTCCGGGACCGGGCAAGGACTAGAACGAGACCGCAAAACAAGAACACAGCGCCGGCGCGCGACCGCCGGCCGGGAGGACGCCATGCAACAGCACAGTGCAGACAGGATCGATCTTGCCGGCCTCGTCGCCGACCTCAACAGCCTGCTGCGGCTGAAGACGACAGTGATCGGCATGAAGCTGTTCGCGCGCGCCTCGGAGATGGAGGCGATCCCGAAAATCCGGCGGCCCAATGCGGTTCACACCACCGACCAGATCGTCAGCATGGCCTCGCGGCTCGGCTGGACCGTCGGCATCACCGGCGACGATCTCGTCGGCGCGCAGTGCCGCGCGGTGATCGGTCTTGCGCCGCAGGACGAAAAATGGCTCGCCGGCGAAAACTATGTCGGCGTCTGGCACGGCACGGCGGAAGACGCGCGCAAGCGCCAGGAGGCGCTCGACGTGGTTCCGTTCGGGCAGTACCAGGCGCTCGCGGTCAGTCCGCTCGCGAGCGGCCGGCTCGATCAGCCCGACATCTGCCTCGTCTATGCGACGCCGGGGCAGATGATCATCCTGATCAACGGGCTTCAATATACCGGCTACAAGAAGTTCGAATGGGGTGTGGTCGGCGAGACCGCCTGCGCGGATTCCTGGGGGCGGGCACTCAAATCCGGTGAGCCCAGCCTGTCCTTGCCATGCTATGCGGAACGGCGCTATGGCGGCGTGCCGGACGAGGAGATGCTGATGGCCTTGAAGCCGGAACATCTCGCCAAGGCGATCGAGGGTATGAAGGCGCTGGCCAGGAACGGCCTGCGCTATCCGATCCCGCCCTATGGTATTCAAAGCGACGTCCGTGCCGGCATGGGCGTAAGTTACGCAAAGAAATAAAGGCCGACCATGAGCTCCACGAAATTCGACATCGTCGTCTATGGCGCGACCGGCTTCACCGGTCAGCTCGTCGCTGAATATCTGACCCAGCATTACAAGGGCGACAACGCGCTCAAATGGGCGATGGCGGGTCGCAGCCTCGGCAAGCTCAAATCGGTACGCGATGCGGTCGGCGCGCCCGGCAATACGCCGCTGATCGTCGCTGATGCGTCGGACGCGGCCTCGCTGAAGGCGATGGCGGAGCAGACGATGTCGGTGATCACCACCGTGGGCCCGTATCAGCTCTACGGTGAGGACCTGCTGGCTGCCTGCGTCGCCACCGGCACGGATTATTTCGATCTCTGCGGCGAGCCGGTCTGGATGCGGCAGATGATCGACAAGTACGAGGCGGAAGCCAAGGAGAGCGGCGCGCGCATCGTGTTCTCCTGCGGCTACGATTCCGTGCCGTTCGAGCTCGGGACGTTCTTCGTGCAGGAGGAAGCAAAGCGTGTGTTTGGCGCACCCGCCCCGCGCGTGAAGGGGCGCGTGCGCGACATGCGCGGCACGCTCTCGGGCGGCACCGCCGCGAGCGCGAAGGCGACCTTCGATGCTGTCGCAAAGGATCTCAGCCTTGTCGCCATTCTCAACGATCATTTTGCGCTGACGCCCGGTTTCACCGGCCCCAAGCAGCCGAAGGGCAACAAGCCCTTCTTCGAAGAGGATCTGCAATCCTGGGCCGCGCCGTTCATGATGGCGCTGATCAACACCCGTAACGTCCATCGCTCCAACATGCTGATGGGCTTTCCCTACGGCCAGGAGTTCGTCTACGACGAGATGGTTCTGACCGGCCCCGGCGAGAAGGGCGAGGCCAACGCCAAGCGCGTGATGGCGGCCAACGCGGGAAAGACCGGCCCCGATGCACCGAAACCGGGCGAGGGGCCTTCGAAGGAAGAGCGTGAAAACGGTCTGTTCGATCTGCTCTATGTCGCGATCGCACCGGACGGCCGCACGGTCCGCGCCGGCGTCACCGGCGACCGCGATCCCGGCTACGGTTCGACCTCGAAGATGATCTCCGAATGCGCGATGTGCATGCTGCGCGACGCGACGGACGTTCCGGCCGGCTTCTGGACACCAGGCGCGGCGATGCAGCACAAGCTGATCAAGCGGCTGGTGGAGAATGCAGGGCTGACGTTCGAGGTGGAAACATAGGGACCCCGGGTCCGTGTCCGAGAAGTTCGACATCGTCGTCTATGGCGCAACGGGATACACCGGCCAGCTCGTAGCCGAATATCTCGCTGCGAACTATGTCGGGCGCGGCGCGCCGTCCTGGGCGATGGCCGGGCGCAGCGAGGACAAGCTCGTCTCCGTTCGCGATGCGATCGGGGCGCCCAAGGACACGCCGCTGATCGTCGCGGACGCCGCCAATCCGGAGTCGCTGCGCGCGATGGTGGATCAGGCGAAGCTGGTCGTCACGACGGTCGGACCTTATCAGCTCTACGGCTCCGACCTGCTTGCCGCCTGCGTCACGTCGGGCACCGACTATATGGATCTCTGCGGCGAGCCGATCTGGCTGAAGCAGATGATCGACCGGTACGAGGTGGCCGCGAATGCGAGCGGTTCGCGCATCATGTTCTCCTGCGGCTTCGATTCCATCCCCTTCGAGCTCGGTGCGTTCTTCGTGCAGGAGGAAGCGCGCCGCGTGTTCGGATCAGCGGTACCGCGCGTCAAGGGCCGCGTCCGCGACATTAGCTGGAAGTTCTCCGGCGGCACCTCGGCGAGCGCCAGGATGACCTTCGAAGCGGTTGCGCAGGATCTCAGCTTGGTGTCGATCCTCAAGGATCCCTTCGCCTTCACACCGGGATTCGAGGGGCCGAAACAGCCCCGTGGCAACAAGCCCGTTTTCGAAGAGGATTTGCAATCCTGGTCCGCCCCGTTTGCGATGGCGATCCTCAACACCCGCAACGTCCATCGCTCGAATATGCTGATGGGATTCCCGTATGGAAGGGATTTCGTCTACGACGAGATGGTGCTGACCGGCGCAGGCGATCAGGGGCTGTCCAATGCGAAGCTCGTCATGGCGGCCAACAGTGAAAAGACCGGTCCCGATGCGCTCAAGCTCGGCGACGGGCCGTCGAAGGAAGAGCGCGACCATGGTCATTACGACCTGCTCTATGTCGCGGTTGCACCTGATGGCCGTCAGGTTCGTGCGGCGGTAAGGGGCGATCTCGATCCCGGCTATGCGTCAACGGCAAAGATGATTTCCGAATGCGCGATCTGTCTGTTGCGAGATGCGTCGGATGTGCCAGCGGGCTTGTGGACCCCGGGCGCGGCGATGCAGCACAAGCTGATCAAGCGGCTGGTGGACAATGCAGGGCTGACGTTTGAGGTCGAAACCCGGGCTTAGCTTTCGTAGGGTGGGCAAAGCGGAGCGTGCCCACGATTGTTGCGATTGGAGATGGACGGTGGGCACGGCGCGTTGCGCCTTTGCCCACCCTACGGCACCGGCGTGGCAGAAGCGTCCCTATCTCAAGCTGAAGCAGCTTCGTCCGCAGCCCTGATCCTGTAGGCCTGCGCGGCCGCGATCATGCCCCACATGGCGCCGAGCATCATCCAGAAGTGCCGCCAGTGGTCGGTGTCGATCACGAAGCTTTCGCCGACGGTGCCGATGAAGGCGGAGAAGACGGCGAGATAGGCGCGCTGCCAGGGCACGCGGACGAAGATGTGCCTGATACCCGTGATCACGGTGGTGAAGACCAGCGCGGGATAGCAGACGCCGGAGATCCAGCCGCCGGACATGAAGGCGTTGAGATAGGAGTTGTGGGTGTCTTCGGGGAAGAAGCGATGGAATTGCAGCGGGCCGATGCCGAACGGCAGGTCGAGTGCCATCTCCGCACCCAGGATGTGCCGGCCGAAGCGGCCGAAGCGGCCTTCGTCATAGCTCTGGTCGAAGCTCGCGCGCTGCTTGAACATCTCGGCAATGGAATCGAACGACATCAGCACCGCGATCAGTGCGAGGCCCAGCACCGCGGCGACGATCGCCATGATGATGATGCGCGAGCGCTGCGCGTTGGTACGGCTGGTCAGCACCATCAGCGCCAGCATGCATACGGAGGTCAGCACCAGCCCACCCCAGGCGGCGCGGGAAAACGCGAGCAGGATCGCCAGCGACATGATGCCGAACGCGACGACATTGCGGAGCGCCTTGCCGAGCTTGTCCGAGACCACGCTCTGGAGCGCGAACAGCGCCGGCAGGATCAGGAAGGCGCCAAGCACGTTCGGGTCCTTGAACGTGCCGCGCGCGCGTCCGTAGAGCGTGAGGAGATCGTCGCCGCCGGGGATCAGGTGGAAGTAGCCGGCGACCGCCGACAGCGAGGCAACCATCGCGCCGACCACGAGGCCGCGGCGGAGCATGTCGAGTCGGGCCGTCGTGTCTTCGGACGTGACCATGGCGAAGAACACCACGGTCACCGCCATGTACCAGGAGGTCGCGATCCAGCTCACCACCTCGGGCTGTTCGTACAGCGGGATCGCGCTGATGGTGTAGCCGACATTGAGCAGGACCAGCATCAGCACCAGCGGCATCAGGGCAAGCCGCAGGCGCAGGCCGGTGGCGAAGAAGGTGACGGTGGCGAGCAGCGTCACGATCTCATAGGGGCTCGGCTCGATGAAGACGATCGCCCCGGACGCGCCGACCAGCCACACCAGCGCGCGCTGCAGGGCCAGCACGCCGGGTGCAGCGCGAACCGCTGCATTCATGTCCCCGGCTGTTGCCGCATACGCCATTATACGCTCACGCCTTACGCTACTCGTACGTCACCGGACACGCCGTCATCGCCCGGCTTGACCGGGCGATCCAGTATTCCGCGGCGCCTATTGCGGAAAATGACTGGCGCCGCGGAGTACTGGATGCCCCGCCTTCGCGGGGCATGACGGAGAAACTCAACTCAATACGCGTTCTCGTTCTTGGTCAGCAGCGAGATCGGCGTCTTTAGGAGAATGACGAGGTCGAACAGCACCGACCAGTTCTCGATGTAATAGAGATCGAACTCGACGCGCTTCTGGATCTTTTCCTGATTGTCGATCTCGCCGCGCCAGCCGTTGATCTGGGCCCAGCCGGTGATACCGGGCTTGACGCGGTGGCGGGCGAAATAGCCGTCGACGGCCTCGTCGAACAGGCGGCTTTGCAGCTTGCCCTGCACCGCATGCGGGCGAGGGCCGACCAGGGAGAGATTGCCGGAGAAGACCACGTTGAAGAGCTGCGGCAGCTCGTCGAGGCTGGTCTTGCGGATGAATCGGCCGACGCGGGTGACACGCGGATCGTTCCTGGTCACGACCTTCGAAGCCGTCGGGTCGGCCTGATGGTGGTGCATCGAGCGGAACTTGTAGACGTCGATGCGCTCGTTGTTGAAGCCGAAGCGCTTCTGGCGGAACAGCACGGGGCCCGGACTGTCGAGCTTCACCGCCAGCGCCACCAGTGCCATCACCGGCAGGGCCGCGAGCAGCGCGAAGCCGCCGACGATGCGGTCGAACAGCCATTTCATCACCAGATCCCAGTCGGTGATCGGCGCCTCGAACACGTTGAGCGTCGGCACCTCGCCGAGATAGGAGTAGGAGCGGGGACGGAAACGTAGCTTGTTGGTGTGCGCGGACAGGCGGATGTCCACCGGCAGCACCCAGAGCTTCTTCAGCATCTCCAGGATGCGCGTCTCCGCGGAGATCGGCAGTGCGAACAGCACGAGGTCGACACGTGTGCGGCGTGCGAATTCGACGATGTCGTCGACCTTGCCGAGCTTGCGCGCGCCGGCGCAGGTATCGAGCGCGCGGCTGTCGTTGCGGTCGTCGAACACGCCGAGCACGTGGATATCGGAATCTTCCTGTGCCTTCAGCGCCTCGACCAGCTGCTCGCCGTTGCTGTCGGAGCCGACGATGATGGTGCGGCGGTCGAGCCGGCCCTGACGTGCCCAGCCGCGCACCAGCGAGCGCAGGATCAGGCGCTCGACGATCAGCGCCGCGAGCCCGAGGAAATAGAAGGCGGCCAACCACAGCCGCGAGATCTCGGTGCCGAACTTGGCAAAGAAGGAAATGCCGATGAAGAGCAGGAACACGAACGACCAGGACGAGATCATCCGCGTCATCTGCCGGAGCTGTCCGCGGAACAGCTGCACCTGATAGATGTCGGCGGCCTGGAAGCAGATTACGGCGGCGATCGCGACGGCGACGATCTGCGCAGGATAAGCCCAGCTGAAACCGACGAGCGGCACGACATAGCCGGCATAGAGTGCGATGCCGGCCAGGCTGAGCAGTGCGAAGTCGGCAACGCGCACGAAGCCGGTGATCACGATCGGCGAATAGGCACGGGCGACCTTCTGGTTGACGATTTCGAGCGCTGCGGGCGAGAGCCGGCGGCGGCGTTCGACGAAGGGTTGGTCAGCCGGCTTGGCTGCCGCGGTGGTCGCAGCATCCAGCATCGAGCGTGCGTTGAGCGGTTCCACGGGCGTCCCGTCCATTCCAAAAGCCCTCGGGCCGCGACTTTGCGCCCCGGGCGAGCATCCCCTGGCCCATCGACTATCGGACAAATCGGAAGATTCTCTAAAGCGGCCTTAAGGATGGTTAATGATTGGCAAATGCGTCGCGATAACCCGCGAGCACGCCCTCGACCATGGCCTGCTGGGAGAAATGGGCGGAGATGCGCTCGCGCAGGGAGGAGGCGCGCTGTGCGGTCCCTTTGGGATCGTCGAGTGCGGCCGCGATCGCTTCCGCCATGGCCTCGGCGTTGCTCGCCGCGAATAGGGCCGGGCTTTCCGGTCCGAAGATTTCGGGGATGCCGCCGACGCGGGCGGCGATCATGGGAATGCCGGCAGCCCCGGCCTCGATCACGACATAGGGCATGGAATCGCCGCGCGAGGGAACGACCAGCAGTCGCCCCTTTGAGAAGCCGTAGCGGGCCTTGACGTGGCCGATGAAACGGATGGCGCCGGAGAGTCCGAGCTTCTCGACCTGCGCCTTCAGCGCCGCCATTTCCTCGCCGTCGCCGCCGAGCGTGAGCGTGACCTTCCTGCCGACTTCGTGCAGTCTCGCCACGGCGTCGACCAGCAGATCCGCGCCCTTGATGTGCCTGAACTCGCCGACATAGGCGAGGTCGGTGGCGTCGTCGGCGAGGACAACAGGTTCGAATTCTTCCGGCGTCACGCCGTTGAAGACGCAATGCACCACGCCCTTGGGCGTGCCGACGATGCGTTGATAGGTGTCGCGGGCAAAGGCGCTCTCGAACAGGAACAGATCGGTCGCGTCCATCAGCGTGCGTTCGAGGCGTGCATAAAACTCGCCCTTCAATGTATGCAGCGGATAGTGCAGCGAGCCGCCATGCGGGGTGTAGATGCGGATGGTGTCGTCCGAGCGCCGCCGCATGCGCACGAAGGCGCCGGCCTTGGCGCCGTGGCCGTGCATGACGTCGGGCTTGAGCTCGCCGACCAGGCGCCGCATCCGCAGCCACACCAGAAAATCGTCCGGCGACGGTTCGCGGCGAATGGCCAGCCGGTGCACGCCGAGCTTCAGCCGTGGCGCGAGCTCGGCCAGCGCCTTGTCCGCGCGCTCCCCGCCGGTGAGGCTGTCGGCGAGAATTCCGACGTGATGGCCGCGGTCGACCTGACCGTTGGCAAGGTCCAGGATGTGCCGGAAGATGCCGCCGACGGGAGCGCGCACGGCGTGCAGGATGCGGAGCGGCCGGTCGGGAGAGGGGGGCATGATCAGAACCAGCGCTCGGCGGCGAATGCTCGAACAATTATCGAAATATCGAGCTGGATTAAGAGCCCTCGTGGTTAACAAACGGTGTCGGCACCGTGCGCGCCGCTCCCGGCGTGACGCGATTAACCCAGCAGCAACCTTAATGGAGTGTAATCGCCGCGGTTGAGGTAGAGTCGCAGCGTTGCCCTGCGGGAGTGTTCGATGCGTTTAGCGTTCTGGCGTGCCGGCAAGGACAAGGCGGTGGTCGAGCGGGCTGTCTCGAAGCCCAAGGACGAAACCGCGCCCGAGGTTGAAGCCAAGGTTGAAGCCAAGGTTGAAGCCAAGGTTGAAGCCAAGGTTGAAGCGAAGCCTGCGCGCGCTGCGACAGCGCAGGCGCAAGGCGAATTCGGCGACATCGACCTGCACGCGCTCGGCGCGGCGCTGGCCCGCAAACGCGGCTGGATCATCGTGCCGACGGTGCTCGCGCTCGTCGCGTCCGTCGCGGTCGTCAATCTCGTCACGCCGCGCTACAAGTCTGAATCCCGCATCCTGATCGACGGCCGCGAGAACGTGTTCCTGCGTCCGAACAGCGATCGCACCGAGGAGCGGCAGGCGCTCGACCCCGAGGCCGTCACCAGCCAGGTGCAGCTCGTGCTGTCGCGCGATCTCGCGCGCGAGATCATCAAGAAGAACAAGCTTGCGGAACGGCCCGAGTTCGACCCGGTGCTCCAGGGGATTTCTCCGCTGAAGTCGCTGGCGGCTCTGATCGGCATCGGCCGCGACCCGTTCTCGATGACGCCAGAAGAGCGGGTGCTCGATGCCTACTACGATCGGCTCCAGGCCTACGCCGTCGACAAGTCGCGCGTGATCGTCGTCGAATTCCAGTCCGCAGATCCCGATCTCGCCGCGCGCGTCGCCAATTCGATCGCCGACGGCTACCTGGTGCTGCAGCAGAATGTCCGTCAGGATCAGGCCAGGAACGCGAGTCAATGGCTCTCCGGCGAGATCGACAGCTTGCGCAAGAAGGTCTCCGAGGCCGAGGCGCGGGTGGAGGATTTCCGCTCGAAGTCGAGCCTGTTCGTCGGCACCAACAACACCACGCTGTCGAACCAGCAGATGGGCGAGGTCAACACCCAGCTCAACAACGCGCGCTCGCTGAAGGCGGATGCGGAATCCAAGGCGCGGCTGATCCGCGAGATGCTCCAGAGCGGCAAGCCGATCGAGTCGTCGGAAGTGCTGAACTCGGAATCGATGCGCACGCCGTCCCAACAGCGGGTGGCGTTGCGGGCCCAGCTCGCCGAGCAGTCGTCGACGCTGCTCGGCAATCATCCGCGCATCAAGGAATTGAAGGCGCAGCTCACCGATCTCGACACCCAGATTCGCGATGAGGCGGCCAAGATCGCCCGTTCGCTGGAAAACGACGCACGCTTCGCCAGCGGACGTGTGCAGGAATTGACGTTGAGCCTGGAGCAGCTGAAGAAGCAGGCGACGTCGACCAACGGCCAGGACGTGCAGCTCCGCGCATTCGAGCGCGAGGCCAAGGCGCAGCGTGACCTGCTCGAGACTTATCTTGCCAAATACCGCGAGGCCAATACCCGCGAGACCATCGACACCGCGCCTACGGATGGCCGCATCATCTCGCGCGCCATCGTCTCGAACACGCCGGCCTATCCGAAGAAGCTGCCGATCGTGCTGATCGCGACGATCGCGACGCTGTTGCTGTCGTCCGGCGTCGTCGTCACCGGCGAGCTGTTGCGCCAGACCGCGCCGCGTGCGGTGGCGGTGTTGGTACCGGCGCGGGCGCAGGCGCCGGTTCGTCAGGAACCGGTCGTGCTGCCGGTGGTCGAGGCGATCGCCGATCCGGTCATGGCAGAGCCAGCTCCGCTCCAGCCGGAGATGACGGCCGATGCCGACGTCACTGAATTCGACGAGATCGAGCGATTGGCCGAGCGCGTGCGTGCCGCTGGCCCGGCGGCGAAGAAAATCACGGTGCTCGGCACCGCTTCGGGCGAGGCCATCACGCTCTCGACGCTGACGCTCGCCCGGCATCTGGCGCGCGAAGCCCGTGTCGTCGTGGTCGATCTTGCGGCATCCTCGCCGACGATCGCCGCCGTGTCCGTCGATGCCTCCGCGCCCGGCCTTGCAGAACTGATGCAGGGCAACGCCTCGTTCGCGCAGGTGATCACTAAGGACCGGCTCTCGCGGCTGCATCTGGTCATGGCCGGCCGTCCCGGCTTCGACCGCAGCCTGCTGCAATCGCCGCGGGTGACGCTGGCGGTCGACGCGCTGCTCCGCGCCTACGACCATGTGCTGCTCGATGCCGGCAGCGCCTCGGACCTTCCGGCGGAACTGCTGACGGCGAATGCCCGCGCCGTCGTGGTGCCCGATGCGTCGATGACGCCGGAGGCGCGCACGCTGATGTGCGAGCAACTCAGCGCCGTCGGCTTCAGCGAGGTGACGATGCTGCGCAAGCCGGTGCAGCCGTCGAATGCAGTGGAAGCGCCCCGCGTGGTGGCGGCGTAGGCCTGTCTCCTTGCGGGAGGCGGGTGAGGGATCTCTCTCCAGGAGTTCGGAATCGTAGGGTGGGCAAAGGCGCGTTTGCGCCGTGCCCACCATCTTTCGACGATTGCGGGAGACGCGGTGGGCACGCTTCGCTTTGCCCACCCTACGATACTAGGAAATTCGAGTTTCTACCCGAACGCTCGCCGCAGTCGCTGCGCGAGGTCGAACAGCATCTGGTTCTGCTTCACGAGCCGCTTGCCGTGGCTCAATGACGACATCGCCATCGCCGCGAGCTTGCCGCGGGAGGTCAGGGGCACGAAGCTGTCGAAGATGTCTTCGTCGTCCTTGCAAAACATCCGCTTGTACTCGTCCGAGCCGATGCCGAGGTCGAGCGAGCGGTAGCCGCGCTCGGCGTAGCGATCGATGATGTAGCGCATCAGGATCAGCCCGGGGCTGTAGCGGGCGTGCTCGGACATCGTGTAGGTGTTGAACATCATCGAGAAGCGCTGGCCGTCGGCGACGCCGGCGAAGATCGCGATCACCTCGTCCTCGCATTCGAGCGCATGGATGTCGATGACGCGGCCTTCGCCGCGCGGCGCCAGGCAGGCGCTGCGGATGAACTGCTCGACGCCCGGCTCGGCAAAAACGTTCGGAAGCTTCTGCTCGGCCATCCGCACCGGCTTGACGCGGAAGAACCAGTCGAGCAGGCGGGTAACGTCCGCGTCCGTGGTGGCGAGGTGATAGCGATAGCCGGCAAGCGCCTGGAGCTTCTTTTCCTTGCTCTTGAGGCGGCGGCGGAAGGAGCTGCTGATGCGCGATGCGGGCGGACCGCCGGGCTCCATCACCAGCAGCGGACAGCCATTGATCGCGCTCTGCCGCGGGAAAGCCGCAAACGGGTTCTGCTGGTCGTTCCAGCGCAGCGGCTGCTGTGTCAGCGACAGCACGTCGGCATGCTCGCGCAGCGGCGCCAGCAGCGCGTCGAGATCGGCAGCGCCGACCTCTGCCGCGAACTCGGCGTTCCACAGGCCCATGTTGAAGGTGGTGTGCTTGCCGCCCATGAAGCAGGCGGTGCGCACGCCGTGGCTCTGACGCAGCGAGAGCGGCAGCAGCACAAGCGGCCGGCGATCGGCGTCGCGGGCAATCACGATGAAGGGACGGGCGCCGTCGCAACCGCCGACCAGTCGCTGCCATGGGCCGAGCAGGTCGAAGCGCTGATAGGGCGTGAAGAGGTGGCCGCTCTGCTCGAAGGCACGCCAGACGGCTTCGGCCTCGCCGAGGTCGCCGACGATGTCGACATGCGCGATCCGGCTCGCTTTTGACCGCGCTGGCGATTCTGCCGTCCGGCTCTGCATCGCCGCAGCCATGGTCATTCACGAAACCTGTCGAGAAACGAAAATATACGTATTTCGGACTGTTGCCGACCTTTGCAAAGAAAGGTCAACAAAGGGTAAGGACAATGGGCAAGGACTGAGCAGGCAAACAGGCCGACGGCGAACGCGAAGGCGGGATATTGTCATCCGACGACAGATGGCTGGAGCGGTTGTGGCTTGAACTGGCCTGGTTCACCGGCCGGGCGGCGCTGCGCAGTCGTGGTGCCGGCGCCATCCTGCGTTTTTCGCACGTGCGGCCGCGGCGGCGCGGCGCGTTCCAGCCGCTGCGCGAAAACGTGATCACGCCGCAATTTCTCGACCGCGCCATCCGTGCGCTGAAGCGGTGGAAGTATGATTTTATCGGCATGGACGAAGTCTGCCGTCGCGCGGTGACCCTGCCGGAGCATCGGCGCTTCGTCGCGCTCACCTTCGATGGTGCGACCAAGGACCTCATCAGCTTCGCCCATCCGGTGCTGGCGCGCCACGCCGTGCCGTTCACGATCTACGTGCCGACCGCGTTTCCCGATGGCGTCGGAGAGGCCTGGTGGCTCGGGCTCGAGCAGGTAATCGCGCGCGAGAGTCGCATCAGCCTGATGATGGGCGAGAAAGAGCAGCGCTTCGTCGTCACCAGTCATGCCGAGAAGCAGGCACTGTTTTCGCATCTTGAGAGCTGGCTGCGTACGCTGCCGCCGGCGGGTGTGTCGGCTGCGATCGCCGATCTGTGCACGCGCTATCGGATCGACCTTGCCGCGCTCTCACGCGCAGCGTCGATGGATTGGGAGGATCTGGCGAAGCTGGCGGCAGACCCGCTCGTCACCGTCGGCAGCGCGACCGTGAACTATCCCGTCCTCGCCAACATGAAGGACACAGCCGCGCTACGCGAGATGACGATGGGCAAGGCGGTGGCGGAAGCAGCCTTCCACCGCGAGATCAAGCATCTGGCGTTTCCGTTCGGCGATCGCGCCTCGTTCCGGCGCAGCCATGTCGTGATGGCGGAGGAGGCCGGCTTTGCCAGCGCGGTGTCGGCAATCCCCGGCATTGTGGACGCGGAGGGCCGCACCAATCTGCGCGCGCTGCCGCGGATCTCCTGGGACGGCCGCGTGCGCTCGCTGCGCATGCTGCGCGTGCTGGTATCGGGTGTTGCCATCGCGCCGGTGAAACCGACCGGCAGTCTCACGAGCTAGATTTGATGCGATCGGGCCGCTGCATCCAGCTCACGATCGGCATTGCCGGCAAGACCCAGCCCATGCCGACAACCACGTAATAGATCGCCTGCCGCCAGCCGGACTCGGCGATCCATGGCATCTGCGCCAGCGCCATGCCGAGCAGGGCCCAGACGGTGGCGAGCACCAGGAGAAGGATGGCGCCGAAGAACTTGCGGGTGCGGATCGTCATGACCGAATGCTGCGGCTTTCGCGTAACTTGCGCTGCGGGAGCGGGGGACTATAAGGGGCACGCAGTCCGGTTCAAGCCTTCTAGTCTTGGTTTTGCCCCTGAAATGACGACGAGTTCCGCCCCTTCCAAGCCGCATCGCGCCGTGCGCTGGTGGCTGATCTCCGTGGCCGCGCTGATCGCGCTGATGGTGCTGGTCGGCGGCGCGACGCGGCTGACGGAATCCGGGCTCTCGATCGTCGAGTGGAAGCCGGTCACGGGCAGCGTGCCGCCGCTGTCGGATGCGGCGTGGACCGAAGCGTTCGATGCCTACAAGAGGATCCCGCAATATCGCGAGCTCAACGCCGGCATGAGCCTGTCCGAGTTCAAGCAGATCTTCTGGTGGGAATGGAGCCACCGACTGCTCGGCCGGTTCATCGGCGTCGCCTATCTCCTGCCGTTCCTGTTCTTCCTGTGGCGCGGCGGCCTGTCCGGTGAATTGAAGCGGAGGCTGTGGTTGCTGTTCGCGCTCGGCGGCCTGCAGGGCGCGGTCGGCTGGTGGATGGTGGCCTCGGGCCTGACGGAGCGGGTCGAGGTCTCGCAATACCGGCTGGCGACGCATCTGGTGCTGGCGCTGCTGATCTTCGCCGGCATCGTCTGGACGGTGCGGCGGCTCAAGGAGCGGCCGCAGATCGCCGCGCCCGCGCGGCTGCGCTTCACCAGTGCGCTGCTTCTCGCCCTGACCTTCGTGCAGATCTACTTCGGCGCGATGGTCGCGGGCCTGCGCGCCGGACGCGCCTACAATACCTGGCCGCAGATCGACGGCGTGTTCATTCCCTCCGCCGAGCGGCTGTGGTTCGAGACGCCGTGGTGGCGCAACATGTTCGACAATGTGCTGACGGTGCAGTTCGAGCACCGCATGACGGCCTATGCGCTGTTCGTGCTGGCGGCGCTGCACGCGATCGACGCGGTGCGCTCGCGCGCGGGTCTGGCGGCCAGCGGCGCGCTCTGGCTGTTCGCGGCGGTGAGCCTGCAGGCGGTGCTCGGCATCCTCACGCTGCTCAACCAGGTGCCGATTGACCTCGCGCTTTCGCATCAGGCGGTGGCGATCGCAGTGCTGACGCTCGCGGTCATGCAGGTGGAACGGCTTGCGTCGCGGCAGTCCACGGAGGCGCAGCCGCGCGCGGTTCCGGTTGGTCAGGCCGGCTGATTCAGCAATAGCCGTAGATGCCGCACGAGTAGGGCAGGCGCCAGAAATAGTCGACCTGCTTCCCGCCGTAATACGAGCCCTGATAGTCGTAGTCCCAGGGGCGGCCGTAATTGCCCGGCAGCGTGTGCGAGCCGGGCAGGAGCGGTGTACCCGGCAGATTGCGGATGTAGCTGCCGATGCCATAGGCCGGCGAGATCAGCGCATCCGGATCGGTCTCGACATAGACCTGTGGCGGCTCCTGCGGCGCAGCCGCGGCCCGACGCTTCGGCGTCGCCGGCAGATCGGCGGCGAGCGCGCTCGAGATCGTCAGCATGGCCGCAAGGGCAGGCACCATCCAGCGCAGCATTGTCGGCTCCGAATCAAAAGGGTGATCCAAAGACGAAGTATGCGGCCGATATGGTTAATGAGTATTAACCGGCATCGTCATTCCGGGGCGGTGCGAAGCACCGAACCCGGAATCTCGAGATAACCAGGCAACGTCGAGGTTCCGGGTTCGCGCTACGCGCGCCCCGGCATGACAGTGACGCTACGCCCCCAGCGCCTGTTCCAGGTCGGCGATCAGATCTTCCTTGTCCTCGATGCCGATCGAGAGTCTGACCACGTCGGGGCCGGCGCCAGACTTGATCTTTGCGGCGTCGTCGAGCTGGCTGTGCGTGGTCGAGGCCGGATGAATCACCAGCGATCGGGTGTCGCCGACATTGGCCAGGTGCGAGAACAGCTGCAGCTTCGACACCAGGCTGACGCCGGCATCGTAGCCGCCCTTCAGGCTGAAGGTGAACACCGCGCCCGCACCCTTCGGCGCGTATTTGCGCGCGAGCTGGTTGTACTTGTCGCTGGCGAGGCCCGCATAGCTGACCGAGGCCACCGCCGGATGGCCGGCGAGGAATTCGGCAACGGCCTTGGCGTTTTCGCAGTGCTTCTGCATGCGCAGCGGCAGCGTCTCGATGCCGGTAAGAATCATGAACGCGTTGAAGGGTGACAGCGCCGGTCCGAGGTCACGCAGGCCGAGCACGCGGCAGGCGATCGCGAAGGCGAAATTGCCGAAAGTCTCCTGGAGGCGGATGCCGTGATATTCCGGCCGCGGCTCCGACAGCATCGGATATTTGCCGCTCGCCGACCAATCGAAGGTGCCGGCATCGACGATGATGCCGCCAAGCGAGTTGCCGTGGCCGCCCAGGAATTTCGTCAGCGAATGCACGACGATGTCAGCGCCGTGGTCGATCGGGCGGATTAGATAGGGCGAGGCCAGCGTGTTGTCGACGATCAGCGGAACGCCCGCCTTGCGTGCTACCGTCGAGATCGCCTCGATGTCGGTGATGCTGCCGCCGGGATTGGCGATGGACTCGATGAAGATCGCCTTCGTGCGCGGTGTCACCGCGCGCTCGAAGCTGCCGATGTCATCGGGATCGGCCCACACCACGTTCCAGCCAAAGCTCTTGAACGCGTGCGTGAACTGGTTGATCGAGCCGCCATAGAGCTTGCGCGCGGCGATGAACTCGTCGCCGGGCTGGAGCAATTGCTGCAGCACCACGACCTGCGCGGCATGGCCCGAGGCCACCGCGAGCGCGGCGGTCCCGCCTTCGAGCGCGGCAACGCGCTCCTCCAGCACCGCGTTGGTGGGATTGCCGATGCGGGTATAGATGTTGCCGAACGCCTGCAGGCCGAACAGCGAGGCGGCGTGGTCGGCGTCGTTGAAGACGAAAGACGTCGTTTGATAAATCGGAGTCGCGCGCGCACCGGTGGTGGGATCGGGCTGTGCACCGGCATGCACGGCGAGGGTCGAAAATCCCGGAAGGCGATCGCTCATTGGGGGCGTCCTGTTCTCGTGGTCTGAAATCGCGCGGCATGCTGATCGTCGCAGCGCCCGCCGTCAAGGCGCTGCTTCACATCACCGCGCTACGATTGTCACGTGCGCGCATTGGACGTCAACTTTGCTCCGTCTTGTTTTTTGCAGCGCGGTCCGATGCCGCAGTGTCACCGCCGCCGACACTCATCCGATTGAGGGACAGGCGCATGCCCTGCGTCGGTGCCGGCGCGCGCTTCGAACTCAGCGTGCGCGAATTCACGCCCATCCAGGAGATCTCGGACGACAAACGGCCATATTCGATCTTGGGGCAGCGGTTCATCACGACCTTGATCCCGACCGATTCCGCTTTCGCCGCCGCCGCGTCGTCGCGTGCACCGAGCTGCATCCAGATCACCTTCGGCAACGGGTCGAGTGTGAGCGCTTCTTCGACGACAGGCAGTATGTGGCTGGAGTTGCGGAAGATGTCGATCATGTCGATGGGCCGGCCGATGTCGGACAGCGAGGCGACGAAGGGCTTTCCGAGCAGCTCCTTGCCGACATGGCCCGGATTGACCGGGATCATGTCGTAGCCGCGCTGCGCCAGATATTTGAAGGCGAAATAGCTCGGCCGCACATTGACCGGCGAGGCGCCGACCATCGCGATCGACTTCACGCCGTTGAGGATGCCGCGGATGTAATTGTCGGGATAGGCGTCGTGGTTCATTGCTCGTCTTTTCTTGTTGACGGTGTCACTCATCCCGCCATGTCGGCGTGCGCTTCTCGATGAAGGCCTTGATGCCTTCCTCGGCGTCGCGCGCCATCATGTTCTCGGTCATCACCTCTGCCGCATAGCGATAGGCGTCCGCAAGGTTCATCTCGGCCTGGCGATAGAACGCCTCCTTGCCGAGCTTGACCGTGTAGGCTGATTTCAGCGCGACCTTTTCCGCCAGCGCAATCGCTTCGTCGCGCTCGGTGCCGGCGGCGACCACGCGATTGACGAGGCCGATCTCGCGGGCGCGCGCGGCCGGGACCGGCTCGCCCGTGAGCAGCATCTCCATCGCCTGCTTGCGCGGCACGTTGCGCGACAGCGCCACCATCGGCGTCGAGCAGAACAGACCGATGTCGACGCCGGGCGTGGCGAAGCTCGCGGCTTCGGAGGCGATCGCAAGATCGCAGCTCGCGACGAGCTGGCAGCCGGCCGCGGTGGCGATGCCCTGGACGGCCGCGACCACGGGCTTCGGCAGGCGCACGACCGCCTGCATCATCGCGCTGCAGGCGGTCATCATCTCGGCGAAAAAGGCGCGGCCGCGATCGGGATCGGCGCGGCGGGCGGTCAGTTCCTTCATGTCGTGGCCGGCGGAGAAGGCGGGGCCGTTGGCGGCGATCACCACGCCGCGGACCGCCTTGTCGTCGTGGATCTCGTTGAGCTCGGCATGCAGGGTCGCGATCATCGCCGCCGACAGGCTGTTGCGCGCGGCCGGACGGTTGAGCGTCAGGATCGCAATGCTGCCGATCGTTTCGCGGAGCAGAATCGGCGGTTGCGGGGAGGGGGCGCGGGCGGCCTGGACGGGCATTGACGCGATTTCCGTTTGAATGATTGCAATTGGATGACGCAGACAACTTAATGTAACAGGGGACGTGAAGCGAGGGTGAGGCGTAGCATGGCGTTAGCGAAAATGAGCGTGGCGGAGGTCGAGCAGTTTCTCCGCGACGAGTTTCCCCAGGCCTTCAGCGGCGATGACATCACGATCGAGAGCGCAGACGGCCAGACCTGCCTCTTGCGCCAACGCTACAGCGAAAGGATGCTGCGGCCGGGCGGAACCGTGTCCGGGCCGACGCTGATGGCGTTGGCCGATTTCGCGATGTACGTGGTGCTCCTGTCCGCGATCGGCCCGATCGGGCTCGCTGTGACCACCAATTTGAACATCAACTTCCTGCGCAAGGGCCAGCCGGGGCAGGATGTGCTCGCGGAGGCCCGGTTGCTCAAGCTCGGCAAGCGGCTCGCGGTCGGGGAGGTGAACCTCTTGTCCGGCACCTCGCCCGATCCGATCGCCCATGTCACCTCGACCTATTCCATTCCAAATGTTTGAGCTTTTTGAGGGTATTATAACACCTTAATTGTAAGATATTGATTTTCAATATCTAATTTCCGTCGTGGGGCATTGACCGTGGCGCCTCTCTTCTCTAGAAAACCGCGCAGTCCGGCGCGGTGTTCGCGCCGATCTCTCCCGTCCACGGAAACTCCGATATGAAAACCTTTTCGGCAAAGCCGGCTGAGGTGACGAAGAAGTGGGTCCTGATCGACGCCAAGGGTCTGGTCGTCGGCCGTCTCGCCACCATCGTCGCCATGCGCCTGCGCGGCAAGCACCTCCCGACCTACACCCCGCACGTTGATTGCGGCGACAACGTCATCATCATCAACGCGCAGCATGCGGTCCTCACCGGCCGCAAGCGCGAGCAGAAGACCTATTACAAGCACACCGGCTATGTCGGCCACATCAAGGAGCGCACCGCGCGCCAGATCCTCGAGGGCAAGCATCCCGAGCGCGTGCTGGAGAAGGCCGTCGAGCGCATGATCCCGCGTGGTCCGCTCGGTCGCGTCCAGATGGGCAACCTCCGTGTCTACGGCGGCGCCGATCATCCGCACGAGGCCCAGACGCCCGAGAAGCTCGACATCGCCAAGCTGAACCGCAAGAACACGAGGGCCGCATAATCATGGCCGAATCCATTCAGTCGCTCGACCAGCTCTCGCAGCTCAAGACGGCGGCGCCCGATGCGCCCAAGCACGAGAAGAAGGTCGACAAGTTCAACCGCGCCTACGCCACCGGCAAGCGCAAGGACGCGGTCGCCCGCGTCTGGATCAAGCCGGGCGCCGGCAAGGTCACCGTCAACGCCCGTGAGGTCGAGGTCTATTTCGCCCGTCCCGTGCTGCGCATGATGATCGAGCAGCCGTTCGTCGTGGCCGCCCGTGCCGGCCAGTACGATGTGATCTGCACCGTCGCCGGCGGCGGTCTGTCCGGCCAGGCCGGTGCGGTCCGTCACGGCATCTCCAAGGCGCTGACCTATTTCGAGCCGGAGCTGCGCTCGGTGCTCAAGAAGGGCGGCTTCCTCACCCGCGACTCGCGCGTGGTCGAGCGCAAGAAGTACGGTAAGGCCAAGGCCCGCCGGTCCTTCCAGTTCTCGAAGCGTTAATCGTTTCGGTCACATTCGCCGCGAAAGCGGCTTCAATGAGATGCAAAAGGGCGCTGATTTCAGCGCTCTTTTTGCTGTTCGTTTGTACGCAAATTGATGGCGAGTTTCCCGAAAACTTGGGCACGCGCGAAAACCTGAATGGAACTCGCGGGACATAGCGTCGCATCTGGAAGGGCGCGCAAGTCGGCTGGGCCGATCGCGTAACTGCTATGTCTAAGAGGGGGCCGACATGATGTCGCTCGATAGCATCACGCTCTATTTGGTCGCCACCATGGTTGCCGCACTGCTCGGCGCCATGATGGTATTTTTCGGCAGGCAGGAAAACAGTCCTGCGCTGAAATGGTGGGGCACCGCATATCTGCTGGGCGCGGCTTCGGTCGCGCTATGGACTGCGGCCGGCGACAAGCTCGGCCCGCATCTCTATCTGGCGCTGAACGCGGTCGGCTTCGTTGCCTGCGGCATGGTGTGGAACGCGGCGCGTGTCTTCCACGGTCGCAAGCCGAACTGGCCCGGTCTCCTCGTCGGCGCGCTGGCCTGGGCCGCCGCCGTCACGTTGCTCGATCCCGCGGCCTCGATGCTGCGCATGATCGTCGGCGCCTGCATCGTCTCGGTCTACGCGGCGCTGACCGCGAGCGAGCTCTGGGTCGAGCGGCGCAAGAGCCTGCAACGGCGCTGGCCGGCCTTCGTCGTGCCCGTGATGCACGGCTGCGTCTTGATGCTGCCGATCCTGCTCGGCAGCTTCCTGCGTCCCAACGACGCCGGCTTCTCCGGCAGCATCTGGGTCACGGTGTTCGCCGTCGAGCTGATCCTCTATGCCGTCGGCACCGTATTCGTGATCTTCATGCTGGTGTCGGAGCGCACGGTGACGGCGCACCGGACCGCCGCATCGACCGATCCCCTGACCGGCATGCTCAACCGCCGCGGCTTCTCGGAAGCCTGCGGCCGCGTCATCGAGCGCGAAGCCAAGGCCGGCCGTCCCGTGACCGTGATGATCTTCGACATCGACCATTTCAAGTCGATCAACGATCGCTTCGGCCATCCCGCCGGCGACGAGATGCTGAAGCTGTTCTCGACCGTGGTGGTCAGCAATCTGCGCATCACCGACATGTCGGGACGCATCGGCGGCGAGGAGTTCGCGGCCCTGTTGCCGTGTTCGCTGGAGGAGGGCGTGCTGGTCGCCGAACGCGTGCGCGAGGCCTTCGAGACCTCGGGCGTCGTGGTCGACGAAGGCCCGGTCGACACCACCGTCAGCATCGGCGTCGCGGGCGGTCCGGCCGGCACCGAACTCGAGGTGCTGCTGGCCTCAGCCGACACCGCGCTCTACCAGGCCAAGCGCGGCGGCCGCAACCGCGTCGAGGCGGCCGAGGAGCTGCCGCTGTCACTGGAGAACTGGCGCCGCCAGAGCGCGGCGCGGATCAGTGTGCCGCGGACACAGTCGGCGACGGCCTGAGGCGCGGGAGGCCCTGCGGTAACCCCCTGTTTACCGCTCGATCCCTACCATTGCGGTCATGGAATCGATCCGTCGACAGAACCCGCAGGCAGCCCTGATGTCGCTCGAAGCCGCTGCGGCCTCGGCACGCGGCGGTTTCGCCTGTCTGTTCTCCACCGCGGACGAGTATGAGCGCGCGTTGATCACCGAGCGCCGCGCCCAGGGGCGATACACGCAGAGCCGCAGCTACTGGCCGTTCGCGCTGTTTGGCGGTTGTGCGCTTGTCGTGGCGGGAATCGTTCTGCTGTTTGCCTGAGGGCGCCCGCATTTCCGGCCGATCAGGGCGCCGCTTCGGCGCCTTTTTCTTTGTCGCCGTCTGCGGTAGACACGCCCGTCAAACAAAACAGGGTGGAAGCCGATGATCACCGAGATCGCGCAAATCGACGTCAAGCCGGGCAGCGAGAAGGATTTCGAGGCCGCCGTCGCCAAGGCCAAGGCCGCCTTCGGCCGCTCCAAGGGGTTTCACGGCTTCGAGCTGCACAAGTCGATCGAGAAGCCGCAGCGCTACCGGCTGATGGTGAAGTGGGCGACGCTGGAAAACCATACCGTCGATTTCCGCGGCTCCGAGAATTTCACCGAATGGCGCGGCCTCGTCGGCCAGTATTTTGCCTCGCCCCCGGAGGTCGAGCACACCGAGACCGTGCTGACGACCTGAGCGGCCCGCAGGCGGCCTCAGGCCGCCTCTGCCAGAGGGGGCGCCTCATACGTCTTGAAATGATCGATCATGACCTTGGCGATGGCGACCAGCGGGAGCGCCAGCGCAAGGCCCCAGATTCCGAACACGACGCCGAGCAGAATCTGGAACGCGAACAGCGTGGCCGGCGGGATGTCCAGTGCCTGGCGCTGGAGCAATGGCGTCAGCACATAGCTTTCCATGGCGTGGACGCCGAGGAACAGCACGAAGGCCGACAGCGCTGCGACCCAGCCTGAGGCGAGGCTCGCCAGCACGACGATGACGCCGGCGATGATGGCCCCGACGGTCGGGATGAAGGCGAGCAATCCGGCCTGGATCCCCAGGATGAACGAGCCGGGGATGCCGATCAGGGCGAGCCCGATCCAGGTCACCACGCCGACCGCAATCATCACGACGATCTGCGCGATCAGCCAGCGCTCCAGCGTCTCGCTGACGCGGTCGATGATCAGGGCGACGCGGGTGCGATGCCTTGCCGGCGCAAGGAACAGCAGGCCGTCGTGATAGATGATCGGCTGGGCGGCAAAAGCGAGCCCGAGAAACAGCACGATGAAGATGTTGCCGACGGCGCTGATCGCGCCGAACAGCAGCTTGAAGGTCTGGCTCACGATCGCGCCGCCGCTCGAGGCGAGCGCGCCCGCGCCGCTTGGCAACCCACCATGTGAGCCTGAGTTCGGGGCGGGTGTCGAGCCCGCGTCGGTTGCGGCAGCCGGCGCGGCACTGCCGAGATCGAAGAAGCTGGTGTCGACGCCGTGGCTGTCGAGGAAGGACTTCACGTTCGTGATCTGCGACTTGATGGTCTTGCTGAGCAGCGAAGCCTGATCAGCGATGGTGGCGCCGCCGAGATAAGCGACGCCCGCGAGCATCACGGCCAGCACGGCGCACACGATCGCAAGGCGCAGCGTGTGCGGCAGATGGATCCGGCGGCCGAGCGCATTGGTCAGCGCATTGAGGGCGACGCCGAACAGCATGCCGGCGAAGATCAGCAACAGTGTGGCGGCAAAATACCAGGTGAAGGCCAGCAGCGCGGTGAACAGCACGACGCCGATGCCCCCGACCGCAATCGCCCAAGCTTGATCCCAAGCATGACCCGAAGCCTGACCCGCAACCTGATCAGTACGGGTCCGGGGCCGTTCATCTCTGGGGCTGGTCACATCATGTCCTTTTCGGCGGCTGCGTGCGGCGCACTCTTTCGACAAACGCGCTTCGGATCAAGACCGCGTCAACGCGCTGGTTTGACGCTGCCGTGCGAACGGTGCAGAGCGATGAGGAGAGAACAGGTGGGGGCGGCTTGAGTTTCATCAGCAAGTGGGCCGGTCTGCTCGGGCTTCTGGCCGTGCTCGTGATCGGCGACCAGATCCGGATCAACCGGCCCGGCCACAAATATCGCCTCACGGTCGAGGTGACGACGCCGGGCGGGATCAGGACCGGGGCCGGCATTCTGTCCGTCGTACCCGACCGCGGCTATAGCCGCGGCGGCCGCACCACGATGCGGGGGGAGGCCGTGTTCGTCGACCTCGGCCAGGGGAAGAACCTGGTGGCCTTGCTGGCGCATCGGCAGGGCGCCAAGCTCGACCTCGACGACATCAACTATGTCGCGCTCCGCGCCTATGGTGCCGCGCGCGGCAATCGCGTCTCGTTCAACGAGCTCAACCGGCAGACCGGCATGGTCCCGGTGCAGGGGGACCTCGTCCCCGTGCTCGTGAGCTTTGGCGATCCCGCAGACCCCGGGACCGCGCGCCTCGTCGCCGGCGACCATGCGGAGGCGGTTCTGGGCGACGGCTACGCCATCCGCGGGCTCACCGCCGAGGTGGTGCCCAACGGGCTCTGGCCGATCGATTTCGGTGGCGTGCTCGGGGAGCCCGTGACGCGCGGAATCGAGGCCAAGTTGACTTGGCTGGCCGCGCCGGGCGAGCTGGCGGCAACCGCGCTGAAGGCCGCCGGCCTGCCCGCCGGGAGCGAGATCGAGGCCCGGGAGGCATTTGCGCGAAAATAGCATTGCCGTCCCGCGTACCCCAGCGTTGAATTTGTGCCATGCCAAGGGCATGTTTGGAGAATCTTCTTACTGGGAGGTCGGAACGGAAGATGAGAAAGCCGGTCGTCGGCGTGATCGGGAACGCCCATCGCGTCGAAAATCGATTTCAGGTCCAGATGGTCGGCGAGCGCAATCTGCGCGCCGTGGCCGAGGTTTCCGGCGGCCTTCCGCTGATGTTCGCGGGCGCGCCCGACATTACCGACATCAGTGCGCTGCTCGACACCGTCGACGGCATCGTGCTGACCGGCGCCCGCGCCAACGTTCATCCGACCCGTTTCAATGTCGATCCGTGTGAGGCGCACGAGCCCTATGACATCCACCGCGACGAGGTCGCGCTGGCGCTCTCGGTCGCCTGCGTCGCCCGCGGCATTCCGCTGTTCGGCATCTGCCGCGGCTTGCAGGAGATGAACGTTGCCTTCGGCGGCTCGCTGCATCCGGAGATCCGCGAAATCCCGGGCCGCATAAACCACCGGATGCCGAGGCTCGAAAACGGCGAGATCCATCCCGATCCGACCGTGGTGTTCGCCGACCGCCACGACGTCGATCTCACGCCGGGCGGCGCGTTCGCGCAGCTGCTCGGCTGCGAGAAAATTCGCGTCAATTCGCTGCACGGCCAGGGCATCCTCGATCCCGGCAAGCGCGTGCTGATCGAAGGCGTCGCCGAGGATGGCACCATCGAGGCGATCCGCATCGCGGAAGCCCCGACCTTCGCGCTCGGCGTGCAATGGCACGCCGAATACGACCCGCAGCGCAATCCGATCAACCGCAAGCTGTTCGAAGCGTTCGGCGAAGCCCTGGTGACGAAGCAGGGCGCGGCGGCGTAGGCGGATTGCACGCCGGGGCGAAGGCGCTATTTCAGCGCGATCACCGCTACCCGTCATCCTGAGGTGCGAGTGGCGCGATGCAAAGCATCGCGCCGGGAGCCTCGAAGGATGCACGGCCGAGATGCAGCCGGGCTGTCGCCCTTCGAGGGCCGCTGAAGAAGCGGCCGCCTCAGGGTGACGATCATAGATGCGGGCTGGCGGCTGCATCTGTCGTCGCGGGTGGCCCGGAATTGATCCATGCTTTCGAGTTGTGAACGACCATCCGCGCGCGCTACCTTGCAATTCGTTTTCGAAATTGGAATTGCATCCCCATGATCCGCCGCACGGCCATTGCTCTCGTCCTGCTCGCATCCCCCGCATTCGCCCAAACCGCGCCGCCGCAGGAAGGCCCGATCACCTGTGCCTCACCGGTTGCGCCGGCTGATACCGAGAAGAGCCTGAAACAGCGTTTCGGCAAGGAGGCAGTGGTGCAGGACCTGCCGGGCGCCGAGGGCGAACAATACAAGGGCGTCGTGCTGTTTCCGAAGACGACGGACCGCCGCATCGAGGTCGCCTTCACCGACGACAAGGCCAGGCGCGCCTCCGGCTTGACCTTGCGCGACACCGGCAAGCCCAGCCGCTGGAGCGTCAATGGCGTCACGATCGGATCGAGCCTTGCCGACGTGCAGAAGGCCAACGGCAAGCCGTTCCTGGTCAGCGGATTCGATTGGGACTATGGCGGCTTCGTCACCGACTGGAAGGGCGGCGCGTTCAGCCGTCCGCTGCAAGGCGGCTGCACCATCACGATCCGCTTCGGCAAGAACGCCGGCGCGCCCAGGTCGCTCTCCGGCGACGGCGTCAAGGCGGCCTCCGACAACGCGGCGCTGGTGAAGTTTGCACCTGTCGTGACGGAGATCGGGGTGAATTTTCCGGATAAGTGACGGGGCCGCTCTTACGCCGCCGGGTCCATGCGGCGCGCGCGATAGGCCTGCGGAGACATCAAGGTCAGCTTGCGGAACGCCTTGCGAAAGCTGCTCTCGTCCTCGTAGCCGGCCGTGCGGGCGATCGTCTTGACCGGCTGCGTCGTCGTCTCGAGCAGTGTGCGGGCGTGCTCGACGCGGCGGCGCGTGATGAAGGCCTGCGGCGGCTCGCGCGTGAGTTCCTGAAACTTCCGGTTCAGTGTGCGCTCGCTGAGGCCGAGCGCGCCCGCGAGACGCTTGACCGTCATCGGCCTCTTGCCGGTACGCCGGACCAGAAGATCGGCCCGGGTCAGCAGCGGGTCCTGCGAGAGCAGATAGCCGACGGGCATGAAGATCGATTGGGTGCGCTGCGCGGTGTCGATGACGACGTAGTCCGCGCAGAGCTTTGCGATCTCCTTGCCTTCGACCAGCTCGATCAGCTTGAGCAGGAGGTCGACCCACGACATCGGTCCGGCCGCGCAGACGATGCGGTCCGCGACGGTGATGACGGCATCGGCGGCAAGGTCGATGGTGGGATGGCGCTGCCGCAGCTCGCCTTGCAGCCACCAGGTGATGGTGGCGCGGCGGTGGTCGAGCAAGCCGGCTCCGGCCAGCAGGAAAACGCCGCTGCAAAACGCGCCGATCAGCCGGCCGTTGGCATGTTGCTGCCGCAGCCATGCGCCGGCCCGGGCATATTGCGGTTGCAGGCGCTCGGCCGTGACGTGATCGACGAGGTTGCCGGGGACGATGATCGCGTCGAAGCTGGCGCGTTTGCCGATCGCGCCGTCGACCGAGACCATCTGGCCGCCACCGGCGCGCACGGCCTTGCTGTCGAGCGAAAGCGTCTGCCATGTGAAGCGCGAGCCTGCGCCGGTCTGCTGCATCACATGATTGGCGATCGACAGGACGTCGGCGATCCCCGCGATCGCCGAATGCATGCAGCCTTCCAATGCCAATATTGCGAGCTTCATGGGACCTCCAGGCGGTTGCGTCGATCCTATCCGATCGGCGCGGGGCCGCGTGGCGGAAATTGCCCGATGTCTGTCTTATCCGCCACTGCCTTCACGAGCATGTCCGGTCCAGTCTCGCGCCGTCGTCACGACGCGACATGATTGGAGAGACATATGCCTTACATCACCATTTCCACCGTGCGCGGCATCCTGGATGCCGAGCAGAAGAAGACCCTGCTCGCGCGCGTCACCGACCTGATGGTCGAGGTCGAAGGGCATGGCAGCGCGGACTTCCGCCGCAACGTCTGGGTCAGGATCGACGAGCAGGAGCCGGCGCATTGGTCGCTCGGCGGCACGCAGCCGACGCCGGAGGTCATCGCGCAGACATTCGGTGCGATCGGCGCGGACGGACGGCGGCTTGTGAAGGCGTAGTTCGCATTCGCCCTCCCAAAAACGAAAAGGCGCTTCCTTTCGGAAGCGCCTTTTGCTTGTCGGGATTATTCGAGCGGCTTAGCCCGAGTAGTACATGTCGAATTCGACCGGGTGCGGGGTCATTTCGAAGCGGGCGACTTCGGTCATCTTCAGCTCGATGTAAGCGTCGATGAAGTCGTCGTCGAACACGCCGCCGTTCTTGAGGAAGCCGCGGTCCTTGTCGAGGTTTTCGAGCGCCTCGCGGAGCGAGCCGCAGACGGTCGGGATCTGCTTCAGCTCTTCCTTCGGCAGGTCGTAGAGGTCCTTGTCCATCGCCGGACCCGGATCGATCTTGTTCTTGATGCCGTCGAGGCCGGCCATCAGCATCGATGCGAAGCCGAGATAGGGATTGGCGAGCGGATCGGGGAAACGCACCTCGACACGCTTGGCCTTCGGGTTCGCCGTGTAGGGGATGCGGCAGGAGGCCGAGCGGTTGCGCGCGGAATAGGCGAGCAGCACGGGAGCCTCATAGCCCGGGACCAGGCGCTTGTAGGAGTTGGTCGACGGGTTGGTGAAGGCGTTGATCGCCTTGGCGTGCTTGATGATGCCGCCGATGTAGTGGAGGCAGGTCTCCGACAGGTCGGCGTACTTGTTGCCGGCGAACACCGGCTTGCCGTCCTTCCAGATCGACTGGTGCACGTGCATGCCCGAGCCGTTGTCGCCGTAGATCGGCTTCGGCATGAAGGTGGCGGTCTTGCCGTAGATGTGCGCGACCTGGTGGATGCAGTACTTGTAGATCTGCATGTGGTCGGCCATCAGCGTCAGCGTGTCAAACTTCATGCCGAGCTCGTGCTGGGCGGAGGCGACCTCGTGATGGTGCTTCTCGACCTTGACGCCCATCTTGGCCATGGCGCCGAGCATTTCCGAGCGCATGTCCTGCACCGAGTCCTGCGGCGGGACCGGGAAGTAGCCGCCCTTGGCACGGATGCGGTGGCCGAGATTGCCGCCTTCATATTCGGTGTCGGAGTTGGTCGGCAGCTCCGAGGAGTCGAGACGGAAGCCGGTGTTGTAGGGGCCGCTGGAGAAGCGGACGTCGTCGAACACGAAGAACTCGGCTTCGGGACCGACGAACACGCTGTCGCCCACGCCCATCGACTTCACCATGGCTTCCGCCTTCTTGGCGATGCCGCGGGGGTCGCGGTTATAGGGCTCGCCGGTGGTCGGCTCGAGCACGTCGCAGGTGATGACCATGGTGGTCTCGGCGAAGAACGGATCGATCGTCGCGGTCACCGGATCGGGCATCAGGCACATGTCGGACTCGTTGATCGCCTTCCAGCCGGCGATCGAGGAGCCGTCGAACATCGTCCCTTCGGCGAAGATGTCGTCGTCGATCATGCTGACGTCGAACGTCACATGCTGCCACTTGCCGCGCGGATCGGTGAAGCGCAGGTCGACGTACTTAACGTCGTTGTCCTTGATCGATTTCAGGACGTCTTTGGCGGTCTTCATGCATACCCCTTTTGGCTCTGCGGGTCGGTTTCCAGGTGAGCAAGATTGTTCTCGCTTTTGGCGAGTTCGCGCGCGATCGCACAAACGAAATCAGGCCGCCGAAGCAGCCTTATTTCTTTTCTTAGTGTCGCAAGCTGCGGGATAGCACCCGGCTCAGATAGCGTCCAGCCCGGATTCGCCGGTTCGGATGCGGATCGCCTCTTCGATGTTGGAGACGAAAATCTTGCCGTCGCCGATCCGTCCGGTCTGCGCGGCGCGGCGAATTGCGTCGATGGCGCGTTCGACCAGATCGTCGCCGATCACGATCTCGATCTTCACCTTGGGCAGGAAGTCGACGATGTATTCCGCGCCGCGATAAAGCTCGGCGTGCCCCTTTTGGCGGCCAAAGCCCTTGGCTTCGGTGACGGTAATGCCTTGCAGGCCGACTTCCTGAAGCGCTTCCTTCACCTCGTCGAGCTTGAATGGCTTGATGATGGCTTCGATTTTCTTCACTGCGCGCCTCCCGGCCTTTCGATCAAATAGCAACGTCTTCGTCAGGATGCGCTTTTGTCACGCACGATCTTGTCTTCGATATGCCTGAAACCCTGACCAGTCCGGCAACAACGGCCGGCCACACCCTGAAAGATGCCAGTGAGCACGACGAACCGAAGCGGCTTCCTCGAAAGCAGGGTCTATGCCAAGTTACAAATGCCCTGATTATTGGAGCGTTATCAGCCTTTTAACGAGCAACTCTGATAGGTGGAGCCGACCGGCCCAAAATACCGAAGACTACGAAATAGGCAAACGGTTCGATCTGTGTGCAGATCAATGTTCCGTCGGTCGGATCGGCACGGAAGATGCCTGTTGAAGAGGCGTTTGTACAGGGAAGTGGCATGGAAGTTCTGACCAACGCTGAGATGGCGCGCGCCGACCAGCTCTCGATCGCGGCCGGCACGCCCGGCTTCAAGCTGATGCTGAGCGCGGGCCAGGCCGTCACTGAGGCCGCCAACGCGCTGGTGGAGGAGGGGCCGATCCTGATCGTGGCCGGCCCCGGCAACAACGGCGGCGACGGTTTCGTCGCGGCCGCCGAGCTTGCCGCGCAGGGCCGGGAGGTCTCGGTGATCCTGATGTGCGAGCGCGACCAGCTCCAGGGCGATGCGGCCTCTGCCGCGCGCGGCTGGAAGCATCCGGTGCTCCCGTTCAATCCGCAGGCGATCGGACGGCCCGCGTTGATCATCGATGCGCTGTTCGGCGCGGGCCTCAGTCGTCCGGTCGACGGCGAGGCCCGAGCGATGATCGAGGCGATCAACGCCAACGGCGCGCCCGTGCTTGCGGTCGACCTGCCGAGCGGCATCAACGGCACCAGCGCCGGCGTGATGGGCGTGGCGGTGAATGCCACCGAGACCGTCACCTTCTTCCGCAAGAAGCCGGCGCACCTGTTGATGCCCGGCCGGATGCATTGCGGCCACGTGCGCGTCGCCGACATCGGGATCGACGCAAAGGTGCTGGACGAGATCGCGCCGCGGATTTTCGAGAACGATCCGGATTTCTGGGGCGCCGCCTTTCCGGTGCCGCGCATCGACGGCCACAAATACGCGCGGGGCCATGTGCTCGCGGTCTCCGGCGATGCGGCGGCGACGGGGGCTGCGCGGCTCGCTGCGCGTGCAGCGCTGCGGGCTGGTGCGGGTCTCGTGACGCTGGCGACCCCGCGCGATGCGCTCGCGATCAATGCAGCCGCGCTGACCGCGGTGATGGTTCGTCCCGTCGACACCGCGATCGAGTTCGGCGAGCTGCTCGGCGACAAGCGCTACAACACCTGCATGATCGGTCCCGGCACCGGCGTCGGCGAGCGCACCTGCGACTTCGTCCACACGGCGCTCAGCGCGCAGCGGCATCTGGTGCTCGACGCCGATGCGTTGACGAGCTTTGCCGCCAACCCCGAGCGCCTGTTCGAGTCGATCAAATCCTCGCAGGACAATGCGGTGGTGCTGACGCCGCACGAAGGCGAGTTTCCGCGGCTGTTCTCCGATCTCAGCAACAAATATCCGGGCCGCTCGAAGCTGGAGCGCGTCCGCGCCGCTGCCGAGCGTTCCGGCGCGGTCGTGCTCTTGAAGGGGCCTGACACCACGATCGCGGCGCCGGACGGCCGCGCCACCATCGCCGCCAACGCACCGCCCTGGCTCGCCACCGCCGGCGCCGGCGACGTGCTCGCCGGGATCATCGCCGGGCTTTTGGCGCAAGGTGTGCCAGCCTTCGAAGCCGCCAGCATCGGCGTCTGGATGCACGGCGAGGCTGGCAGCGAGGCGGGACCCGGCCTGATTGCGGAGGATTTGACCGAGACGCTGCCTGCCGTGCACCGGCGGATTTATGGTGCGCTTGGGGTGGAGTACTAAGTGATCAGAGAGCTCGCGCTCACCGATACGGGCGCGGCAGCGCGGCTCCATCGGATTGCCTTTGACCATGCGATGCCTCGGCTCGTCGGGCTATATACGCCCGGCGAGGACCGCTGGTTCTACCGCGAGCATGTCTTCGCGACGTGCCGCGTGTGGGGACGCTTCGACGGCGATGAGCTCAGCGGGCTTATCGCCTTCCATGACGGCTGGATCGAGCAGCTCTACGTGCTTCCCGCTGCCCACGGCCGCGGCGTCGGCACCGAACTCCTCGACATCGCCAAGGGCGCCTACGGACGGCTCGAGCTCTGGACCTTCCAGCGCAACGCGCGAGCGCGACGCTTCTATGAAGCGCGCGGGTTCACGCTGGTCGAAAAGACCGACGGAACGCGGAACGAGGAGCGGGAGCCCGACGTCCGCTACCTCTGGACGCGTGCGGGCCGATAACTCATTCCACCGCGTACCAGCGCACCAGCCGCGGTGCGGCCCAGTCGGTGACGACGGATTCGATCAGCCATCGTCCGGGGGAGGTCGCGGCGAAGGCGATGCGCTGGGTCTGGCCGGGCTCGATGGCGATCGTGTCGAGCCAGTAGGGCTTCCAGCCGTCGTCGAGCCGGTCGAGCAGACGGAAGTGATGGCCGTGCAGGTGGAACACACTGGTGACCGGCGCGGGGTTCTTGAGGGCCAGCACGACGGTGCGGCCGGGCTTGGTACGGAAGGCGGGAGCGGAGGCGACGGAGAAGCTTGCAGGCCGCGTCCAGCCGGCGTCGGGTGCGCCGAGCGCGACATCGAACCGCAGGGCGGCTCTCAGATCGAGCTTCTCAGGCAGGTCGTTCGGCGGGAGCCGCTCGGGCGGCCGCAGCGGCACGCGCCGGTCCGGTCCGCCCGATATCGTGAGCTTCCCGATGGAGCGCGCCTCCTTGCCGTCATGGAGCAGGATTGGGACCGATGCGGCCGCATCCACTACGGCGTCGGCGCGTGCCCCGGGGGCCAGCACCAGGGCGCCGCTCCGTGCCGGGAACGGCTCGGCCGGTTGTCCGTCCAGCGCCACCACGCGGACGTCGTGATTCTCCAATTTGATCGCCAGGACAGATCGTTGCGAGCCGTTGATGAAGCGCAGCCGCAACCGCTCACCGGCCTTGGCTGAGAGTTTGAATGAAGTCTGCCCGTTGATTGTGTAGAGCGGTGTCGTGTCCCTCGGGTCATGCCCCGGGGGCAGCGCGGTCCCGTCCTGCCGCAAGCGCCATTCCTCGATCAGCAGGATCTCGTCGCGATCGACGGCGACCCGGATTGTTTCGTCGGCGATGATCGGAAGCGGGCGTGCGGGTTGCTTGAGGCCGTCCTCGAAAAGGCGGAAGTCGGCTAGTAGAGTTCCGGCATTTGCTATTGAAATAATTGATGTTTCGGTGGCATCCGGCGCTGTCGGGGCGCGCCCCCGCAGCGGGTCTGCCCCGGCCGCGGCATTCAGGCCGTACCAGACTGGGGCAAGCGGCACAGGCAGGTCGTTCCGGAAGACCACCTCGCAGCGGTCGCCACGCTTGAGACGGACGCCCCTGGTGTGGCTTACGGCGGCGAGCTCCCAGATTGGTGTAGCCGGCTGACCTGGCCGCAGAGCCAGGGTCGCGAGTCGGGCCTGGAGCGCGACCTGGGCGGTCACCAGCGGGCCCGCACCGCCGGACATCAACCCGGCCGCAGAGGCCCCGAGCGAGGCGCCAAGACCGCCGAGAACCTCGCGCCTGGTCGGGTCGAATATCCGCATTTTCATGGCTCGATCCGGACCATGCCGCACTGGATAAGTCCAGCCATCCTGCCTACTTGCTGCCGACTTGAAGCCTGCCTCGATCAGGCCATTTTTTTGCTGCGAACAGGCGGGCACATGCTATAAGCCCGCCGCCCGCGGCATCGCGGCCGGTCTTGATGCAAATTACGCGGGCGTGGCGGAACTGGTAGACGCGCTGGATTTAGGTTCCAGTGACGAAAGTTGTGGGGGTTCGAGTCCCTCCGCCCGCACCAAGCGCTTTCAGCGTTTGCACGGATTACTGAAGGGCTGCTTCCACACGGAGTTTTTCCGGCGGAAGCGGTTCGATGAACCGCCGGCGTTGAGGCGTTCGCCTCGCGCCGGATCGATTAATGACAGCGTCCCGACACGCAATGTGCCGGGGCCGAACGAGAAGAAGATTGGACGCCATGCAGGTCACAGAAACCCTCTCGGAAGGTTTGAAGCACGAGTTCAAGATCAGCGTTCCCGCGTCTGATCTCGACGCCAAGGCCGGCGCCAAGCTCGTCGACCTCAAGGACAAGGTCCGCATCAACGGCTTCCGTCCCGGCAAGGTGCCGGTCTCTCACCTCAAGAAGGTCTATGGCCGCTCGGTGATGGCCGAGACCATCGACCAGACCATCCGCGACACCAACACGCAGCTGTTCTCCGAGCGCGGCTTCCGCCTTGCGACCGAGCCGAAGATCACCATGCCGAGCGAGCAGGCCGAGGTCGAGGAGCTGTTGAGCGGCAAGACCGATCTGACCTACACGGTCGCGATCGAGGTGGTGCCGGCGATCGCGCTCGCCGACTTCAAGTCCTTCCAGGTCGAGAAGCCGGTCGCCGACGTGACCGACGCCGACGTCGACGAGGCGATCAAGCGCATCGCTGATTCCAACCGCGGCTATGCCGCGAAGGCGGACGGCGCCAAGGCTGAGTCGGGCGACCGCGTCACCATCAGCTTCAAGGGCACCATCAACGGCGAAGCCTTCGAGGGCGGCACCGGCGAGGGCATCCAGGTCGTGATCGGCTCCAACACCTTCATTCCGGGCTTCGAGGAGCAGCTCATCGGCATCGGCGCGGGAGAGACCCGCACGCTCAAGGTGACGTTCCCGAAGAACTACATGAGCGAGAAGCTCGCCGGCCAGCCGGCCGAGTTCGAGACCACCGCGACGACGATCGAGGCGCCGCAGGACATCGCGATCGACGACGAGTTCGCCAAGACGCTTGGCCTCGAATCGCTGGACAAGCTGAAGGAGGCTGCGCGCGAGCGGCTGGTCGCCGAGTTCTCGACCGCGACGCGCCAGCGCGTCAAGCGTGCGCTGCTCGACCAGCTCGACGAGGCCCATCGCTTCGAGGCACCGCCCTCGCTCGTCGACGAGGAGTTCAATCTGATGTGGAACTCGGTCAGGGCCGAGATGGACTCCGCGGCCAAGACCTTTGCCGACGAGAACACCACTGAGGACGCCGCCAAGGAAGAGTACCGCAAGATCGCCGACCGCCGCGTGCGCCTCGGCCTCGTGCTCTCGGAGATCGGCGAGAAGAACAAGATCACCGTGACCGACGACGAGGTCGGCCGTGCCGTGATCGAGCGGGCGCGCTCGATGCCCGGGCGCGAGAAGGAAGTCTGGGACTATTACCGCAGCAACGCCCAGGCGTTGGCCCAGCTTCGTGCACCGATTTACGAGGACAAGGTCGTCGACTTCATCCTCGAGCTCGCCAACGTGACCGAGAAGAAGGTCTCGCGCGACGACCTCTACAAGGACGACGAGACGGAAAAGACCGCAGCCTGAAGGCTTTGAGCGATCCTTTCCCCAAGAAAGCCTTCTATTAAGGATGATCAAGGATCAGGCCCGGCTAGCCATGTGGCTGGCTGGGCCTTTTTGCGAGAATCAGCTTCAAGTGCCGGGTGGATTAAGCCTTAATTCGCTCCGCACTTGTCTGGCGCGAATTGGGCTATATTTGTCGGTACGCCCTTTACCTACGCGTTCTACTTCTACCAACTTCCTGCATCACGGGACGTCCATCGGCCTTCCGGCAAGTCCAGCAAGCCTGGCAGCCAAGACTGGCGATGTCCTCCTAAAACCCAGGTGACTCATGCGCGATCCGGTTGAAACCTACATGAACCTCGTGCCCATGGTGGTCGAGCAGACCAACCGTGGCGAGCGCGCCTACGACATTTTCTCGCGCCTTTTGAAGGAGCGCATCATCTTTCTGACCGGACCGGTCGAGGACGGCATGTCGACGCTGATCGTCGCGCAGCTCTTGTTCCTTGAGGCGGAAAATCCGAAGAAGGAAATCTCGATGTACATCAACTCGCCGGGCGGCGTGGTGACGTCGGGCCTTGCGATCTACGACACCATGCAGTTCATCCGTCCGCCGGTCTCGACGCTGTGCACGGGCCAGGCGGCCTCGATGGGCTCGCTGCTGCTCTGCGCCGGAGAGAAGGACATGCGCTTCTCGCTGCCGAACGCGCGCATCATGGTGCATCAGCCCTCCGGCGGCTTCCAGGGCCAGGCCACCGACATCATGCTGCACGCCCAGGAAATCCTGAACCTGAAGAAGCGGCTCAACGAAATCTACGTGAAGCACACCGGCCAGACCTACAAGACGATCGAGGATGCGCTGGAACGCGACAAGTTCCTGACCGCGAACGACGCCAAGGAGTTCGGTCTGGTGGACAGGGTCATCGACAAGCGCGCCGAGGAGCCGGCGGGCGTGAAGACCCCGTAGCACTACCGGGATGCAGCAGCGATCCCCGGCGTCGCGGGGGATCGTCAGGACGCCGTTCCTGCTAAGGACGCGTTCGGAGGGCGCGCAAAATCAATTTTGCGCCCAGCGGCAGGCAGAAAGTTCCGCTTTCGTGCTTGTTTTTCGTGGCAATCCAGCCACGCAGCCGCGATTTCGATCAGTTCTCCCGTGCCAAGACGTGAAATCACGGTATTGTCACGGGTAGCCGGCAGCTCCCCGATTAGCGAATTCTTGATAGTCGGGTGACAGCATGGTTGGCTACGAAAGATCGGCTACTCTCGCGGAGAGTCGAGTGACCGTGATTCGCACGGGATGTAACGCGTAGGGTCTTTTTTGGTACGGAATTTGCTCTATTTGACTCCCATGCCGACTACTGTGTCGGAATGGGCGATCGAGCGGACGAGATCGAACCGCGGACGGAGACATGAATGAGTAAGGTCGGCACGAGCGACTCCAAGAACACGCTATATTGCTCGTTCTGCGGCAAGAGCCAGCACGAAGTCCGCAAACTGATCGCGGGTCCCACGGTCTTCATCTGCGACGAGTGCGTCGAGCTGTGCATGGACATCATCCGCGAGGAGAACAAATCCTCGCTGGTCAAGTCGCGCGACGGCATTCCGACGCCGAAGGAAATCTGCAAGGTGCTGGACGATTACGTGATCGGCCAGAGCCATGCCAAGAAGGTCCTGTCGGTCGCGGTGCACAACCACTACAAGCGCCTCAATCACCAGACCAAGCACAACGACGTCGAGCTTGCGAAGTCGAACATCCTGCTGATCGGTCCGACCGGCTCGGGCAAGACGCTGCTCGCGCAGACGCTCGCCCGCATCCTGGACGTGCCCTTCACGATGGCTGACGCGACGACGCTGACCGAAGCCGGCTATGTCGGCGAGGACGTCGAGAACATCATCCTGAAGCTGCTCCAGGCCGCCGACTACAATGTCGAGCGCGCCCAGCGCGGCATCGTCTACATCGACGAAATCGATAAGATCAGCCGCAAGTCCGACAATCCCTCGATCACGCGCGACGTATCGGGTGAGGGCGTGCAGCAGGCGCTGCTGAAGATCATGGAAGGCACGGTGGCTTCGGTCCCGCCGCAGGGCGGCCGCAAGCATCCGCAGCAGGAGTTCCTGCAGGTGGATACCACCAACATCCTGTTCATCTGCGGCGGTGCGTTCGCCGGCCTCGAGAAGATCATCTCGGCGCGCGGCCGTTCGACCTCGATCGGCTTCGCCGCCCAGGTGCTCGCGCCGGAGGATCGCCGGACCGGCGAGATATTCCGTCACGTCGAGCCTGAGGACCTCTTGAAGTACGGCCTCATCCCCGAGTTCGTCGGCCGTCTGCCGGTCGTGGCGACGCTCGAGGACCTCGACGAGACGTCGCTGAAGAAGATCCTCACCGAGCCGAAGAACGCGCTGGTGAAACAGTACCAGCGGCTGTTCGAGATGGAGAACATCGAGCTGACCTTCGCCGACGAGGCGCTTGGCGCGGTCGCCCGCAAGGCGATCGAGCGCAAGACCGGCGCGCGTGGTCTGCGTTCGATCCTGGAGGCGATCCTGCTCGAGACCATGTTCGACCTGCCGGGCCTCGAAGGTGTGGAAGAAGTCGTGATTTCGCGCGAAGTCGTGGAAGGAACGGCCCGTCCGCTCTACATCTACGCCGATCGGTCCGATCGCGCCGTCGAGAACGCCAGCGCCTGATTTGCGGCGCTGGAACGCTCCAATCGTCTTATCAAGTAAGGGCTGCGGAAAGTACCTCCGCAGCCGATGTTGCGTCGCTTATTCGCGTGCGTAAGCGCCTGATGGCGCGCGTCTTTCAATGACTTGACACCCCCCCGGTCGATAGCCACCTAATATCGACGGCGAGCGACACTTCTGTTCAAGATTCGCCTCAGTTCCGATCCGGCAAGCCCGGTCCGCCCTGCAAATGGCAGGCTGGTTTTGTGGATCACCTCGGCACCTTGTGGCGGTTGCGCATGAGCATGGCGGGCTGCGTGCAAGGGGGCAAAGCAAAAGGAAAAGGCCATGACGAATCCAAAACCCCGGCCAACCATTGTCCATGGCGAAACACACGCTTATCCCGTGCTGCCGCTGCGCGACATCGTCGTCTTCCCGCATATGATCGTTCCGCTCTTCGTCGGCCGCGAGAAGTCGATCCGCGCGCTCGAAGAGGTGATGAAGAACGACGCGCTGATCATGCTCGCGACGCAGAAGAACGCGTCGGACGATGATCCGGCGCCCGATGCCATTTACGAGACCGGTACGCTTGCCAGCGTGCTCCAGCTCCTGAAGCTTCCCGACGGCACCGTGAAGGTGCTGGTCGAAGGGCTCGAGCGTGCGCGCGTGCAGAAGTACACCGATCGCAGCGAGTATTACGAAGCGACCGCAATTGCGCTCGCCGACACCGACGCGAAGTCGGTCGAGGCGGAAGCGCTGTCGCGTTCGGTCGTGTCCGACTTCGAGAGCTACGTGAAGCTCAACAAGAAGATCTCCGCCGAGGTCGTCGGTGTCGTGCAGGCGATCACCGATTTCGCCAAGCTCGCCGACACCGTTGCCTCGCATCTCGCAGTCAAGATCGCGGACCGCCAGGGCATCCTGGAGACGTTGTCCGTCACCACGCGCCTCGAGAAGGTGCTGGGCCTGATGGAGAGCGAGATCTCGGTGCTGCAGGTCGAGAAGCGCATCCGCTCGCGCGTCAAGCGCCAGATGGAGAAGACCCAGCGCGAGTATTATCTCAACGAGCAGATGAAGGCGATCCAGAAGGAGCTCGGCGACGACGACGGTCGCGACGAGCTCGCCGATCTCGAAGAGAAGATCTCCAAGACCAAGCTCTCCAAGGAAGCGCGCGAGAAGGCGCAGCATGAATTGAAGAAGCTGCGCCAGATGTCGCCGATGTCCGCGGAAGCGACCGTCGTGCGCAACTATCTGGATTGGCTGCTGTCGATTCCGTGGAACAAGAAGTCCAAGGTGAAGAAGGATCTGGGAGCGGCGCAGGCCGTTCTGGACTCCGATCACTACGGTCTCGAGAAGGTCAAGGAACGCATCGTCGAGTATCTCGCGGTGCAGTCGCGCGCCAACAAGCTGACTGGCCCGATCCTGTGCCTCGTCGGACCGCCCGGCGTCGGCAAGACCTCGCTCGGCAAGTCGATCGCGAAGGCGACGGGGCGCGAATTCGTGCGCGTATCGCTCGGCGGCGTGCGCGACGAGGCCGAGATCCGCGGTCACCGCCGCACCTATATCGGCTCGATGCCCGGCAAGATCATCCAGTCGATGCGCAAGGCGAAGTCGTCCAATCCGCTGTTCCTGCTGGACGAGATCGACAAGATGGGCGCCGATTTCCGCGGCGATCCGTCCTCGGCCTTGCTCGAGGTCCTCGACCCCGAGCAGAACGGGACGTTTGCCGACCACTATCTGGAGGTCGACTACGATCTGTCGAACGTCATGTTCATCACGACCGCGAATACGCTCAATATTCCCGGCCCGCTGATGGACCGCATGGAGATCATCCGGATCGCGGGTTACACCGAGAACGAGAAGGTCGAGATCGCGCGCAAGCACCTGATCCCGAACGCGGTGTCCAAGCACGGCCTGGACTCCAAGGAGTTCTCGATCGACGACGACGCGCTGCTGCTTCTGATCCGCCGCTACACCCGCGAAGCGGGCGTGCGTAATCTGGAGCGTGAGCTCTCCACACTCGCCCGCAAGGCGGTGAAGGAGCTGATGATCTCCAAGAAGAAGTCGGTCAAGGTCACCGAGAAGACTCTCGAAGAGCTTCTGGGCGTGCCGAAGTATCGCTACGGCGAGATCGAGAGCGAGCCGCAGGTCGGCATCGTCACCGGCCTTGCCTGGACGGACGTCGGCGGCGAGCTGCTGACCATCGAAGGCGTCATGATGCCGGGCAAGGGCAAGATGACGGTCACGGGCAATCTGCGCGACGTGATGAAAGAGTCGATCTCGGCGGCGGCGTCCTATGTCCGCTCGCGTGCGATCGTCTACGGCATCGAGCCGCCGCTGTTCGACCGCCGCGACATCCACGTGCACGTGCCGGAAGGCGCGACGCCGAAGGACGGTCCGTCCGCGGGCGTGGCGATGGCCACCGCGATCATCTCGGTCATGACCGGCATTCCGGTCCGCCACGATGTCGCGATGACCGGCGAGATCACGCTGCGCGGCCGCGTGCTGCCGATCGGCGGCCTGAAGGAGAAGCTGCTGGCTGCTGCCCGCGGCGGCATCAAGACGGTGCTGATCCCCGAGGACAACGCCAAGGATCTCACGGAGATTTCCGATGCGATCAAGGGCGGCATGGAGATCATCCCGGTCTCGCGCCTCGACGACGTCGTCGCCAGGGCGCTGGTGAAGAAGCCGGTGCCGATCGTCTGGGAAGAGGACACCAAGGTGACGGTGAAGCCGGACGGCGACGAAGCCGCCGGCGGCCTGACCGCTCACTGAGATCGCAGCTCGGAAACATGATAAAACGGCGCCTTCGGGCGCCGTTTTTGTTTGGGGCAGGGGACGACGGACAAGAGGATGCGGCGATGCAGATCGACGGCCAATGCCGTTGCGGGCAGATCACCTTCGAGGCCGAGATCGATCCGGAGACGGTCTCGGTCTGTCATTGCCGGGACTGCCAGAGCCTGACGGGATCGCCGTTCCGGGTGACCGCGATCTGCACCAGTGCCGACGTCAAGCTGACCGGCGGCACCCCGAAGGTCTACGGCAAGCGCGGCGACAATGGCCGGATGCGCTTCCAGCACTTTTGCGCCGACTGCGGCTCCCCGCTGTTCACCAGCGGCGAGGGCGACCAGGCCGACGATTGGGGCATCCGCTGGGGCAGCATCCGCCAGCGCGACCAATTGCGGCCCAGCCGCCAGATCTGGTGCCAGTCGGCGGCGGTATGGATCGACGCCGTGCCGGGGCTGCCAGGCAGGCCGGGGGATTGAGATTCGGGTGTCCGGAGTTTGGTGGGCGGTCACGGATTCGAACCGCGGACCCTCTCGGTGTAAACGAGATGCTCTAACCAGCTGAGCTAACCGCCCCACGGCGCCTCTTTAGCGCTCCAGTGGGTGCTGGAGCAAGAGGTGGGCGCGTCGCAAACCGCGCTGATTTGACCGCTTGATTGGCTTTCGGCGTGGTATCACCACCCGCAAAACGACAGGGGGCTCAATGCAACAGCCAAGTGGACACGAGCAAAACGCCGACCAGATCGCCTATTGGAACGGGCCGAGCGGACAGCGCTGGGCCGACCGCCATGCGGCACAGGAAACGCTGCTCGGACCCATTGCCGAGGTGCTGATCGATCGCGCGAGGCCGAAGCCGGGCGAGCGCATTCTCGATGTCGGTTGCGGCTCCGGCGCGACGACGTTTGCGTTCGCCAAAGCAGTGGCGCCAAATGGATTTGCGCTCGGCCTCGACGTCTCCGAACCGATGCTGTCGCAGGCGCGCGCGTTTGCGCCAAAAGGGCTGCCGCTCGATTTCGTGCTGGCGGATGCGACCGTCTATCCGTTCGAGCCGGCGAGTTTTGATCTGCTCGCCTCGCGCTTCGGCGTGATGTTCTTCGCCGATCCCATCGCGTCCTTCACCAATCTGCGCCGCGCGCTGAAGCCGTCGGGGCGGCTGGCGTTTGCCTGCTGGCGCGAGCCGAAGGAAAATCCGTGGATGATGGCGCCGCTGATGGCGGTCTACAAACATGTGCCCAAGATGCCGCCGGTCGGGCCGGAGGAGCCGGGCCCGTTCGCCTTCGCCTCGGAAGAGCGCGTGATGCGTATCCTGTCGGGCGCGGGCTTCGTCAACGTGGCGATGGAGCCGCACAATCTGGCGATGGACATCGCCATCGGTGGCGGTCTCGATGCGGCGGTCGAGGGCTCGCTCCAGATCGGCCCCGCCAGCCGCGCGCTGCAGGGCCATCCGCCGGAGACATATGCGGCCGCCAAGGCGTCGATCCGCGAAACGCTCGCGCCGTTCCAGAAGGGGCAGAGCGTGGCGTTGCAGGGCGCGATCTGGATCGTGACGGCGAAGGCGGGGTAGGCCTCTGCCATCATAGCGGCTTACCTATCAGACCCGTCATCCTGAGGTGCGACTGGTGCGATGCTCAGCATCGCGCCGGGAGCTTCGAAGGATGAACGGCCAGGATGCAGCCGGGCCGTCGCCCTTCGAGGCTCGCCGAAGAGGCGAGCACCTCAGGGTGACGGTGAGGGACTTGGGACAACGTCCGCAGCAGCCACTCACACCACATCATCCGGCGCCAGCGCGCAGCCATTGTCCGGCTGCGTCTCCACCTGAAGCGTGGTGTGGCCGATGCGGTACGACGCCTTCAGTTGCTGCGCGGTCTCCATCAGGAATGCGTCGCCAGCTCCATTGGGCATGACGAGATGGCAGGTCAGCGCCGTCTCGGTGGTCGAGATCGGCCAGACGTGGAGATCGTGGATTGCCGAGACGCCGGGCCGTTCCAGCAGGAACAGCTTGATCGCGGTGAGATCGGTGCCCCTGGGGGCCGCCGCCATCGACATGTCGATCGAGCCGCGCAGCAGGCTGGTGGTGCTCCAGAGGATGGTGGCGCAGATCACGAGGCTGGTGACGGGATCGAGCCAGAGCCAGCCGGTCCAGATGATCAGCGCCGCCGAGACCACCACGCCGAGCGAGACCGCGGCGTCGGCCGCCATGTGCAAGTACGCGCCTTCGATGTTGATGTCGTCCTTGCGTCCGCGCGCGAACAGCAATGCGGTGAAGCCGTTGATGAGGATGCCGATGCCGGCCACCACCATCACGGTGACGCCCGCGACCGGCTCCGGCTCGCGCAGGCGCAGAATCGCCTCCCAGCCGATCGCGCCGGTGGCGACCAGCAGGAACACGGCGTTGGCAAGCGCCGCCAGGATGGTGGAAGTGCGAAAGCCGTAGGTGAAGCGGCCGCTCGGCGCGCGCCGCGCCGCGATCGATGCGCCCCAGGCTACGACCAGGCCCAGCACGTCGGACAGATTGTGGCCGGCATCCGCGAGCAGGGCGGTGGAATTGCCGATATAGCCGTAGACCGCTTCCGCCACGACCAGCACGGTGTTGAGACTGATGCCGATCGCAAACGCTCTGCCGAAACTGGCGGGCGCATGGACATGCGTGTGGCCGTGATCATGCGCGTGGTCGGCCTGGTCATGGTGGTGATGACCGTGGTGGTCGTGGCTGCCCAATGCTAGCGCTCCCCGGAAGCCGCCAAATCAGGTGCCATTGTAGGCGTTTCGCGCGCGACGTCACGGCGGAACAGCAAATAGAGCGCCGGCAGCACCAGTAGCGTCAGCACGGTCGAAGAGATGATGCCGCCGATCACCACGGTCGCGAGCGGCCGCTGCACCTCGGCGCCGGCACCGGTCGCGAGCGCCATCGGCACGAAGCCGAGGGACGCCACCAGTGCCGTCATCAGCACCGGGCGTAGCCGCGTCAGCGCGCCCTCGCGCACGGCCTCGGCGACGGGCCGCCCCTCGCTGCGCAGCCGCTCGATGAAGGCGATGATGACGAGGCCGTTGAGCACGGCAACGCCCGACAGCGCGATGAAGCCGACGCCGGCGCTGATCGACAACGGAATGCCGCGCAGCAGCAGCGCCGCGACGCCGCCGGTCAGCGCCAGCGGCACGCCGGAGAACACCAGCGCCGCATCGGCCACCGATCCCATGCTCGTGAACAACAGCAGGAACACCAGCAGCAGCGCCACCGGAACGACCATTGTCAGCCGCTTGGTCGCGGAGACCAGTTGCTCGAACTGTCCGCCCCAGCCGATCCAGTAACCCGGCGGCAGCTTGACCTTCTCCGCGACGGCGGCTTGCGTCTCGGCGACGAAGGAGCGCAGATCGCGCCCCCTGACATTGGCCATCACCACGATGCGGCGCTTGCCGTTCTCGCGGCTGATCTGGTTCGGGCCCGGCGCGACCTCGATCGTCGCGACGGAGGACAGCGGGACGTACCGCAACGGCGCGTTTGCGCCCGGCCATGCGGTTTTCGTGACGGCCGCCACATCCTCGCCCGGCGGCAGCGGGATCGGCAGCGACTTGATCGCGTCCGGATCGGCGCGCAGGCTCTCCGGCAGGCGCACAACGATGTCGAAGCGGCGATCGCCCTCGAACAGCTTGCCAGCCGGCTTGCCGCCGATCGCGATCTCGACGAGGTTCTGCACCTCACCGATGCTGAGCCCGTAGCGCGACAGCGCCGGGCGGTCGAGCTTGACGGTGAGGATCGGCAGGCCGGCGATCTGCTCGGTCTTGACGTCGGCGGCGCCCTCGATGCCGCGGACCACGCCGTTGACCTGCTGGGCAATGCCGGCGAGCACGTCGAGGTCGTCGCCGAAAATCTTGACGCCGACGTCGCTGCGGATGCCGGCGATGAGCTCGTTGAAGCGCATCTGGATCGGCTGGGTCATGCCATAGGCGGTGCCGGGCAGGGTGTTGGCGGCGCGCTCGAGCTCGGCGACGACCTCGTCCTTCGGCTTGGCGGGATCGGGCCATTCATCGCGCGGCTTCAGCGTGACATAGGTGTCGGCGACGTTCGGCGGCATCGGATCGTTGGCGATCTCGGCGGTGCCGATCTTGGAGAAGATGGTCGCCACCTCCGGCACCTGCCTGACCGCCTTCTCCAGCCGAAGCTGTATGTCGACGCTCTGGGTCAGGCTGGTGCCGGGAATCCGGATGGTCTCGATGGTGATGTCGCCTTCGTCCAGGCTCGGGATGAATTCGCCGCCCATGCGCGTCGCGGCAAACAGGCTGCCGGCAACGATGAGGACGGCGGCGAATGCCACGCTGCGGCGATATCGGATGGCACGGTCGAGCAGCGGCACATAGATCCGCTTGGCTGCCCGCATGAAGATGTTCTCCGTCTCGGAGACCTTGCCGGTGACGACCATCGCCACCGCGGCCGGGACGAAGGTCACCGACAACAGCGCCGCGCCCGCGAGCGCCATCAGCACGGTCAGCGCCATCGGCGTGAACATCTTGCCCTCGGTCCCCGTCAGGGTGAGGACAGGGAGATAGACGACGGCGATGATCAGCGTGCCGAACAGGCTCGGCTTGATCACCTCGCTGCTGCCGGCGCGGATGGTTTCAAGTCGTTCCTCCAGCGACAGCAGCCGGCCGCGCCGGTGCTGTTCGACGGCGAGCAGGCGCAGGCAATTCTCGACGATGATGACCGCGCCGTCGACGATGATGCCGAAATCGATTGCGCCCAGACTCATCAGATTGGCGCTGACCTTGCCCTCGACCATGCCCGTGATCGTGAACAGCATCGACAGCGGGATGACGCAGGCTGTGATCAGCGCGGCGCGGATGTTGCCGAGGATCAGGAACAGCACCGCGATCACCAGCGCCGCGCCCTCGACGAGGTTCTTCTCGACGGTCTGGATGGTCGCTTCCACCAGATGCGTGCGGTCGTAGACCGCGCGCGCGATCACGCCGTCGGGCAGCGATTTTGCGATCTCCTTGAGGCGTGCCGCCACGCGCTGGGCCACGCTGCGGCTGTTCTCGCCGATCAGCAGCATGGCGGTGCCGAGCACGGTCTCGCTGCCGTTTGTCGTCGCCGCACCGGTGCGCAGGTCGTGTCCCTCGCTGACCTCGGCGACGTCGCGGATCCGCACCGGTACGCCGCCGCGCGAGCCGATCACGATGTCGCGGATGTCGGCGATGTCGGCGACCTGGCCGGGCGCGCGCACGAGATATTGCTCGCCGTTGCGCTCGATATAGCCGGCGCCGACATTGGCGTTGTTGGCGGCGAGCGCCGTCATGATGTCGCGGAAGCCGAGCTTGTAGGCCATCAGCCGGCCGGGGACCGGCAGCACGTGGAATTGCCGCTCATAGCCGCCGATCGAGTTGACCTCGATCACGCCGGGAACGGTGCGCAGCTGCGGCTTGATGATCCAGTCCTGGATGGTGCGCAGCTCCGTCGGTGTGAATTCGGCACCGGTCGGCGACTTCGCGCCGGCTTTGGCCTCGACCGAGTAGACGTAGATCTCGCCGAGGCCGGTCGAGATCGGCCCCATCGCGACCTCGGTGCCTGCAGGAAGCTGATCCTTGGCCTGCTGGATGCGCTCGTTGACGAGCTGACGCGCGAAGTAGATGTCGGTGCCGTCCTGGAACACGACGGTGACCTGGCTGAGCCCATAGCGCGAGATCGAGCGGGTGTAGTCGAGCCTGGGCAGGCCGCCCATCGCGGTCTCGATCGGGAAGGTGATCCGTTGCTCGGCTTCGAGCGGCGACAGGCCGGGCGCGCGGGTGTTGATCTGGACCTGCACGTTGGTGACATCAGGCACGGCGTCGATCGGCAGGCGCGTGAAATTCCAGGCACTGACGGCGCCGGCCGCGAGCGCGAGCAGCACCACCAGCCAGCGCTGGCGGACCGAGAAGGCGAGGAGGGCGTCAATCATGGTCGCCGTCTCCCTTGCCCATCTCGGCCTTCACGACAAAGCTGTTCTCGGCGACATAGCGCTCGCCGGCGGCAAGGCCGGCGCGGATCTCCACGAATTTGGGATCGGCATCCCCGAGCTCGACCGGGCGCGCCTCGATCTTGTCGCCGTCCTCGCGGACGAACACGATGGTCCTGTTCTCCAGCGTCTGGATCGCGCTGCGGCGCACGGCGACCGCGACATTGCGGGCGGCCAGGATCAGCCGCGCCGTGACGAACAGGCCGGGACGCAGGCGACCATCGGGATTTGGCAGCACCACGCGGGCCAGCGCGGTCTGGGTTTCGCTCGAGCCGATCGGCGCCATGTAGGAAATCGTGCCCTTGATCTCGCCGCGACCGTCGTCCGGATTGATCAGCACCTCGTCGTTGAGGCGCACGCGCCGCAGGTCCTGCCGGTAGACCGACAGGTCGACCCAGATGCTGGAGAGGTCGGCGACGACGAAGGCCGGCTTCTGCTCGGAGGCGTATTCGCCGAGCGAGATCTGCCGCTCGATGACGGTGCCCGCCAGCGGCGCCTTCAGCTCGTACACGGTGAGGCTCTGGTTGCTCTCGATGGTGGCGAGCAGATCATCCTTGCCGACCCTGTCGCCGATGCGCTTCGGAAGCGACTTTGCAATTCCGGGAAAGCGGGGTGTGACCTGAACGACCGCTTCCTGATTGGCGCGCAGGATGCCGTTGAAGGCGAGCGTGTCGGTCAGCGTGGCACTCGCGGCTTCGGCCAGCGTGACGCCGGCGGCGGCCAGCTTGACGTCGGAGATGCGGATGCGGTCGGCGCCGTGCTCGTCCTGCTCGACATGGTCGTTCGGCTTCTCCGGCTTCTTGTCCGCGGCATGCTCGGTCGGCGCGACCTTGGCCGGGGCGAGCAGGGCATAGCCGTAGGCGCCGATCGCGGCGGCAAGGATGGCGACGAGGATGGTGGAGGAGATTTTCATCGGGCGCCCTCCCGGGCCAGCGCGAAGGGGTTGCCGACGAGGCCTTCGATGGTGGCAACGCCGGCGTGGAAGTTCTGCAGCGCCTCCTGCTCGCGCAGCCGCGCCTGCGACACGCTGGCCTGGGCATCGAGCACTTCGAGCAGGGTGAAGCGGCCCTGGCCGTAGCCTTGCGAGATCGCTTCGGCCGCTTCGCTCGCCTTGGGGATTGCGGTCTCGCGCAGCACCGCGAGCTCGCGCAGCGAGCCCTGCAGCGAGTCGTAGGCACGGCCGGCGATGACGATTAGCGTGTTGCGGTTGGCCTCGCGCTCGGCCCTGGTCTTGGCGAGACTTTCCTGCGCAGAGAGGATGTTGCCCTGGTTCTGGTCGAACACGGGGATCGGCACCGAGACGGAGAGCCGCACCGCATCGTCATTGGTCTCGTTGAAATGGCGCCAGCCGGCGGCGATGCGGACGTCGGGATAGGGCCGCAAGCGCGCCATCAACAGCTCGGCATTGCGCTGGGCATACACCGCGGTCCAGCGCACGAGCTGCGGATTGGCGTCGATGGCGGCGACGACCGACTGGAACGTCGGCGGCTTTCCCATGGTGTCGAGCCGGCCCGAGACTTCACCGAATTTGGCCGTGGAGTCTCCCATCAGCACCGCGAGTTCTCGCCGCGCGCTCGCGAGCGTCGCCTTGAAGCGTTCGCGGTCGGCCTTCACCAGGGCGGAAGCGACCTCGGCACGGCCGGTCTCGGCCGGTGAGGAGGCGCCGGCCTCGACGCGGCGGCGCAACAGCGGCGTCAGTTTGTCGATTGCGCTGATCTGCTCGTCGAGGATCTGGATGCGGCGCTGCGCTCCGAGCACGCTGAGGAAGGCGATCGCGGTCTCCGACAGCACCTCCAGCCTGACGGCCTTGCGCTGGATCGCGGCGACCTCGATGCCGGCCGCGCCCGCGGCGATCCGCGCGTCACGCTTGCCGAACAGCTCGAAGGCCTGGCTGATCTGGAGTGTGGTCTCGGCCGATCTGGTGCCGCGATAGATGCCCGAGCCGAGGGAGTTGTCCTGTTCATAGGACAGTTCCGGATTGAGGAGCGCGCCCGCCTGGATGCGCTGGCCCGTCGCGATGCCGACATCGCGTTCCGCCGCCGTCAGGCGTGGGCTTGCGGCCAACGCGCGCGACAGCGCTGCGCGCATCGTCAGCGTCTGGGCGTGAGTGTGCTGCGTCAGCCAGGGGCCAACGAGAATCGCCATCGCGCACGCGAGGCGCGCGGCAGTCCGTCTGCAAGACATTAGAGGTGACCTGTGAACATTAGCATCGGGGGCGCGCGGGCGCCCGGCTGATCAGTTCAGGTCAGATGTTTGGGAGGCGGGAAGTCGGTGTCGGGCGCAATGCCGATCAGTGCAGGCTCGCGCTGCGCGATCGGTGCTGAGACGATCTCGGCCGCTGCTCCGGACTGCAGCGGCTGTGCGACAGCAATCGAGAAGCAGCCATGGCAGTGGTGGCCGCCGGGCGCCTTGTGATCGTCATGGCCGGTGGCACCATCGTCGAGGATCGAGGCGATCTCCGAGCCGCCCGAGGGGCTGGTGACATCGATGTCGTGTGCACCGTGAAGCACGCCCGACAGCAGATACATCACCGCGACGAGCACAGCCACGAGCCCGCGCCAGTTGCGCAGGTTCCAAGAGCTGGTGGGGCGGCCGATCGAAATCACTGGGGTCTCGGGTTCTGATCCGCTTGCGGTAGCATGGCCGCCGGAACAGTGTCGACCCGCAATAGTGTTACGTGTGGGGAACTCGATGTCGCACAGCAAGACACGAAAAGGCCCCAGCCCGGTGCTGACCGGCTGAGGCCTTTGTGCTCACTATTTTGATCCTTGGGACTTGAAGCGGCAACGCGCCTCGCGCCGGATACGTTCCGTAGATCGCTGCGATTATTTGCACTGGCCCGTCATGCCCGGGCTTGTCCCGGGCATCCACGTTCTTCGTGCCGCGCGGCGGGCCGTGGATGGCCGGGACAAGCCCGGCCATGACGCTGTGGAGGTATTCGGGCTCGGACTCCAAGGGCCAGCCGCTAAGCCTTTTCCTCCCAAATCATCGCAAGGTGCACAATCGTCTGCACCGCCTTCTCCATGTCCTGACGGCTGACCCATTCCAGACGCGAGTGGAACGCGTGCTCGCCGGCGAAGATGTTGGGGCAGGGCAGGCCCATGAAGGACAGGCGCGAGCCGTCGGTGCCGCCGCGGATCGCGGTGCGCATCGGGCGCAGGCCGGCGCGGCGGATCGCCTCGATGGCGTATTCGAGGATGTGCGGGTGACGGTCGATCACCTGCTTCATGTTGCGGTACTGCTCCTTCACCTCGAATCTGTAGGTCGAACGCGGATAGTCCTTCATCACGTCCTTGACGATGGTCTCGAGCAGGACTTCCTTTTCCTTCAACCCTTCCTCGGTGAAGTCGCGTACGATGAAGGAAAGCGTTGCCTGTTCCAGCGCGCCGTCGATGCCGATCGGATGCAGAAAGCCCTGCTTGCCCGACGTCGTCTCGGGCGAACAGCCTTCCTTCGGCAGTCGCTCGACGATGGCCGCCGCGATCTTGATCGCGTGCTCCATCTTGCCCTTGGCATAGCCGGGATGGGCGCTGACGCCGTTGATGATGATGGTGGCACCGTCGGCCGAGAACGTCTCGTCCTCGACGGAGCCTGCGCTCTCGCCGTCCATGGTGTAGCCGAAATCGGCGCCCAGCTTCTTGATGTCGACATTGTCGACGCCGCGGCCGATCTCCTCGTCGGGCGTGAACAGGATCTTGATCGTGCCGTGCTTCACATCGGGGTTGTTGATGAAGAAGTGTGCGGCATCCATGATCTCGGCGACGCCGGCCTTGTTGTCGGCCCCAAGCAGCGTGGTGCCGTCGGTGGTGATGATGTCGTTGCCGATCTGGTTCTTCAGCGCCGGGTGCTCGGCGAAGCGGATCACCTGGCTGGTATCGCCAGGCAGCGTGATGTCGCCGCCGCGATAGTTCTTCACCATCTGCGGCTTGACGTCCTTGCCGGTCACGTCGGGCGAGGTGTCCATGTGCGAGCAGAAGCAGATCACCGGCACCTTCTTGTCGGTGTTGGCCGGGATCGTTCCATAGACGTAGCCGTAATCGTCGAGATGGGCGTCCGCGATGCCGATGGCCTTCAGCTCGGTGACGAGCACGCGGCCGAGGTCCTTCTGCTTCTCGGTGGAGGGCGAGCTAGGGGATTCCGGATCGGACTGGGTGTCGATGGTGACGTAGCGCAGGAAGCGCTCGGTCACGGTATGCGTGAAGGTGAGGGAGGACATGTCTGGTCAAACCGCCGGGTCTTGGGGAGCAGGGCTTGGGGAAGCAGGCGGTATAGCAGAAAAGCGGGCCGCGCTGCGGCCGGAACGGCGCGGATCAGCCTTAACAAAACGTAGCCGCTCAGATCGCCTCTTTCAGTTCCTTGACCGGGCGGAAGGTGACCTTCTTGCTGGCCTTGATGTGGATGGCTTCGCCGGTGGCGGGATTGCGGCCGGTGCGGGCGGCGCGCTTGCGGACCTGAAGGATGCCAAGCCCGACGATCCGGACCCGGTCGCCCTTCTTCAGGTGCTTGGTGATCAGATCGACCATATCGGTCAGGACGGCCTCGGCGCGCTTCTTGGAGAGGTCCTGGCTGTCCGCAATGTCAGCGGCGAGGTGCTTGAGCGTGATGGTGGCGGGAGCGGCTGCCTTCTTCGCGGAATCCTTCTTGGCCGAATCCTTTTTAGCCGAATCCTTTTTAGCCATGTCTGGCCTCCTCAATGACGGGGAAGCCCCGGAAAAGCCGGGAAAGCGTGGGGATCCCTTTCAGTCGATGAAGACGTAGACGATTCGGACGCGGGCTGACTATGCCGCGGCTCCCAACGGCCGAGGGCAACGCCAGCGCAGCCGTGAAAGGTCACGAGAAGTTTGGGCTAAGACTTTGACGAGATTGCCAAAATGGCGCGAGAGACGGGGCTCGAACCCGCGACCTCCGGCGTGACAGGCCGGCGCTCTAACCAACTGAGCTACTCCCGCGTGGTTCGCTCAAAGCGCGCGGAACGAGGGGGGACTTAAAGGCGGGGCTTGGTGAAGTCAAGGACGTTGCGCTTCGGCCGAGCGCCCCGGCTAAGTATTGCTTTGGAAAACGAAAAGGCCGCCCGGAGGCGGCCATCGATCAACCCGGAACAGGGCGTATCAGCGAATCTGGGACGTTCCCGCGCTCGTCACCACCACCGGCTTGCCGGCCTTGATCACGTGGGTGGACTGGGCGGTCTGGGTGTAATCGGCGTTGGTGCGGGCTGCGATCCCGAAACCGGCCACCGCAATGCCGGCAACCAGCGCTACCACCACGATCTTGAGGTGGGTCGCACGATCAGCAGAGTGAATGGAGTGGTTCATCTGAGCCTCCCGACGGGCTTTGCCGCCGTCTATGGGCTCATGTCTTAAGGACCATCTGTTTCCGGATGGTTTCGCGGGTTCCGCAAAATGGTTTCATCTCTACGCCCGGTTGGTTTCGCCAGGCTTGCGGGTGGAATGGGCCTCAGGCGGCGGCCCGGCCGATATCGTCCCGGATGGTGCGGGCCGCCCAGACGAACAGCAGGGCGCCCAGAACGGTCGTGACCGCCGCCGAGAGCAGCGAATAGCGCACGGCCTCCGCGCCATAACTGCCCTTCAGGGCGTCGTTGACCATGCCGACGGCGAGCGGGCCGACGCCCTGTCCGAAGCAGGTGGCGGTGAGCGCGATCAGGGCGGAGGCGAGTGCACGCATGCTCGGCCTGGCCACGGTCTGCGCGATCGCGAAGATCGGGCCGAGATGGAAGCCGACCAGGAACGAGGTCAGCGCCAGCATGGCGACCATCATCGTGAAATCCTGTGTCAGCATGCACAGCGCGAACACCGGGCCGGCGAGCCCTGAGGTGATCGCGGGCGCCCACAGCTTCCAGCGGTCGTCGCGGCGGCTGATTTGCGCCACCACGAAGCCGCCGAACAGGGTGCCGGCCATGCCGGCGAGCCCCTTGAAGGTGCCGGCATAGGTGCCGATCTCGGCGCTCGACAGGTGGTGCACGCGGGCGAGGAACGGCGGGATCCAGGCCGCGGTCGCGTAATTGGTGTAGGTGGTGAGGCAGAAGCCGATCAGCACGATGATGAAGCTGCGTTGCGAGGCCAGGAAGCGCAGCGTCGGCCCGAGCGGCTCGGGCACGAAGCTCTCCTGCATCGCGCCGCGCTTCGGCTCGGAGATCGTCAGCCACAGGACAATTGCGAGCAGGATACCCGGCAGGCCCGCGACATAGAACGCCGATCGCCAGCCATAGTGCTGGTTGACATAGCCGCCGATGAAATAACCGAGGAAGATGCCGAGATATGTGCCGATGGCGTAGATGCCGAGTGCGCGCGGGCGCTCGTTCTTGGTGAAGAGATCGGCCACGATCGATTGCGAGGCGGGCGAGCCTGCGGATTCGCCGATGCCGACGCCGATGCGCGCCAGCGCCAGCGAGGTCACGCTCGAGGCGGCGCCGCACAGTGCCGTCATCGCGCTCCAGAACGCAAACGCCATGGCGACGATGTTGCGCCGGTTGAGCCGGTCGGCGACACGCGCGATGGGGATGCCGAGCAGGGAATAGAACAGCGCGAAGCCGAAGCCCGCGAGCAGGCCCATCATGGTGTCGCTGAGCTGAAACTCCTTCTTGATCGGCTCGATCAGCACGTTGAAAATCGTGCGGTCGAGGAAGTTCAGCGCGTAGATGATGGTGAGCAGGCCCAGCACGTAATAGCGCCGCGCCGAGGGCTTTGCCGCGGCGGCCGTTGGTACCGACACTTGTGACGTCACATCGACCATCGCATCCCCCCAATTTGTCTTTGTTATCGTTGTCGGTCCAGCCCTCATTGGAGCTGTCTTTTTACGCGTCGCGAATGTAATTCCCCGCTTCGAATTCGACCGGCGGCGCACTTGCGTCAAATGAGACGCCGATCGGGTCGCGATCCGCTTCCATCGCTTCCAGTTGCTCGGCCAGCATGCGCCGGATCATCAGGATGCCGCGGTCGCTTTGGCCGAAATGCTCCTCGGAGTGAACGGTCACTGCGCCCTGGCCGACCTGGGCCTCGTAATCGCCGGGGAATTGCTGGTGCTCTTGCTCGGTCATGTCCCACCAGAACTTGCCGTTGAACTTCGAGCGCATCCGGCCGATGTCGCCTGACGTCTTGACGCGGCCGGCGACATAGATCCGGAAGGACGTGTCGTCGATCGGCAGCGTCCAGCCGATCGACTCGACGCGGGCGAATTGCGCCACGCGCGGATTGGGCACGACGCGCAGGGTGGGCAGGGCAGCTTCGGTGACGCGGTAGAACACCTTCCCGTCGTCCTGCTTGCGGATCGAGCGCACGGCGATGCCGCGCGGCGTCTTGTCGAACGTCACCTCCGGCATCGACGCCATCATGCTGGTGAATTGCGGCCCCGAGAACGAGCCGTGCAACACCGGCACGTGATAGGGATCGACCACGTTCTCGAAGTGCTGCAGCCAGTTGCAGGGGATGACCGCAGGGCCGCCGCCGCCGATTGAGGAATCGTCGGCCTCGACGAACTCGCCGTCGTCCATGTTTTCCAGGCACTCGTAGCGCGGCAGCACCGGGCGTTTCTCGGCCGGGCCCATATAGGCGAAGATCAGCCCGTAGCGCTCCTCGATCGGATACCAGGGCTGGCGCACCTTGTCCTTGAACGCGCCGCCGTCTGGCTCGCAGGGCTGCTCCAGGCAATGGCCCTCGGTGTCGAACTTCCAGCCGTGATAGCAGCAGCGGATGCCATCCTCCTCGACCTTGCCGTAGTAGAGCGTGGTGCCGCGATGGCAGCAGCGGGCGTGCAACAGGCCGGCCCGGCCATGCTTGTCGCGGAACAGGATCAAATCCTCGCCGAGCGCGCGGACTTTCTTCGGCGTGTCGGTGGCGTCGCTGACGAGTCCGACCGGATGCCAGTAGCGGCGTAGCAGCTCGCCCATCGGTGTGCCGCGCGCGACCGACGTGAGCTCGGTGCGCGTGTTCGCGGGCTTCATCGCGTAGGCCGTGCCGAGATCGCGATCCCGCTGGGTAATAGTCATGCTGTTCCTCCCGTCGCGGGCCGCGAGGCAGGCCCGGTCGTCTTGTTTGTTGACCCAATGAAAAATAATTCGATGACAATGTCAACGATATTCAAGACACTTCTGAGTTGTATTTGGATAGTCGCACCTCCGCCGGTCAGCCGGGCTTGGCACGCCCCGGCTTTCTTGGCAGAGGTGGACCATGAGCCAGACACCGAGCGGGGACGGGCGCGCATCGCCCGACGCGGACGAAAGCCATTCGCCAGCGCCGATCACCGTGATACTGTCGTCACGGCTGATGGTGCTCGCCAATCTGCTCAAGCGCGGCGCGATCCTGCGCTACAAGCGCCTCGCCGGATTGTCCTCGGTCGAGTTCGGCCTCGTCGCCTCGCTGGGCCGGCGGCCGCCGATGAGCGTGGCGCGGCTCGCCGAAGCCGTCGGCCAGGACAAGGGACAGATCAGCCGCGCGCTGGCCGGGCTCGTCTCACGCAAGCTGATCGCGAAAGCGGCAAACCCGAAGGACAGCCGCGAGGTGCTGGTCTCGCTGACCCCGGCAGGGCTGGCTGCGCATGACGTGATCGTCGAAGGTGCGCAGGAGCGCAATCGGCAATTGCTGGAGCAGTTGAGCGCGCACGAGTTCGAAATGCTGCTGGCGCAGATCGACCGTCTCACGGCGGCCGCCGAGAAGCTGCTCGAAGCCGAGAAGCTTTCGCGCTGATCTGCTCGCAATTTGCCGACATGGAGTCTTTTCTAAGAGTCTTTCCAAGACTCTTTCTAAGACCTTTTCAATTAGGGAATCCGCGCGCCCTCCCATAAGCGTCGCCGCAAGCGCATGCCGCCGGGGGAACGACGGCATGCGCACGCAAACAGACAGCTTGGGGTGCGCGTTGAACAGTCTTGCTATGCTGCGGTCAGCCGTATTGGCGACCGCGTCCGCTCTCGTATGGGTGCCGCAGGCATCGCTGGCCCAATCGTCGACGCAGAGCGGCGCGCAGAACCTGCCGTCGGTCACCGTCACCGCGCCGGACGCGCGCCGCCGCGCGGCCTCGACCGCGCCGCGCCGTGCGCAACGCCCGGTGCAGAGCGCCAATAGCAGCAAGCCGCAGCCGCAGCGCAATGTCGGCTTCGTCGAGACGCCGCGCGGTCCGGTGCACGGCTACGTCGCCAACCGTAGTTCGTCGGGCACCAAAACCAACACGCCGATCATGCAGACGCCGCAGTCGGTCTCGGTGATCGGCGCCGAGCAGATCCGCGACCAGAAGCCGACCAAGCTGGACGAGGCCCTGCGCTACACCGCCGGCGTGCGCGCCGGCACCTTCGGCGCGGACACGCGCAACGACTGGTGGCTGATCCGCGGCTTCAAATCCGACGACATTGGACTGTTCCTCGACGGCATGCAGCTGTTCTACACGGCCTATGCGAGCTGGCGGCTTCCGCCGTCCAACATGGAGCGGATCGAAGTGCTGCGCGGCCCGTCCGCCGTGCTCTATGGCGGATCGAGCCCGAGCGGCATCGTCAACGTCATCAGCAAGCTGCCTCCGGCCGAACCGGTCCGCACCATCGAGACCGGCGTCAACAATTTCGGCAACGCCTATGTCGGCTTCGATGTCGGTGGTCCCGTCGCGACGCAGCCCAAGGATGGCAAACCGGACGGCAAGCTGTTCTACCGCGTCGTCGGCGAGGTCAGGAATGGTGACAGCCAGGTCAACTTCACGCCTGACAACAATTACTTCATCGCGCCGTCGTTCACCTGGAAGCCGGACGCCGATACGACCTTCGCGGTCCTTGCCTCGGCGTCGAAGACCGACACCCGCGGCATCAACTTCCTGCCTTACAAGGGCACGGTGACCAACGCGCCGTTCGGCAAGATCCCGACCAGCTTCTTCGCCGGCGATCCCAGCGTCGACAAGTTCACGCGCGAGCAGGAGATGCTGGGCTACCAGTTCGAGCGCAATCTCTCCGACGATGTGACGTTCCGGCAGAATGCGCGCTTCGCGCATGTCGACCTGACCTATCGCGGTTACGTCGGCAGCGGTTGGGACAACGCCAATACGGCCACGCTTGCTCGCTACAATTGGTATGCGAAGGACACCGCCAACCAGGCCGATCTCGACAATCAGCTGGAGTATCGCTTCAACACCGGTCCGGTGCAGCACACCATGCTGTTCGGCGTCGACCTGAAAGGCTACCAGATCGACGACTATCAGGCCTTCGGGTTCGGTGTGCCTTCGATCAATGTCCTCAATCCCGCTTACGGTGCTGCCGAGCCTCCGTTGCCGACCGCTCCGTTCCGCAACTTCCAGATCACGCAGAAGCAGGCCGGCACCTATCTCCAGGACCAGATGAAGCTCGGCAACTTCACGCTGGTGCTGAGCGGCCGCAACGACTGGGTCGAGACCACGCAGGCTGCCCGTGACACCGGCGCCACCGTCGGCCAGCGCGACGACAGCAAGTTCAGCGGACGGGCAGGGCTGATCTACAATTTCGACAACGGCATTGCGCCCTACATTTCCTATGCGACGAGCTACAATCCGATCATCGGCCTCAATGCCGCGAACCAGCTGCTCCTGCCGGAGACCGGCCAGCAGGCCGAAATCGGCGTAAAGGTCGCGCCCAAGGGATTTGACGGCTACTTCACCGCCTCGCTGTTCGATCTGAAACGCCAGAACGTGCCGTCCGCCGCGCCGGGCGCCATCGTCACGTTGCAGAACCAGACCGGGGAGGTCACCTCGCGCGGCATCGAGCTCGAAGCGGTGGCCAATGCCACGAAGGAGCTGAAGCTGATCGGTGCGTTCACGGCTTACCATCTCTTCAACAGCAAGGACATCGATCCGTCGGTGATCGGCAAGGCACCGACGAACACGCCCGAGCTCCTGGTCTCGGGCTGGGCCGACTACACCTTCAAGGACGGCCCGCTCGCGGGCTTCGGCTTCGGCGGCGGCGTCCGCTATGTCGGTTCGTCTTGGGCCGACGCAGCCAACACTCTCGAGGTTCCCGCGGTGGTGCTCGGTGATCTCGCGGTCCACTACGAATGGCAGAACTGGCGCACGGCCATCAACGTGATCAATCTCACCGACAAGATCTATGTCGCGAGCTGCGCCTCGGAATCCTCCTGCTTCTACGGCGACCGCCGGCGCGTCACCGCCAGCGTCTCCTACAAATGGTAGGCGAGGCCATCGTGAGCTGACCGGCCACCGGTCGTCTTCCACCACGGGATCGATGAGCTCCCGGGCCATGCCCCCCGGCCCGAGGCTCATGCGAGCGCGGCGCGCACGACGCCAAAGCGAAGGCGCGGCCGCCGCGCTCGCGGTCGATCGGCCGGGGGGGGGCTGAGACATTTCTGCCGGGACAGGGACGAGGACGGGATCGTGCCGGCCGCACCGACGCATTCGCCGGGTGAGCCCCGGCCCCATCGTGATGCATGGCTCGTCTGACCGTTCGCGCCTGTGGATAGGTGTCTTTGCGGACCTGTCCCGCCGACGGCTGCGACCGCCACCGGTCTCCAGGCTGCGCTACTCTGGGGGAGGGGTGGCCAGTATGTCGCCTGGGTGACGGTCGGGGTGGTCATCGCCGGGGGTTGGGTGCGCTGCCGCACCAAAGAACCGGGCCGTTTTCGCGGATGATCCGCGGCAAGTCGCGGTCTCGCGTGTGCGCCGCAATCTCAGAACGGCTGCCTTGCAAAGCCGTGGCTGCCCTTGCTGGCTTCTGCGATCTGCTCCATACCAGCGCCGGGTGATTCCGGGATTTCCACCGTTCTGGGGGCGGCAAAGGGCCTAAAAAGAGCGTGTCTTGCGCCCATTGGTGCACTGCGCTAAGGCTCAGAACAATTCCAAATTGGACGAATCCGTGGCTGTCCCGAGGCTGCGGGAAAAAGGGCTCGTCAATGAGCGGCATTCTGCAGAACTATCTTCCACTCGTCGTCTTCATAGGGGTCGCGGGCCTGATTGGCCTCGTGCTGCTGATCGCGCCGTTTGTCGTGGCGTTCCAGCAGCCCGATCCGGAAAAGCTGTCGGCGTATGAGTGCGGTTTCAACGCGTTCGACGACGCCCGCATGAAGTTCGACGTCCGCTTCTATCTGGTCGCCATCCTCTTCATCATCTTCGACCTCGAAGTGGCGTTCCTGTTTCCCTGGGCCGTGGCGTTCGGCAAGCTTGGCGCGACCGGCTTCTGGTCCATGGTGGTGTTCCTCGGCGTGCTGACGGTCGGGTTCGCCTATGAATGGAAGAAAGGCGCACTCGAATGGGATTGAACCCTGCACCATCGGCCGGTCCGGTCCTCGCGCCGGCCCCCAAGGGCATTCTGGATCCGTCGACCGGCCGGCCGGTCGGTGCCAATGATCCGTTCTTCCTCGAGGTCAACTCCGAGCTGTCCGACAAGGGCTTCTTCGTCGCCGCGACCGACGACCTCATTACCTGGGCGCGCACCGGCTCGCTGATGTGGATGACCTTCGGTCTCGCCTGCTGCGCGGTCGAGATGATGCAGGTGTCGATGCCGCGCTACGACGTCGAGCGCTTCGGCTTCGCACCGCGGGCCTCGCCGCGGCAGTCCGACGTGATGATCGTCGCTGGCACGCTGACCAACAAGATGGCGCCGGCGCTGCGCAAGGTCTACGACCAGATGCCGGAGCCGCGCTACGTCATCTCGATGGGCTCCTGCGCCAATGGCGGCGGCTATTATCACTATTCCTATTCGGTCGTGCGCGGCTGCGACCGCATCGTGCCGATCGACATCTACGTGCCGGGCTGCCCGCCCACGGCGGAGGCGCTGCTCTACGGCGTGCTGCTTCTGCAGAAGAAGATCCGACGTACCGGCACCATCGAACGCTAAGGTTTAAGGTCATGGACGACGCCAAGCTCGACGCCCTGGGGCAGACGATCGTTAGCGCGCTTCCGGGCGCCGCCATCGCTCACGCGGTGGCCTTCAACCAGCTCACGGTTGATGTCGAGGCCAGCAAGATCGTCGAGGTGGTCAAGTACCTCCGCGATGACCCGGGCTGCCGCTTCGTCAACTTCACCGACATCACGGCGGTCGACTATCCGGATCGCGAGAAGCGTTTCGACGTGATCTATCATTTCCTGTCCCCGACGCTGAACACGCGGATCCGGCTCAGGGCCCATGCCGACGAAACCACGCAGGTGCCGTCGCTGATCGAGGTGTTTCCCGGCGCCGACTGGTTCGAGCGCGAGGCCTACGACCTCTATGGCGTGATCTTCGTCGGCCATCCCGACATGCGCCGCCTGCTCACCGATTACGGTTTCGAGGGCCATCCGCTGCGCAAGGACTTCCCGACCACCGGCTTCCTCGAGGTCCGCTACGACGACCAGGAGAAGCGGGTGGTGTACGAGCCCGTCAAGCTCAACCAGGAATTCCGCAAGTTCGATTTCCTCTCGCCGTGGGAAGGGGCTGACTATCCGCTTCCCGGTGACGAGAAGGCGGGACCGAAGGCCTGATCATGAACGAGCAACCCGAACAGCTTCGCAACTTTACCATCAACTTCGGACCGCAGCATCCGGCCGCGCACGGCGTGCTGCGTCTGGTTCTGGAGCTCGACGGCGAAGTCGTCGCCCGCGTCGATCCCCATATCGGCCTGCTTCACCGCGGCACCGAGAAGCTGATCGAGCAGAAGACCTATCTGCAGGCGATCCCGTATTTCGACCGGCTCGACTACGTCGCGCCGATGAACCAGGAGCACGCTTTCTGCCTCGCCGCCGAAAAGCTGCTTGGCATCGAGGTGCCGCGCCGCGGCCAGCTGATCCGCGTGCTCTATTGCGAGATCGGCCGCATCCTCTCGCACCTGCTCAACGTCACCACGCAGGCGATGGACGTCGGCGCGCTGACCCCGCCGCTGTGGGGTTTCGAAGAGCGCGAGAAGCTGATGGTGTTCTACGAGCGCGCCTCGGGCAGCCGGATGCACGCAGCTTTCTTCCGCGTCGGCGGCGTGCATCAGGATCTGCCGCAGAAGCTGGTCGACGATATCGAAGCCTGGTGCGATCCGTTCCTGAAGGTCGTGGACGACCTCGATCGCCTGCTCACCGCCAACCGCATCTTCAAGCAGCGCAACGTCGACATCGGTGTGGTGTCGCTGAAGGAAGCCTGGGAGTGGGGTTTCTCGGGCGTCATGGTGCGCGGCTCCGGCGCGGCCTGGGATCTGCGCAAGTCGCAGCCCTATGAATGCTACGCCGAGATGGATTTCGACATTCCGATTGGCAAGAACGGCGACTGCTACGACCGCTATCTGATCCGCATGGAAGAGATGCGCCAGTCAGTGCGCATCATGAAGCAGTGCCTTCAGAAGCTGAACGCGCCCGATGGCAAGGGGCCGGTCGTCGTCGAGGACAACAAGGTCGCGCCGCCGCGCCGTGGCGAGATGAAGCGCTCGATGGAAGCGCTGATCCACCACTTCAAGCTCTACACCGAAGGCGTTCACGTCCCGGCCGGCGAAGTCTACGCCGCGGTCGAGGCGCCCAAGGGCGAGTTCGGCGTCTATCTCGTCGCCGACGGCACCAACAAGCCCTACAAGTGCAAGATCCGCGCGCCGGGCTTTGCCCATCTGCAGGCGATGGATCACATCTGCCGCGGCCATCTGCTCGCCGACGTCTCGGCCATTCTCGGCTCGCTCGACATCGTGTTCGGAGAGGTCGATCGGTGATGGGCCAGCAGGCGCCAATCCAGTTCGACCGTGCCTCGGGGGCCCTTGATGGGGCCAACCTGTGGGAGCGGACGGCTGCCTTGGCGCTGGTGACGGGATCGAAGATCTCGTCGCACTTCTCGCATATGGGCTACATCGCCTGTGCCAATTTGCTGCGGAAGACGCTGCCCGAGCGCAACATTGCGATCAGGCTCAATCCCGACGCCGTGTTCGAATTCCCCTATGGCGATGGCTACTGGAGCAAGCTGCTCAACCGCTCTTACAACTACGAGGACGAGCTGGAGCTGCTGTTCGCGAACTCCGTCGACGTCGACTACACGCTGCTCGATTGCGGCGCCAATTACGGCTACTGGTCGGTGCTTGTCTCGAGCAGGCCGTTTGGCTCGCACAAAGCGATTGCGATCGAGCCGTCGGGGCAAAACTATCCGAAGCTTGCCAACAACGCCCGCGTCAACGGCAACCGCTTCGAGACCATGAAATGCGCGATCGGCGCGGCCCGCGGCACCGCGCGGCTGTCCGGCACCAAGCACGAGGCCTTCAGCATCGCCGGTGGCGCGTCGGCTGGCGGCGAGGAGGTGCCGGTTATCGCGCTGGACAACCTCATCGACGACGGCAAGGTCACGGCAACGGGCAAGTACCTGATCAAGCTCGACGTCGAGGGCGTCGAGATCGAGGCGATCAAGGGCGGCGCACGGCTGCTGCAGACCGACAGCGTCATCATGTGCGAGGAGCACGGCAGCGACCGTAACCACTCCGTGTCGCGCTTCATCCTCGAACAGACCCCGTTGAAGCTGATCGTGTTCGATCCGCGCAGCAACCGTATGGAGACCGTGACCGAGCTGTCGATCCTCGATCGCATCAAGGTCTCGACCCACGTCGGCTACAACGTTTTCGGCACCGCAAGCGCATTCTGGCAGGACAGGATCAATGCCCTGAATGCGAAAACCGCGCGCCGCATGCAGTGAGAGATTGAGAGATGTCCGTCCGCCGATTAGCACCGAAGGAAGTCCAGCCCGCGAGCTTTGCGTTCACGGACGAGAACCTCGCATTCGCCAAGCAGCAGATCGCGAAATATCCGGCCGGCCGGCAGGCCTCCGCGGTCATCGCGATCCTCTGGCGCGTCCAGGAACAGCATGACGGCTGGGTGTCGGAAGCCGCGATCCGCGCCGTCGCCGACCTGCTCGACATGCCCTATATCCGCGTGCTCGAAGTCGCGACCTTCTACACGATGTTCCAGCTCGCTCCCGTCGGCAAGAAGGCCCACGTCCAGGTCTGCGGCACCACGCCGTGCCGCCTGCGCGGCGCCGAAGATCTGATCCACGTCTGCGAGCACCGCATCCATCACGAGCCCTTCCATCTGTCCAAGGACGGCAATTTCAGCTGGGAAGAGGTCGAATGCCTCGGTGCCTGCGTGAACGCGCCGATGGTGCTGATCGGCAAGGACACCTATGAGGACCTGACCAAGGAAAGCTTTGGCAAGGTGCTCGACGGTTTCGCTTCGGGCAATCCGCCCAAGCCCGGCCCGCAGAACGGCCGCCAGTTCTCGGCGCCGGCCGGCGGCCCGACCACGCTGAAGGAGAGCACCTGATGGGTGATCTCCCCGCCATTGGAGGGAACGAGGCCGTGAAGAAATGGGGCTTCGTCGCCATGCATGCCGCGATTGCGGCCGCTTTCATGTTCCTGCTGCAGCGCTTCTTCCTGAACGCGACGCAGGAGACCAGTCTGCTCTGGGCGCTGATCTTCGCCGTCTGCGCCGCCGGACTTGCCTACAAGCAGTCCATTCGTTGATCGGAAAGCACTGATATGCTCGAGGACAAGGACCGCATCTTCAAGAACCTCTACGGCCTCCACGATTGGGGGCTCGAGGGCGCGCGGCGTCGCGGTGCCTGGGATGGCACCAAGAACATCATCGACAAGGGCCGCGACTGGATCATCAACGAGATGAAGGCGTCGGGTCTGCGCGGCCGTGGCGGCGCCGGCTTCCCGACCGGCCTGAAATGGTCGTTCATGCCGAAGGAATCGACCGACGGCCGGCCGAGCTATCTCGTCGTCAACGCCGACGAATCCGAGCCCGGCACCTGCAAGGATCGCGAGATCATGCGGCACGATCCGCATCTCTTGATCGAGGGCTGCCTGATCGCGAGCTGCGCGATGAACGCGCATGCCTGCTACATCTATGTCCGCGGCGAATTTATCCGCGAGCGCGAGCATCTCCAGGCCGCGATCGACCAGGCCTATGAGGCCAAGCTCGTCGGCAAGGACAACGTCAACGGCTGGCCGTTCGACATCTACGTCGCGCACGGCGCCGGCGCCTATATCTGCGGCGAGGAAACCGCGCTGCTCGAAAGCCTCGAGGGCAAGAAGGGCCAGCCGCGGCTGAAGCCGCCGTTCCCGGCCAATGTCGGCCTTTACGGCTGCCCGACCACCGTCAACAACGTCGAGTCCATCGCGGTCGCGCCGGATATCCTCCGCCGTGGCGCGGCCTGGTTCGCCGGCATCGGCCGTCCGAACAATGTCGGCACCAAGCTGTTCTGCATCTCCGGCCATGTCGAGCGGCCCTGCAACGTCGAAGAAGCCATGGGCATTCCGTTCCGTGAGCTGATCGAGAAGCATTGCGGCGGCATCCGCGGCGGCTGGGACAATCTGAAGGCCGTGATCCCCGGCGGCTCGTCGGTGCGCATGGTGCCGGCCGAGCAGATCATCGACACGCCGATGGATTTCGACAGTCTGAGCAAGCTGCGCTCGGGCCTCGGCACCGCGGCCGTGATCGTGATGGACAAGTCGACCGACCTGATCCGCTCCATCGCCCGCATCTCCTATTTCTACAAGCATGAGAGCTGCGGCCAGTGCACGCCGTGCCGCGAGGGCACGGGGTGGATGTGGCGCGTTCTGACCCGCATGGCCGATGGCCGCGCCCACAAGCGCGAGATCGACATGCTGCTCGAGGTCACCAAGCAGGTCGAAGGCCACACCATCTGCGCGCTCGGCGACGCAGCCGCCTGGCCGATCCAGGGCCTGATTGCGCATTTCCGTCACGAGATCGAAGCGCGCATCGACGAATATTCGCACAAGGCCGACATCGACGATATCGGCGTCCGCGATCCCGTGAACATGGTCGCGGCGGAGTAAGAGACATGACCAAGCTCATCATCGACGGCAAAGAGATCGATGTGCCCGCCGAGTACACGCTGCTTCAGGCGTGCGAAGCGGCCGGCGCCGAGATTCCGCGCTTCTGCTATCACGAGCGGCTGTCGATCGCCGGCAATTGCCGGATGTGCCTCGTCGAGGTGAAGGGCGGCCCGAAGCCGGTCGCAAGCTGCGCCTGGGGCGTGCGCGACTGCCGTCCGGGCCCGAAGGGCGAGCCGCCGGAAATCTCCACGCGTTCGCCGATGGTGAAGAAGGCACGCGAAGGCGTGATGGAATTCCTTCTCATCAACCATCCGCTGGACTGTCCGATCTGCGACCAGGGCGGCGAGTGCGATCTGCAGGACCAGGCAATGGGCTATGGTGTCGACACCAGCCGCTTTGCCGAGAACAAGCGCGCCGTCGAGGACAAGTATCTCGGCGCGCTGGTCAAGACCTCGATGAACCGCTGCATCCAGTGCACGCGTTGCGTCCGCTTCTCGGCGGAAGTCGCGGGTGCGCCTGAAATGGGCGCCACTGGCCGCGGCGAGGACATGGAGATCACCACCTATCTCCAGCACGCGCTGACGTCGGAGTTGCAGGGCAACCTCGTCGACATCTGCCCGGTCGGCGCGCTGACCTCGAAGCCTTACGCGTTCGCCGCGCGCCCGTGGGAGCTCGGCAAGACCCAGTCGATCGACGTGATGGACGGCGTGGGATCTGCGATCCGCGTCGACACCCGCGGCCGCGAGGTGATGCGGGTGCTGCCGCGCATCAACGAGGCCGTGAACGAGGAATGGATCTCGGACAAGACCCGCCACATCATTGACGGCCTGCGCACCCAGCGTCTCGACCGGCCTTATATCCGTGAAGCCGGCAAGCTGCGTGCGGCGAGCTGGCCGGAAGCCTTCGCCGCGATCGCTGCGAAAGCGGCGCGCACCGACGGCAAGCGCATCGGCGCCATCGCGGGCGACCTCGCCGGTGTCGAGGAGATGTTCGCGCTGAAGGACCTGCTGTCCAAGTACGGCTCGAGCAATCTGGCGGTGCAGGGCGGCGATGCCTTCGATCCCGCGCTCGGCCGCGCCTCCTACATCTTCAATCCGACGCTGGTCGGCGTCGAGCAGGCCGATGCGCTGCTCATCGTCGGCGCCAATCCGCGCAAGGAAGCGGCCGTGTTCAACGCCCGCATCCGCAAGCGTTGGCGTGCCGGCGGCTTCAAGGTCGGCGTGATCGGCGCCAAGGTCGATCTGACCTACGATTACGACCATCTGGGCGCTGGCACCGAGACGCTCGGCGAGCTCGCGGCCGGCAAGCACTCCTTCATGGATGTGCTGAAGAGCGCCAAGAATCCGATCATCCTGGTTGGCGCAGGCGCGGCCTCGCGTCACGACGGCGCCGCCATTCTGGCCGCCGCCGCCAAGCTCGCGCTCGACGTCGGCGCGCTCAAGGACGGCTGGAACGGCTTTGGCGTGCTGCACGAGACTGCGTCGCGCGTCGGCGCGCTCGATATCGGCTTCTCCGCCACCGCGGGCGGCCTGAACGCGGCGCAGATGACGACGTTCGGCACGCTGGACTTGCTGTTCCTGCTCGGCGCCGACGAGATCAAGGCGCCGGACGGCACCTTCGTCGTCTATATCGGCACCCATGGCGATCGCGGCGCGCACCGTGCCGACGTGATCCTGCCGGCTGCCGCCTACACCGAGAAGTCCGCGATCTACGTCAACACCGAAGGCCGCGTGCAGATGACGGGACGAGCCGCATTCCCGCCGGGCGAAGCCCGTGAGGACTGGGCGGTCGTCCGCGCGCTGTCGGAGGCGCTCGGCAAGAAGCTCGGCTACGACTCGCTTGCCGCGCTGCGCCAGGCGATCTTCAAGGCCGTGCCGCATCTGATCCGTCTCGACCAGATCGAGGCCGGCTCCGCCGACCAGATCAAGAAGCTGGCGGGGAAAGGCGGTTCGCCGGAGAAGGCGCCGTTCAAGCCTGTTATCGAGGACTTCTATTTGACCAACCCAATCGCGCGTGCGTCCGCCGTGATGGCGGAATGTTCGCGGCTTGCCTCCGGGCAGATGCTGACCGCAGCGGAGTGAGCCGATGGAATTCTTCGAAAGCGCATTCTGGACCGGGTTCCTCTGGCCGCTGATCATCATGATCGCGGAGAGCGTGCTGGTGCTCGTCGTCCTCTTGGTCGCGATCGCCTACATCCTGCTCGCCGACCGCAAGATCTGGGCTGCCGTGCAGATCCGCCGCGGTCCGAACGTGGTCGGCCCCTGGGGCCTGCTGCAGTCCTTCGCCGACCTCTTGAAGTTCGTGCTGAAGGAGCCGATCATTCCGGCTGGCGCCAACAAGGGCGTGTTCCTGCTGGCGCCGTTAGTCTCGTGCGTGCTCGCGCTCGCGGCTTGGGCGGTGATCCCGACCAATCTCGGCTGGGTGATCTCCGACATCAATGTCGGTATCCTCTTCATCTTCGCGATTTCGTCGCTGTCGATCTACGGCATCATCATGGCCGGCTGGTCGTCGAACTCGAAATATCCGTTCCTGGCGGCGCTGCGCTCGGCAGCGCAGATGGTGTCCTATGAAGTCTCGATCGGCTTCGTCATCATCACCGTGCTGCTCTGCGCCGGCACGCTGAACCTGTCGGCGGTGGTCGAGGCCCAGCATGCGCGCGGTCTTGCCAGCCTGATCGGGCTGCCGCAGCTGACCATCCTGAACTGGTACGTCTGGCCGCTGTTCCCGATGTTCGTGATCTTCTACGTCTCGGCGCTGGCGGAGACCAACCGTCCGCCCTTCGACCTCGTCGAAGCGGAATCCGAGCTCGTCGCCGGCTTCATGGTCGAATACGGCTCGACGCCGTACCTGCTGTTCATGCTCGGCGAGTATGTCGCGATCGTCACGATGTGTGCGATGGCCACGATCCTGTTCCTCGGAGGCTGGCTGCCGCCGGTGGACCTGCCGCCCTTCAACTGGGTGCCGGGGATCATCTGGTTCTCGCTCAAAGTCTTCTTCATGTTCTTCCTGTTCGCGATGGCAAAGGCGATCGTGCCGCGCTACCGCTACGACCAACTGATGCGCCTCGGCTGGAAGGTGTTCCTGCCGCTGTCGCTGGCGATGGTGATCGTGGTGGCCGGCGTGCTGCATTTCGCCGGCATCGCGCCGAAGTGAGGGCCGTCATGGGTATCAACATCAACGCCACTGCACGCTCGCTTCTGCTGTCGGAATTCGTCTCGGCGTTCTTCCTCGCCATGCGCTATTTCTTCCAGCCGAAGCCGACGCTGAACTATCCGTTCGAGAAGGGCCCGATCTCGCCGCGCTTCCGCGGCGAGCATGCCCTGCGCCGCTATCCCAACGGCGAGGAACGCTGCATCGCCTGCAAGCTGTGCGAAGCCGTGTGCCCGGCGCAGGCCATCACCATCGAGGCCGGCCCGCGCCGCAACGACGGCACCCGCCGCACCGTGCGCTACGACATCGACATGGTGAAGTGCATCTATTGCGGCCTCTGCCAGGAGGCATGTCCGGTCGATGCCATCGTCGAAGGTCCGAACTTCGAGTTCGCGACCGAGACCCGCGAGGAACTGTTCTATGACAAGGCCAAGCTGCTCGCCAATGGCGACCGCTGGGAACGCGAGATCGCAAAAGCGATCGAGCTCGATGCGCCGTACCGGTGAGATGAGAGCATGATCCTTCCCGCGCTGTTCTTCTATCTCTTCGCCGGCGTCTGTGTCGCCTCGGCGGTGATGGTGATTGTCTCGCGCAATCCCGTGCACTCCGTGCTGTACCTGATCCTGGCCTTCGTCAACGCCTCCGGCCTGTTCGTGCTGATGGGCGCCGAATTCCTCGCGATGATCCTGATCGTCGTCTATGTCGGCGCCGTCGCGGTGCTGTTCCTGTTCGTGATCATGATGCTCGACGTCGACTTCGTCGAGCTGCGCGAAGGCTTCATCCAGTATCTGCCGGTCGGTGTCGTGATTGGCGGCATCTTCCTGTTCGAGCTGCTGCTGACCGTCGGCGCCTGGGTCATCAACCCCAGCGTCAGCAAGACCATTACGGCGCCGATCCCGACCAACGTCTCGAACACCGAGGCGCTTGGCCTCGTGCTCTATACGAAGTACGTCCACTACTTCCAGCTCTCGGGCATGGTGCTGCTGGTCGCCATGATCGGTGCCATCGTGCTGACGCTGCGGCACAAGGCGAGCGTGAAGCGGCAGGACATCAACGTTCAGAACGCGCGCACGCCGGAGATGGCGATGGCGATGCGCAAGGTCGCGCCGGGGCAGGGGCTCCAGGACAGCGACGCGGCGGAGTGGGTGAAATGACGATCGGGCTCGGACATTACCTGGCGGTCGGCGCGATCCTGTTCACGCTCGGGATCCTCGGCATCTTCCTGAACCGCAAGAACATCATCGTCATCCTGATGTCGATCGAGCTGATCCTGCTCGCGGTCAACATCAACCTCGTCGCATTCTCGACCTTCCTCGGCGACATCGTCGGCCAGGTCTTTGCGCTGCTGGTTCTGACCGTTGCGGCTGCTGAAGCCGCGATCGGTCTCGCCATCCTGGTGGTCTATTTCCGCAACCGCGGCTCGATCGCGGTTGAGGACGTCAATCTGATGAAGGGCTGAGCTCAGTCATGGTCCAGGCAATCGTTTTTCTGCCTCTGCTGGGCGCCGTTCTGGCTGGCCTGATCGCGCTGTTCGGCGCGCATGCCCGTAACCCCTCAGGCGACACGGTCGAGCATCACGACGACCACGGTCATGGCGACGCCCATGCGGCGGCCGCCCACGACCATGGCCATGACGATCATGGTCACGACGACCACGGCCATGACGACCATCACGTCTCCGAGCCGCCGGCGGCGGGCTCGCGCGGCGCCGAGCTGATCACCACGGCATTGCTGTTCGTCTCGGCCGCGCTGTCCTGGATGACGCTGGTCGATGTCGGCTTCATGCACCACGATGTCAGGATCCAGCTTTTGCCCTGGATCTTCTCGGGCGACCTCCAGGTCTGGTGGACGCTGCGGGTCGACACGCTCACCGCCGTGATGCTGGTGGTGGTGACCACCGTGTCCTCGCTCGTGCATCTCTATTCCATCGGCTACATGGACGAGGATCCGAACCGGCCGCGCTTCTTCGGCTATCTCAGCCTGTTCACCTTCGCCATGCTGATGCTGGTGACCGCGGACAATCTGGTGCAGCTGTTCTTCGGCTGGGAAGGCGTGGGTCTGGCCAGCTACCTGCTGATCGGCTTCTGGTACCAGAAGCCGTCGGCGAACGCCGCGGCGATCAAGGCCTTCGTGGTCAACCGCGTCGGCGACTTTGGTTTCTCGCTCGGCATCTTCGCAATCTTCTACCTGACGAGTTCGACGGATTTCGAGACCATCTTCCACCAGGCGCCGAGCCTCACCGGCAAGACCATCAACTTGTTCGGCTGGCATGCCGACGCGCTGACGCTGACCTGCCTGTTCCTGTTCATGGGCGCGATGGGCAAGTCGGCGCAGTTCCTGCTGCACACCTGGTTGCCAGACGCGATGGAAGGCCCGACGCCGGTGTCGGCGCTGATCCACGCCGCGACCATGGTCACTGCCGGCGTCTTCATGGTGGCCCGCCTGTCGCCGCTGTTCGAGCTGGCGCCGAACGCGCAGGCCGTCGTGATGTTCTTCGGCGCGACCACCGCGTTCTTCGCGGCGACCGTCGGCCTCGTCCAGAACGACATCAAGCGCATTGTCGCCTACTCGACCTGTTCGCAGCTCGGCTACATGTTCGTGGCGATGGGGGCGGGGGCCTATTCGGTCGGCATGTTCCACCTGTTCACGCACGCCTTCTTCAAGGCGTTGCTGTTCCTGGGCTCCGGCTCGGTGATCTACGCGATGCACCACGAGCAGGACATCCGCAACATGGGCGGCCTCTGGAAGAAGATCCCCTACACCTATGCGGTGATGGTGGTCGGCACCCTGGCGCTGACCGGTTTCCCGCTGACCGCGGGCTATTTCTCCAAGGACGCGATCATCGAAGCCGCCTACGCCTCGCACAATCCGTTTGCGATCTACGGCTTCCTGATGACGATCATCGCCGCCGGCCTGACCTCGTTCTACTCTTGGCGCCTGATCTTCAAGACCTTCCACGGCGAGCCGCATGACGAGCATCACTATGAGGCCGCGCATGAGGCTCCGATCTGGATGCTGATCCCGATCGGCGTGCTCGCAGTCGGCTCCTTCGTCGCGGGCCTGCCGTTCAAGGAACTGTTCGCCGGTCAAGGCATCGAGGAGTTCTTCCGCGAGTCCGTGAAGATGAACCCGCACATCATCGAGGAGATGCACCACATCCCCGAGCACATCGCCTTCCTGCCGACGGTGATGATGGTGCTGGGCTTCCTGGTGTCGTACCTGTTCTACATCCGCCGGCCTTACTTGCCGGTCGAGCTCGCGAACACGCAGCCGATGCTGTACAAGTTCCTGCTCAACAAATGGTACTTCGACGAGCTGTACGACCTCATCTTCGTCCGTCCGGCGAAGTGGATCGGCTACCAGCTCTGGAAGAAGGGCGACGGCTTCATCATCGACGGCCTCGGCCCCGATGGCGTCTCCGCCCGCGTGCTGGACGTCACCCGCAACGTCGTCAAGCTCCAGACCGGCTATCTCTATCACTACGCCTTTGCCATGCTGATCGGCGCCGCCGGCCTGATCACCTGGTTCATGTTCGGCTTTGGAGGCCAGTAAATGACGACCTGGCCCATTCTTTCGGTCACGACGTTCCTGCCGCTGGTCGGTGCGCTGATCGTCTATCTCAGCCGTGGCGATGACGAGGCCGCCCGGCGCAATTCACGCTGGATCGCGCTCTGGACCACGCTGATCACCTTCGCGGTGTCGGTGCTCCTGGTGCTGCGCTTCGATCCGTCCAACCCGGACTTCCAGTTCGTCGAGAAGGCGAACTGGCTGGCGACCGGCATCACCTACCACATGGGCGTGGACGGCATTTCGCTGCCGCTGGTGATCCTGACCACCGCGATCATGCCGTTCTGCATCATCGCGAGCTGGAAGTCGGTCACGAGCCGGGTCCGCGAATACATGATGGCGTTCCTGATCCTGGAAACGCTGATGATCGGCACCTTCTCGGCGCTCGATCTCGTGCTGTTCTACCTGTTCTTCGAGGGCGGCCTGATCCCGATGTTCCTGATCATCGGCATCTGGGGCGGTCCGCGCCGGGTCTACGCCTCGTTCAAGTTCTTCCTCTATACGTTCCTCGGCTCGGTGCTGATGCTGCTCGCCATCATGGCGCTTTACTGGAACGGCGGCACCACTGACATCCCGACCCTGATGCACACGGCCGTGCCGCGCGGCTTGCAGACCTGGGCGTGGCTGGCCTTCTTCGCCTCCTTCGCGGTGAAGATGCCGATGTGGCCGGTGCACACTTGGCTCCCCGACGCGCACGTCGAGGCGCCGACGGCCGGCTCGGTGGTCCTGGCCGCGATCATGCTGAAGATGGGCGGCTACGGCTTCCTGCGCTTCTCGCTGCCGATGTTCCCGCTGGCTTCGCACGACTTCGCGCCGCTGATGTTCACGCTCTCCGCCATCGCTATCATCTACACCTCGCTGGTGGCGTTGATGCAGGAGGACATGAAGAAGCTGATCGCGTACTCCTCGGTCGCGCATATGGGCTTCGTCACCATGGGCATCTTCGCCGGCACCATGCAGGGCGTCGCGGGCGGCGTGTTCCAGATGATCTCGCACGGCATCGTCTCCGGCGCGCTATTCCTCTGCGTCGGCGTCGTCTACGACCGCATGCACACCCGCGAGATCGCGGCCTATGGCGGCCTCGTCAACCGGATGCCGCTCTACGCGCTGGCCTTCATGGTCTTCACCATGGCCAATGTCGGTCTGCCCGGCACCTCCGGCTTCGTCGGCGAGTTCCTGACGTTGCTCGGCACCTTCAAGGTCTCGATCCCGACCGCGTTCTTCGCCACCTTCGGCGTGATCTTCTCGGCCTGCTACGCGCTGTGGCTCTACCGCAAGGTCGTGTTCGGCGCGCTGGTCAAGCCGTCGCTGATGAGCATGAAGGATCTCACCTTCCGTGAGTGCGTGACGCTGTTCCCGCTGCTCGCGCTGACGATCCTGTTCGGCGTCTGGCCGAAGCCGGTGCTGGACATGTCGGCCGCCTCGGTCCAGCAACTCGTCAACAATTACAACACCGCTGTGACGGCCGTGAAGGCCGCCGCGCTGCTCCCGTGAGCAGGCAGGTCAGGATATCGCCATGAGCTTTGAGACTGCAGGTTATCAACTGGCGCCGGTGCTGCCCGAGCTCGTGCTCGCGATCGGCGCCATGGCACTGCTGATGCTGGGCGCCTATCGCGGGCAGGAGACCACCAAGGCGGTCACGACGCTCGCGGTCCTGCTCCTGGTCGTGGTCGGCGTGCTCGAATACATGGTGCCCGCGGGCAAGCAGGTGACCTTCGGCGGCAGCTTCATCGTCGACGATTTCGCCCGCTTCATGAAGATCCTGGCCCTGATCGGATCGGGCGTGACGCTGATCCTGTCGGCCGAGTTCCTGTCCGACCCGTCGCGCCGCATCTTCGAATACGCCATCCTGGTGCTGCTCTCGACGCTCGGCATGATGGTGCTGATTTCGGCCGGCGATCTGATCTCGCTCTATCTCGGCCTCGAGCTGATGTCGCTCGCGCTCTACGTCGTGGCGGCCTCGAACCGCGACAACGCCAAGTCGACCGAAGCCGGCCTGAAGTACTTCGTGCTCGGCGCGCTGTCCTCGGGCATGCTGCTCTACGGCTCCTCGCTGATCTACGGCTTCACCGGCACGGTCAGCTTCACCGGCATCGCCGCGGCCGCGACCGTCTCCAATGTCGGCCTCGTGTTCGGCCTCGTCTTCCTGCTCGCCGGTCTCTGCTTCAAGGTTTCGGCCGTGCCGTTCCACATGTGGACGCCCGACGTGTACGAGGGCGCGCCGACGCCGGTCACCGCCTTCTTTGCGTCCGCACCGAAGGTCGCCGCGCTCGCCGTCTTCACCCGCGTCACGCTGACCGCTTTCCCGGGTATCGTTTCGCAGTGGCAGCAGATCCTGGTGTTCGTCGCGATCGCCTCGATGGCGCTCGGCTCCTTCGCCGCGATCGGCCAGACCAACATCAAGCGCCTGATGGCCTATTCCTCGATCGGCCATATGGGCTTCGCCCTGGTCGGGCTCGCCTCCGGCACGCTGGAAGGCGCGCAGGGCGTGGTGATGTACATCGTGATTTATGTCGCGATGACGCTGGGCTCGTTCTCGATCATCCTCGCCATGAAGCGCAACGGCCAGGCCGTGGAGCAGATCAGCGACTTCGCAGGCCTGTCGCGGACCAATCCGCTGCTCGCCTTCATGTTCGCGATGCTGCTGTTCTCGCTTGCGGGCGTGCCGCCGCTCGCCGGCTTCTTCGGCAAGTGGTACGTCTTCGTCGCCGCCATCAAGGCCAATCTGTTCACGCTCGCCGTCATCGGCGTGCTGACCAGCGTGGTCGGCGCCTACTACTATCTCTCCATCGTCAAGACGATGTATTTCGACGCGCCGGCGGGCCAGGTCGATCCGGTGCGCATCGAGGTGAAGACGGTGCTGGCCGTGTTTGGCCTGTTCAACATCCTGTTCGCGCTGTTCGCGGGCCCGGTCGTGACCGTGGCCTCCGCCGCGGCAAAGTCGCTGTTTTAGGATGGGGTTCGCGCTCGGTCCTCGCGCACTTCAGGCGGGCTACAAGCTCGCAGCTTTCGACCGGACCGGCTCGACCAACACCGATGCGATCGAGCGCGCGCGCGCCGGCGAACGCGGCCCGATGTGGTTCGTGACGACGGAGCAGACCGCCGGCCGGGGCCGGCGCCAGCGCGCCTGGATATCGCCGCGCGGCAATCTCGCCGCCAGCGTCCTTGAGCTGCTGGACGTCGCGCCGGCGGTTGCCGCCACCATCGGGTTTGCGGCGGGGCTGGCGGAAGAGGCCGCCCTCGAGAAGGTCAGCCTCGAGGCCGCGTTGCGCCTCGGTCCCGACAGGCCCAGATACGCCCTGAAATGGCCGAACGACGTGCTCGCGAACGGCAGGAAGCTCGTCGGCATTGGCCTCGAGGCCGAAGCCATCGGTGATCGCCTCGCCATCGTCGTCGGCATCGGCACCAATGTCGTGGGCGCGCCGGAGGGCACGCCGATGCCGGCCGTGTCGCTCGCCGCCCTCGGCGTCCAGATCAGCGCGGAAGAACTGTTCTCGGCGCTGTCCGATGCCTGGGTCGAGTTCCGCGGCATCTGGGACGATGGCCGCGGCTTTGCCGAAATCCGCAAGCTCTGGCTCGAACGTGCGGCCGGCCTTGGCGAGCGGGTCGCGATCAACACGGGAGCGACGACGCTGGAAGGCATTTTCGACACCATCGACGACACCGGGTGCCTGATCGTCCGCACCGCTGACGGCCGACGCCAGCCGGTGGCGGCCGGCGAGGTGTTCTTCGGCTCGGCCGCCTCCGTGGGAGCTGCGTGATGGCGAAGCCTGATGAACTGGTATTTGCGCCGCTCGGCGGCGTCGGCGAGATCGGCATGAACCTGTCGATCTACGGCCTCGGCAACCGCCAACAGCGGTCCTGGCTCGCGGTCGATCTCGGCGTCTCCTTCGGCGACGAGGAGCACCTGCCGGGCATCGACCTGATCATGCCCGACATCAGCTTCCTGGAGAAGGAACGCAAGAACCTGATGGGGCTGGTGCTGACCCACGCCCATGAGGACCATTTCGGCGCCATCATCGATCTCTGGCCGAAGCTGAAATGCCCGATCTATGCGACCCAGTTCAGCGCGGCGCTGTTCGAGGCCAAGCTTGCGGCCGAGCGTAACGCGCCGAAGATCCCGGTGACGGTGGTGCCGTCGGGCGGGCGCGTCGATATCGGCCCGTTCAACGTCGAGTTCATTCCGGTCGCGCATTCGATTCCAGAGTCGCATGCGCTGGCGATCCACACCTCGGCCGGCATCGTGCTGCACACCGGCGACTGGAAGATCGACCCGACCCCGATCATTGGCCGGCCGACCGACGAAAAGCGGCTGCGCGAACTGGGCGACGAGGGCGTGCTCGCTTTGATCGGCGATTCCACCAACGCCGTGCGCGACGGCCGCTCGCCGTCCGAAGCCGAGGTCGCCAAGACCATCACGGAGCTGGTGAAGGCGGCCAAAGGCCGTGTCGCAGTCACGACCTTTGCCTCCAACGTCGCGCGCCTCAAGGCCGTCGCCGATGCGGCGCGCGCCGCCGACCGCGAGGTTGTCGTGGTCGGCCGCGCCATGGAGCGCGTGTCGCAGGTCGCGCGCGAGACCGGTTATCTCGACGGCGTGCAGAACTTCCGCTCGACCGACGTCTACGGCCATCTGCCGCAGGACAAGGTGCTGGCGCTCTGCACCGGCAGCCAGGGCGAGGCCCGCGCCGCGCTGGCGCGTATCGCCAATGACGACCACCCCGAGATCACGCTGAACCGCGGCGACTGCGTGATCTTCTCCTCGCGCACCATTCCCGGCAACGAGAAGGCCGTCGGCGCGATCATCAACAATCTGATCCTCCAGGGCGTCGAGGTCATCACCGACCGCGATCATCTGGTCCACGTCTCCGGCCATCCGCGCCGCGACGAGCTGCGCGACATGATCGCCTGGGTCAGGCCGCAGCTCCTGATCCCCGTCCATGGCGAGGCCCTGCATCTGCACGAGCATGCCAAGCTCGCGCGCGCCGCCGGCGTGCCCCGCGTGCTGGTCATCCGCAACGGCGACCTGATCAAGCTCGGCCCCGGCGATCCCGGCGTGATCGGCGAGGTGCCTTCGGGCCGTCTCTACAAGGACGGCACGATTTTGGAGGATTCCAAGTCCCGTGCTGTGGTCGAGCGCCGCCGCATGGCGTTCTCCGGCTGTGCCTTCGTCGCTTTCGCCATGAACGCGCAGGGCGAGCTCGTCGACGATCCCGAGGTCGATCTCGTCGGCATCCCCGACAAGAACCGGGCGGGCGAGCCCTTCGACGACATCGTGTTCGACGCCGTGGTCTCCACCATCGAGGGCCTGCCGAAGGCCCGTCGCCGCGATCCGGATGCCTTGGCCGAGTCGGTGCGACGCGCTGTCCGGTCCGTGATCAACGAACATTGGGGCAAAAAGCCCCCCTGTCTGGTACACGTCCTGACAGTGTAGACTAAGCGTGGTCTTCGGATCATGCGCTGAGGGAGAAGAAACATGCTGGGTCGCCTCAACCATGTCGCGATCGCGACCAAGGACGCCATCAAGGCCGCCAGGATCTACGGTGCGGCGTTCGGCGCCCAGATCTCGGAGGCCGTGCCGCTGCCCGAGCATGGCGTGATCACCGTGTTCGCGACGCTGCCCAACACCAAGATCGAGTTCATCGAGCCGCTCGGCGAGACCTCTCCGATTGCAAAATTCGTCGAACGCAATCCCGACGGCGGCATCCACCACATCTGCTACGAGGTCGTCGACATCATCGCCTCGCGCGATACGCTGGTGAAGGAGGGCGCGCGCGTGCTCGGCGACGGCGTGCCGAAGATCGGCGCCCACGGCAAGCCGGTGCTGTTCCTGCACCCGAAGGATTTTTCCGGCGCGCTGGTCGAAATCGAGCAGGCGTAAGGCCGGACCCATGGCCATCCAGATATCCACCGCAATCGCGATCTACTTCGTCATCTGGTGGATCGCGCTGTTCCTGACGCTGCCGTTCGGCGTGCGCAGCCAGCACGAGGACGGCGTCGGCGCGCCCGGCACCGATCCCGGCGCGCCGATCCTGACGCGGATGAGAAGCAAGCTGATCTGGACCTCGATCATCTCGGCGATCATCTACGGGATCGGCATCGCCGCCTATCACGCCGGCTATCTCTCGATCGAGCGCCTGTCGAAATTGATGGGCATGCCGTTCTAGATACTTGAAATTGTTTTGTTGCTGTGGGGGTAACGAATGACTTTTCAGAGGATCGTCATCGCGCTTCTGGTGCTGATCGTCGCCGGTCTCGGCGCAATCGGCTATTTCGAATGGAAGATGGCGGTGCAGGTGCGAACGCTGAAGGCGTTCGTCGAGGGCTACGTCTTCAACGAGGCTGTCATGGCCTGCGAGCAGGCCAAGAGCTCGACGCCGTTCAAATGGAACGGAGGCAAGAGCACCTCGGTGATTGGGCTGAACTCGGTCAAGCTGGACAAATACAACGTCAGCGCCAGCTACACGCTGGTGGCGGATGGCGTCTATTGTGATTACGATCCGATCAAAAGAAAGGCCGAGATCGGCTCGAGCTTCCTGGAGCGGGAGTAACGATCCGGCCCATCCATGGGGCGGATCGTCATGACGCAAGGGCAGGCGGGGGACTATCGGATTCTGCATGAGGCCGCCTTGCGGGACTATCTCGCGGGCGTGCCGGACCTCGTGGCGCTTCTCGGCGCTGAACCGGTGTCCTGGTCGATCACCGAGGTCGGCGACGGCAATCTCAATCTCGTCTTCATCGTCAAGGGCGACCGCGGCGGCGTCGCCGTCAAGCAGGCGCTGCCTTACGTCCGGCTCGTCGGTGAGAGCTGGCCGCTGCCGCTGTCGCGGGCCCATTACGAATTTCTGGCCTTGTCCCGGCAGGCCGAGCTCGCGCCCGGTCTCGTGCCGGCGCTGCTGCACCACAACGAGACGCTGGCGCTGACGGTGATGGAGCTGCTCGAGCCCCACATCATCATGCGCAGGGGACTGGTCGCGGCCACCCAATATCCCCGTTTCGTGGACGACATCACCACCTTCATGGCGCGAAGCCTGTTCTTTACCTCCGACCTTGCGCTCTCGGCGGCCGACAAGAAACAGGCCATCGCCGCCTTCGCCGGCAACCACGCCCTGTGCAAGATCACCGAGGATCTGATCTTCACCGATCCCTACCGCATCGCCGAGCAGAACCGCTGGACCGCACCGTATCTCGACGGTCTCGCCGCGGGCTTGCGCGACGACATGGAGCTGCACGTCGCGGTCTCCCGCCTCAAGCTGAAGTTCATGGCCAGCCCCGAGGCGCTGCTGCATGGCGACCTCCACACCGGATCGATCATGGTGACGGACAGCCAGACGCGGGTGATCGATCCGGAATTCGCATTCTACGGCCCGATGGGTTTCGACGTCGGCGCCGTGCTGGCAAACCTGCTGATGGCCTATTTCGCTTCCGCCGGTCACGAGCGCTCGCCCGGCGAGCGGCAGGCATTCGAGGCCTGGGTGCTGGGGACGGTCGAAGCGGTCTGGACCGAGTTCGCCCGCAAATTCCTCGACCTCTGGCGGGCCGGCGCTGCCGGTGACGCTTATCCGGTCTCGCTGTTCGCCGGCGAGAAGGGCGCCGCACGGCTGGAGCTCGAGCGGCAGGCCTATATGCAGCGCCTGTTCGTCGACACCGTGGGCTTTGCCGCCGCCAAGACCATCCGCCGCATCTTCGGCCTCGCCCACAACATCGATTTCGAGCTGATCGAGGACCCGAAGCGGCGGGCGATCAGCGAAGCCCGCGCCGTGCGGCTGGCGCGGGCGATGATGGTGGAGGCGGTGGCGTTTCGGACGATCGCCGACGTCACCGGCGCGGCGCGAAAACTGCGGGATTGGATGCCGGAACTGTCCGGCTGATGGGCCTCAATACAGACGCATCGGCAGCAGGACGCCGTCCGTACCGACCAAAAGACCCTAGGTCTCGTTCGCCGCGACCTCGAATTCCCGGTTCTGCGCGCTGCCACCCTTGACCTTGACGGCGACCTTGTATTTGCCGGGCGGCAGATCGAGCTTCTGGTCATCAGGCAATTCGCCTGCGGCGCTCTCGGAGGACATCAGTTTGTCGCCGGCATGCGCCGCCAGCTTGATGGTCCGCTCGTTGACGGTGACGACGGCCGCGTCGTCCGTCTTGTTGCCGAGCATCAGCCGCCCATGCTCCGGTTTTGGCAAAAACCCTGCCGTTGCGACAGGGCGCTTGCGCAGCGACAGGTCGGCGATTGTCTTGCCGTCCTGGCGGGTGAGCCGAAGCGACGCCGGTCCGACGGCCGTGGTGAAGCCGATCACGGCGCGGTCCGCTTCGACCGCCGCGCCATCCTTCTCGGTCCAGCCCCACGCGTCGAGCGCGGCGCGATAGAAGCCGAGGACCGCCTCGAGATCGCGCGACGTCTCGACGTGAGCCGACCGGATAAAGGGCGAGTTGTTCGCGGTCATCAGGCCCCAGCTGCCGGGGAGCGGCAGGCCCACATCTGCGGACATTTTGCTCTCAAAGGTCCGGCTCCCGGCCCGCGCCAGCTTCGTGAGGGCGTCGCAGAGCAGGCGCTCACCGAGCGTGTCGGCGGAGCAATGGCCCCTGACCGCCCACCAGGTATCGGCAACTTCCCCGTTTGACCGCGAGGTGTGGGACCAGCCGGCCTGGATGCTGCCGGTGGAACTGTCCCGGGCCGGGTCCGGCGTGACGGGGATCGCCATCGCAGCAGTCGCGGCGACCAGACTGCCCGCGAGCAGGATGCCAAACGTTCGACGCTTCATTTTTTCCGCGATCCCTGGAGCTCGGATAATGATCCTGAGCTTGGTCGCACCGATCGCGGAAAATGTTCACTGACCCGTCCGCTCCATGACGCACCGCGTCAATCGACGACTTGCGTCGCCTTAGCGTGCAACCTCGCCCACGAGGCCGTCGCTGCCTCAGGAAACGGCGCCGATTGCCATCAAAACGAAGCTTGCCTTCGACCGGTCACGGATGATCAACTCCGCGATTGGGATGGCTGCGTTGTTGGGAGACAGATGATGTTCAGGCTAGTGGCGATCATTGCTGGTTTGGGGCTGGCGCTCGCCGCCACGGCGGAAGCCCAGACGCCGCGCAAGGGCGGAACCATCCGCATGACCGCGCCCTATGGGTCGAGCTTCACCAGCCTCGATATCCACACCACGCAGCGCGCCCAGGACGAGATCTACGCCAAGGCGCTGCATCGCTCGCTCTACATCTGGAATTCCGCGGAAGGAAAGCCGGTTCTGGAGCTTGCCAAGGAGGACGTCGTCTCGGGCGGAGGCCTGGTTCACACCTTCAAGCTCCGCGACGACGCCTATTTCCACAATGGCCGCAAGATGACCGCCGACGACGTCATCTGGTCCTACAACCGTATCATGGACGGCACCAAGGCCTATCCGGGCGCGCGTTTCGTCCGCATGATCGAGGGCGCGGCGGCGGTCGAGAAGGGTCAGGCCAAGGAGATCTCCGGCCTGAAGAAGATCGACGACTTCACCGTCGAGATGAAGCTGACCGAGAAGGTCGATCCGGGCTTCTACTTCTTCACCGCGCTGACCTCGATCTATCCCGCCGACGAGGGCGCCAAGGAGAGCTTCCTCCAGAAGCCGATCGGCCTCGGGCCGTTCAAGTTCGTCGAGCACGTGCCGGGATCGCGCATCGTGCTGGAGCGCTGGGACCGGTTCTACAAGCCCGGCAAGCCCTACGCCGACAAGGTCATCGTGTCGATCATGGCCGAGGCCGCGGCACGCGATGTCGCCTTTCGCAACAAGGAGATCGACACCTCGGTGCTGGGGCCTGCGCAATATGTCGCCTATCAGAACGACGCCGACCTCAAGGGCACCGTCGTCGAGGTTGCCGAGGTCTTCACGCGTTACATGGGGATGAATCCCGCGTTCAAGCCGTTCGCCGACAAGCGCGTCCGCCAGGCGATCAACTACGCCATCGACACCGATTTGATCATCAACAAGCTGGTCAAGGGCAAGGCCTATCGCGCCACCAGTTGGCTGCCGCTGACCTCGCCCGCCTACGACAAGGCGATGAAGCCTTACGCCTTCGATCCCGCCAAGGCCAGGCAGCTGCTCGCCGACGCCGGCTACCCCTCTGGCTTCGAGTTCGAATGGACCACCAGCCAGAACGAGAGCTGGGGTCTGCCGATCGTCTCGGCCGTGATCCCGATGCTGGACAAGGTCGGCATCAAGGTCAAGGTCAAGCAGGTCGAGACCGCGGTGCTGTCCGAGGTGGTGCGCAGCGGCGACTATCAGGCCTTCATCTATTCCCAGGCCACCGGCCCGGATCCGCAGGCCGCGCTGAAATGCTTCCACTCGTTGACGCCGCAGCCGGCCTGCAACTACATGAATTACAAGAATGCCGACTTCGACAAGCTGATCGACGAGGCAGGCCAGGCCGACGACGCTGCAAAGCGCATCCAGCTGCTGCAAAAGGCCAACGCGCTGCTCTACGAGGAGGCGCCGGTCTGGTTCTTCAACTACAACAAGGCGGTGATGGCCGTGCAGCCATGGCTCAAGGGCATTCAGCTGAACGCGACCGAACTGACCCACCAGAACGTCGAAGACCTCTGGGTCGACGAGACCTCGCCCGCGAAGTGACACGCGCTCTCGCGCTCCCTCCATCGCGACCGACGATGGGGGGAGAGAAGAAAAGTGCCGATGCTCTCCTTCCTGTTCCGCCGTCTGTTGCAGACCATTCCGACCGTGCTTGCCGTCGTGGCTCTGGTGTTCGTGCTGTTCAGCGTCGTTCCCGGCAGCATCGTCTCCTCCATGAGCGACGACAGCGACCCGCAAGTCGAACTGCGCATGAAGAAGCAGCTCGGCCTCGACCAGCCCGTCTATGTTCGCTTCGGCAGCTACATCGCCAAGCTCGCCACCGGTGATTTCGGGACCTCGTTCCGGACCCGGGAGCCGGTCACGACCATGATCGCCAAACGGATGTGGCCGACGCTGCAGCTCATCTGCGCGGCCATGGCGTTCGCCGTCGTGATCGGTGTGCCGCTCGGCTTCGTCGCCGCGCTGAAGCCCGGCGGCATCGTCGACACGCTCGCCATGGTCGTGGCGGTGTCCGGCCTTTCGATCGCCAAATTCTGGCTCGGGCTGGTGCTGATGTATTTCTTTGCGTTGAAGCTCGGCTGGCTGCCGAGTTTCGGCTATGGCGACGGGGGCTTGAAATATCTGATCCTGCCGGCCGTGACGCTCGGCGTCTCGCCGATGGCGTTGTTCGCCCGGACGACACGCGCCGCGGTCCTCGAGATCATGACCGCTGATTTCGTCCGCACCGCGCGCTCCAAGGGCATGAGCGAGACGCGGGTCGTGAAATGGCATGTGATGCGCAACGCGCTCGTCATCATTCTCACCACCGTCGGCCTGCAGTTCGGCGCGCTGATGGGGCAGGCGGTCGTGGTCGAGAAATTGTTCTCGTGGCCGGGGATAGGCTCGCTGCTGGTGGATAGCGTCCTGCAGCGCGACATTCCGGCGGTCCAGGGCTCCATTCTCGTCGTGGTGTTGTCCTTTCTCGCGATCAATCTGCTGATCGACGTGCTCTACGGCGTGATCGATCCCAGGATCAGATACGCATGAAGCTCCGTGCCAATCTCATCATCGGCGGCGCGTTGTTCGCGCTTGCGATCCTGGTCGGCCTGCTCGCGCCCTGGCTGGCGCATACCGACCCTGTCATGGACGCCAATTTGCTGAACGCGGAGGAGCCGCCGAGCTGGACCTGGTGGTTCGGTACCGACGACCAGGGGCGCGACATCTATTCCCGCGTGGTCTACGGCGCGCGCGTCTCGCTGACGGTTGGGATCGTCTCGCAGCTCATCAACAGCGTGATCGGCGTGGCGCTGGGCCTCAGTGCCGGCTATTGGGGCGGCTGGTGGGACGATGTCGTCAACGGCCTGACCAACGTCATGCTCGCGATCCCCTCGCTGATCTTCGCGCTCGCCATCATGGCGGTGCTGGGGCCCGGCCTGACCAGCCTGCTGATCGCGCTCGGCCTCACCAACTGGTCCTTCACCTGCCGCATCGCGCGGGCCTCGGCGCTGTCGCTGCGAAGCCAGGGCTATGTGCAGGCGGCGACCGTGCTCGGCTACGGCGACCTGCGCATCATGATCACGCAGCTGTTGCCGAACATGCTGGGGCCGATCGTCGTGATCGGCACGCTCGGCATGGGCAGCGCGGTCTTGTCCGAAGCCGCGTTGTCGTTCCTCGGCCTCGGCGTCCGGCCACCGTTTCCGAGCTGGGGCAGCATGCTGTCGGACGCCCGCGACCAGATCACGACGGCGCCGTGGCTCTCGGTCTTTCCGGGTCTCGCCATCTTCCTGACGGTGCTTGGTCTCAATCTGCTCGGCGATGGCCTGCGCGACATTCTCGATCCGCAATCGCGGAGCCGGCGGACATGACCGGCGCGCCGCTGATCGAAGTCGAGGATTTGCGTATCGATCTTCACGACGGATCGCGGCGCGTTGCGGCGGCCGAAGGCGTTTCGTTCCGGATCGATCGTGGCGAGACGTTCGGCCTCGTCGGCGAATCCGGTTGCGGCAAGAGCATCACGGCGCTCGCTCTGATCGGCCTGCTGCGGCCGCCGCTGTCGATCGGCGATGGCGTCATCCGCTTCGAGGGGAAGGAGATCCAGCACCTGTCAGCCGCCAGGCAGCGGGAGCTCCGCGGCAACCGCATCGCCATGATCTTCCAGGAGCCGATGACGGCTCTCAATCCGGTCTCGCCGGTGGGACGCCAGATCGCCGAGATGTTCGTGCTGCACAAGGGCAAGAGCTGGCGGGAGGCCAACCGGCTGGCGGTCGAGGCGCTGGCGAGCGTCCGCGTGCCTGCGCCGGAGCGGCGCGTGCACGACTACCCGCACCAGCTGTCCGGTGGCATGCGCCAGCGCGTCATGATCGCCATCGCACTGGCCTGCGGTCCGGACCTGCTGATCGCCGACGAGCCGACCACCGCGCTCGACGTGACCGTGCAGGCCGAGATCATCGAGCTGATGCGCAATCTCTGCGCCGAGCGGGGGACGGCGATCCTGATGATCAGCCACGATCTCGGCCTCGTCGCCAATGTCTGCCGCCGCGTCGCCGTGATGTATGCCGGCCGTATCGTCGAGGAGCGCGGCTCGGCAGATATTTTCCGCAAGCCCTCGCACCCCTATACACAGGGCCTGGTGGCCTCGCTGCCGCGGCTGGGTAGCCGCGCCGCGCTCGGCCGGTCCAGGCTCCAGGAGATCGCGGGCGTCGTCCCGGCCATCACGAACTTCCCCGATGGCTGCCGGTTCAATCCGCGCTGCACGCAGGCGACCGAGATTTGCCGGACGGTCGCGCCGGCAGCGGATTTTCTGGAGGCGGGCGGTCTGGTCAGGTGTCACCACCATGCATGAGGGCAGGGCGGATGATGTCATTCTCAGCGTCGAGGATCTCGCGGTCCATTTTCCGGTGGGCGGCGGCCTGTTCGGCCGCCAACGGCTGCTTCGGGCCGTCGACGGGGTCGATCTCACCCTGAAACGCGGCGAATGCCTCGGCCTCGTCGGCGAGTCCGGCTCCGGCAAGTCGACGGTCGCCTTGTCGATCCTCGGCCTGTTGACGCCGACGCGCGGCCGCGTCGTGCTGGACGGGCAGGTCGTGGCGAACCGGCAATCCGGCGATCGGAAGTCGCTGGCGCGGATCGTGCAGATCGTGTTCCAGGATCCCTACGCCTCGCTCAACCCGCGCCAGACCGTTCGCCGCACGCTGGAGGATCCCCTGCGCGTCCACGGCGTGACCGCAAAGAGCGAGATCGAGGACCGCGTCGCGACGATGCTGCGGCATGTCGGCTTGCGGCCCGAACAGGCCGATCGCTACCCGCACGAATTCTCCGGCGGCCAGCGCCAGCGCATCGGCATCGCCCGCGCGCTGATCCTCAATCCCAAAATCGTCATCTGCGACGAGCCGGTCTCGGCGCTCGACGTCTCGATCCGCGCCCAGATCATCAACCTGCTGCTGGAACTGAAGGAGACGCTCGGTCTCTCCTACATCATGATCAGCCATGACCTCGGTGTCGTCGAGCACATGAGCGACAAGGTCGCCGTGATGTATCTCGGCCGCATCGTGGAGAACGGCGACTGGCGCGAGATTTTTGAACGGCCCGCGCATCCCTATACACAGGCGCTGATTGCGGCGATCCCGGATCCGCTGCGTCATGCGCCGCTGGCGACGACGGGCGGCGATCTGCCGAACCCGCTCAATCCGCCGAACGGGTGCGCGTTCGGCCCACGCTGTCGCTACGCGGAAGATGTGTGCCGGAAAGAGCCGGGGCCGGTCCTGGAAACGCGCGCCGACGGACATGCGGTGCGGTGCTGGCGGAGCGAGGAGATTGCGAGCGTAGCAGCAAGCGTCGCCCAATCCCCGTCGCTCTGAGGTGACGGAACATTCGGTCGCGAAACGAGGAGTGGTGTAGCGCATGCACCTCGAAAATCGCACGATTTTCGCGATGACCAAGGTCATCTCGTTGCTGCTTTCCGCTAGTTGAGCGGGGTTTGGGCGTGGCCGCGGCCCGGTTTTCAGCTATGTACATGGGCTGAACAGCAAGAGGTCGCCGCAAATGGTGTCAGCCTTTCATCGGCCAGAACAAAGCTACGATAGTCGCGTCATCGCACCCACCGAAAGCAACCGAAAGCTTCTATCCGAAGGAAGCGCACGATCCGGTGCGCGGCTCCCGAGCGTTGCGAATAAGCAACAGCGCGCTTGGACTTGCATCGAAACGGTCGGGAAATTCTGGAAATGAATCGACACAATTGCGGTGTGCGATCTAACGATGTGCGAACTTAGGTTCACTGAACCGGTTGTAAGTCCATTTTTTATGCACGTTTGAAAATAGGGGCTTGGTGGTGCGACTTATGGCTGTGCGATGCCTGCCGGTTATTTTGGTGGGCTGCTCGCTCGTGCTGCCGGGGGCGGCTTGGGCCGAGGTTCAGATCGGCGCAAATTTCAACAGTGAAGGAGCCGGTCCCGCGGTCGGCACCAGTTCCGATCTGCCGCCCAACCCGAACTATGCCGGTGCGATCCAAGCTATCGCGCCGGATCTGTCAAACAGCAACATCATGTATATCGGCTCCGTCGGGGGCGGCATTTGGAAGACAACCAATGGCGGTACGAGCTGGACCGCGCTGACCGACCAGAACGTCTCTCTGTCCATCAACAGCCTCGCGCTCGACCCGACCGACGCCACTCACCAGACGCTGATCGCCGGCAACGGCAATATCTCCAACGGCGGATTTGCTTCGACGTCGGTGTTTTCGACTCCGCAGAATTTCGGCGGCGTGCAAGCCGGGCTGCTGTACAGTACCAATGGCGGTGCGACGTTCACCCGGCTCGGGGCGTCGACGTTCAGCGGGCAAAGCGTGGTCGACGTCGCCGCCCGCGGCTCGAACATTCTGGCGGCCACCGCCGAGCCGCGCACTATGGAGGCGGGAGCTTCGTTCTTCTCCGGCGGCCTCTACCGCAGCACCAATGGCGGCACATCGTTCGCGCTCGTCGGACCCGGCAACGGATTGCCATCCGGACCCGTGACGTCCTTGGTCGGTGACCCCAACAATCCGAACACCTTCTATGCTGCGGTCACCGCCAGCAGCAATGCGACCTACGCCCAGACGGCGGTTTACCGCAGCACGGACGGTGGCGCGACCTGGTCGGCGGTGTTCACGTCGGCAAACAGCGGCGGTCTGATCAGCGGTGGCGGTCAGACCACGATCAAGCTGGCGGCCGGCCCCGGGGGAACGCTCGCGGTCGGACTGGTCGATCTCGGCACCGGCGCGCTCTCGGGTCTGTTTTACTCCAGCAACAGCGGCGGGGCGTGGACCAGCCTGACCGCTCCCAATGTCAATCCGGGCCAGCAGGCTCCGGTCAATATCGCACTGGCGATTGACCCGACCAGCACCAACATCGTCTACGTCTCCGGGGACAACAACTACACCAACAACGGCGGTATCAACGCGCTGGCGATCGCGCGCGTCAACGCCAGCAACAACACCTCGAGCGCGATGAGCGACGATCATGGCACGCCGGTCAATACGTCTAACGGCTCCACCACCCATCCCGACAGCCGCGCGCTGATCTTCGACGCCTCGGGCAAGCTCTTGATCGGGACCGATGGAGGCCTCTACGCGCGCACCAGTCCATTGACGAGTTCGGGCAGTTTTACCCCGCTCAACAATTTTTCGACGATGGAGCTGTATTCGGCGTCCTACGACGCCAACAGCAAGCGCATGGTCGTTGCCGCTCAGGACAATGGCAGCTCCTATCAGTCGGCGCCGGGCAGCAAGACTTTCAATCTGGTCGGCGGCGGGGATGGCATCAATGCCCGGGTCAACGACGTGACGCTGGGCACCAGCAGCGCGCTTTACACGACGTGCCAGAACCTCGCTTGCGCAAACCGGATCATCGTCGACAGCAATGGCAACATCACCCATCAGGCGAACGTCAGCTTTGGCGGTCTCACTTTTGGCGATTTCAGCGCGCCGCTCGTCCTGAACAACATTGACCCCAGCCGTATGGCGTTGTCGAGCAGCAACGTCTATGTGACCCAGGATACGTTTTCCGGCGCTCACGGCCTGACGCAGTCGAATATCACGCTCGGGCTGACTCAGATTGGCGCAACGGGACAGACGCCAAATGCCATCGACTATGGAACGCGCAACAACATCAATGCGCTGCTCGTGGGCGCGGGACCGTTCAATGCCCCGACCGGCAAGCTCTGGCTGAGCACCACCGCAGGGGCGAGCTCGCTCAACCAGTTGACTGCCTATGCGGGATTGGCACCGACGTCCGTCAAGTTCGACACTCGGTCGGATTCGCGCTTTTTCGTCGCCGACAGCGCCAACCTCTACGGCAGCACCAACCAGGGCACGAGTTTCCAGACTTTGACGGTCAACCTGCCGGCCGATTTCATCCGGCCGACGGCGCTCGGATTCATCGACAGTAACGGCGTCGCCTCGCTGCTGGTCGGCGGCCTGAACAATGCCGACAATGCCGGCAATCCGCTGGTCACCGCCGATAGCGATTCAAGCGGCAATCTGTCGGGCTGGCGTCGGTTCGGCGCGGGTCTGCCCAACGCGCTGATCACCGGGCTGCAATACAATGCCAAGTCCGACACGCTCGCGATCGCAACTGCCGGGCGCGGCGCCTGGCTGCTCTACGACGTGACCAGCAACTATGCGAGCGCCTCGGTGCTTCAGTTCGGCCTTGCAAACAACGACTCGCTCCCGGATTCCTCGATCCTGTTCGGCAATCGTCCGCTGGTCAAATATGGCACGGGGACCCTGACGGTCGCGGGTGACGCGACCTTCACCGGCGGGTCGACGATCAACGGTGGCACCATGCGGATCGGTAATGGTGGAACGACCGGCAGTGTTCAGGGCAACATCGCCTTCTGCTCCAATGCAGCCGATCCGCTCTGCGACGCCAGCGCCAACAAGATACTTGCCTTCAACCGTTCGAACAATCTGACGGTTGCCGGCACGATCAGCGGTCCGGGGCAGCTGCTCCAGCAAGGCGCCGGGACGCTCGTTCTCACGGCGAACAACAGCTATAGCGGCGGCACGACCATCAGCAGCGGCATTCTGCAACTCGGCAATGGCGGGACGTCCGGTTCGATCAGCGGCAACGTCGTCGACAATTCGCTCCTCGCCTTTGCGCGGTCCGATGCCTTCACGTTCTCCGGCCTTATCTCGGGTACGGGCACTGTGCAGCAGGCCGGCCCGGGCACGACGACGTTCTCGGCGGCCAATACCTATGGCGGTGGAACGTTTGTCACCGGCGGCACGCTGTCCTTCTCGGGCGGCGGCACGTTGGGAGCCGCAACCGGCGCGACGACGGTCTCGACGGGCGGCACGCTCGACCTGGCCGGCACGACGCAGACGCAGGCCGCCGTGAATCTCGCCGGTGGTCTGATCAAGAACGGAAGCCTGAATGCGACGATCAGCTCGAACGGAGGCAGCCTCAATGGTATCGGCGGTTCGGCGAGCCTGACCACGCTCGGCGGCCTCACGTCGTTGTTCGGCATCAACGGCTATTCCGGCGCCACCAATGTGAATGGCGGCGTGCTCGACGTCGAAGGCTCGATCACGGGAACCTCGTCGGTCACGGTCAATGGCGGCGGCGTGTTGACCGGCGCCGGCACGGTCGATCCGCTCCTGGTCAGCATTGCCAGCGGCGGCATCCTGGCTCCAGGCAACGGCACGCCGGCCAGTTCGATGACGATCGTGGGCAATCTGGCGTTCCAGTCAGGTGCGCTGTACATGATACAGCTCAACCCCACGACGGCTTCGTTCGCGAGTGTCACGGGCTCGGCAACGCTGGCCGGCAACAACGTGGATGCAATCTTCGCCAACGGAACCTACGTTTCCAAGCAATATACGATCTTGACCGCGGCTGGCGGCGTCAACGGAACGTTCTCAGGCCCGGTCAATACGAACCTGCCGAGTGGTTTCAAGACGTCACTGAGCTACGACTCCACGAACACCTATCTGAATCTGACACTGTCATTTGGACTTGGTGGATTCGGCATTCCCGGCGGCCTGAACGGCAACCAGCAGGCGGTCGGCAACACCCTGACGAATTATTTCAACAGCAACGGCTCGATCCCCATCGTCTATGGCGCACTCACGGCGGCCGCTCTGACCCAAGCCACCGGCGAGCACGCCACCGGATCGCAGCAGACGACGTTCGATGCGATGGGCATGTTCACCGGCCTGCTCACCGATCCCTTCATGCAGCGAGAGGGCGCGCCGCCCGCGGCTCCCGGACACCAATCTTTTGCTGCCGCGGATGAGGAGGAGGCGCTCGGCTACGCCGCGCGCGAGCGCCGGCGCCTTGCGGGTGAACGCGAAGCCTATACGATGTTCACCAAGGCGCCGCTGCGCAGTGTCTATCAACCACGCTGGAGCGTGTGGGCCGCGGGATTTGGCGGCTCGCAATCGACCGACGGCAAAATTGCCGTGGGTTCTAACGACGCCACCAGCCGTATCTTCGGCACTGCGGTCGGTGCAGACTATTTGTTCTCGCCGACGACACTCGCGGGCTTTGCTTTGGCCGGCGGCGGCACGAATTTCAGTGTCAACAATCTTGGCACGGGACGGTCTGACCTGTTCCAGGCCGGCGCCTATGTTCGTCACTTCAACGGGCCGGCCTATATCTCCGGCGCCGTTGCCTATGGCTGGCAGGACGTCACCACCGACCGTACCCTGACGATCGCCGGCACAGACCGGTTGCGCGCGGAATTCAAGGCCAATGCCTTCTCCGGCCGGGTCGAGGGCGGCTATCGTTTCGTCGGGCCGTGGTCGGCCGGGATCGGCGTCACCCCCTACGCCGCAGCGCAGGTGACAAGCTTCGTGCTGCCGGCTTACGCCGAAGCCGTCGTATCCGGGGCGGGGACATTTGCGCTGGCCTATGGATCGAAGACCGTCACCGACAGCCGCAGCGAGCTCGGTCTGCGCACAGACAAGAGCTTTGCCATGCAGAACGCAATCCTGACCCTGCGCGGCCGTGTCGCGTGGGCGCATGATTTCGATCCGAACCGGTCGGTCGCCGCGACCTTCCAGGCGCTGCCGGGGACGAGCTTTGTCGTCAACGGCGCGGCACAAGCCGCGGATTCGGCGCTCACGACGGCATCGGCTGAGGTGAAGTGGCTGAGCGGGTGGTCGGCAGCAGCGACGTTCGAAGGCGAATTCTCCAACGTGACCCGCTCCTACGCCGGCAAGGGCGCTGTCCGCTACGCCTGGTGAAACGAAGCGAACGAGCGTAGCGGATCCGAATTTCAACAATCTGTATTGAAACAGAAGGGCCCGCTCCACGCTAACAACGGGCGCAATTATCTGAAAGCAAGAGTGTGCGTTCAGATCTCGCTCGAAGACTTGATTGCGAAACGAAATTCAAAGTGCATGGCAACAATATTCAGCGACCGGTGGTATCATTTCCCAACGCAGCAGGCTTGCTTCTAACTGTTCACTCCTTATGGGCGCCTGGCGCCCCCGGTCTACCTCCTTCAGGGTTTCGCACCTCAAGATCGGATTTGCGCAGTGTTGTTTGAGCCACGTCCACGAATAGCACCTTGCGTTCGCGGGTTGCTTCGCTGCCCGTCGCAACGACGAAATCAGCACAGCAAGCGTCGCTCCATCCCCGTCACCCTGAGGTGGCCGCTTCTTCAGCGGCCCTCGAAGGACGACGGCCCGGCTGGCAGCTCGGCCGTACATCCTTCGGGGCTCCGCATGCGGTGCGTTCGCATCGCCTGCTTCGCACCTCAGGATGACGGGTTGTTGTTCAGGTTCTCGGGAGGAGCTGCCGCTGATGCGCCGACCGCCATGATGACATCCTACCCCTGTTTTGCCCGACGGGTCAAATTGAAATTCGAAAAATCAGCAATTTAGCGGCGTTGCTGGCAAGCCATTGATTTTGCTGATCCTGGCTACTGTGCATGGGGTTGTTTTCGCGCTTTTGTCTTGAGCACCGACTACTCCGCCGCTTTCTCCCGCAGCCGCTGCGCATAGACGTTGATGACCAGCGCCGCCAGCAGGATCAGGCCGCGGATCAGGATCTTCAAAAAACTGTCGATGTTGACGTGGTCGAGGCCATTGTTGAGGACACCGAGCACGAACAGGCCGACGATGGTATTGCCGATGCCGCCGCGGCCGCCGAACAGGCTGGTTCCGCCGACCACGACGGCGGCGATGGAGTCGAGCAGGTAGGTGTCGAACTCGTTCTGCTGCGCGCTGCCGAAATGGGCGACACCGAGCATGCCGCCGATGCCGGAGCAGACCGCCGAGATCACCATGACGGCGCCTAGGATGAGCTTGACGTTGAGGCCGGAATATTCGGCCGCCTCGCGGTTGCCGCCGACCATGTAGACGTAGCGGCCGAAGCGCGTGTAGGTCAGCACCAGATGGCCGCCGAGCAGCATGATGGCTGCGACGATGACGATCCACGGGATGCCGCCGATCGAGCCCGAGCCGAGCGTGGTGATCAGGCCGGGCACCTTGTAGGCGATCTGGCCGCGCACCAGCAGGGCCGAGACGCCGGCCGCGATCTGCATCATCGCGAGCGTCATGATGAAGGAGGGGATGCCGATCACGGTCAGTCCCAGTGCATTGACCAGGCCCAGCAGCGCGCAGAGCAGGATCGACATGAGGATCGCGACAGCGCCGGGCAGCGGAATGTTGGCGATGTTGACGTAGGATTCCTGCAGCGTGAAGTAGGCGACCGCGATGCCGGTGACGTTGGCGATGCTGGCGATGGAGAGGTCGATCTCCGCGCACAGGATCACGAAGGTGAGACCGACGGCGATGATGCCCGTCACCGACACTTGCGTGAGGATGTTGCCGAGATTGTCCAGCGTCGCGAAGGAGGGGCTCGCGAGCGCGAAGAAGCCGGACAGGAAGATCAAGGTCAGGAACGGTGCGATGTTGCGCATCTGCGAGCGCAGGAAGGGCGCGAGACCCCGCGTTTTCCGACCCACCGCTGGAACCGTCTCACTGCTCGCCATGGTGCTTCTCCGTCACGCCGCTTCCAGCAGGCGGTCCTTGCTGACCGGCTCGTTCTTGAACTCCCGCACCAACGTGCCGCGCTTGAGCACGAGGATGCGGTCGGCCAGCGACAGCACCGTTTCCGGCTCGGTCGACAGCACGATGACGGCGAGCCCCCTGGCGCGGAGGTCGCGGACGATGTTGATGACGTCGTTCTTGGCGCCGACATCCATGCCGCGGGTCGGCTCGCACAGCACCAGCAGTTTCGGCGGATAGGTCAGCCATTTTGCCAGCGCGACCTTCTGCTGGTTGCCGCCGGAGAGCATGCCGAGATCGAGGCCGACGACCGGCGGCCTGATCTGCAACTGCTCGACCTGGCGCCTGGCGATATCGCGCTCCTGCGTTGGCTTGAGCAGCAGGGACGAGATGCGGTCGAGAATGCTGATCGAGATGTTCTTGTAGACCGGCTCCTGGTGAAACAGCATGTCGCGCCGGCTCTCCGGCACCAGCGCCACCCCCGCGCGCCGCGCCGCCGCCGTGCTCGCAAAGCTCCTCGGCCTGCCTTCGACCGCGAGCGTGCCGCCATCCGGCTTCAGCTTGCCGAACAGGATGCGCGACAGCTCCTGCTGGCCGCAGCCCATGAAGCCGTAGATGCCGAGCACCTCGCCGGCGCGCGCCTCGAAGGAGATGTCCTTCAGGCTTCGCGCCAGCGAGAGCTGGTCGACTTTCAGGACGACCGAGCCGTCGACGGGCTGCGGCAGCATCAGGTCGTCGGTGTAGCTGTGCTCGAGCGCCTCGCCGCCGCGACCGATCATGGCCTCGATCAGCGCGCCCTTGCTGGTGGCCGAGGCCGCGGTTTCGGCGACCTTCCGGCCGTTGCGGAACACCGTCACCGTGTCGGACACGCGAAGAATGTCCTCGATGAAATGCGAGATGAAGACGATGGCCGTGCCTTCCTCGCGCAGCCGCCGCAGCGTTGCGAACAGGCGCTCGACCTCGGGTGGGGAGAGCGCGGAGGTCGGCTCGTCCAGGATGACGATGCGAGCGCCGGAGAACAGCACGCGCGCGATCTCGATCAGCTGCTGCAGCCCGATCGAGAGGTCGCCGAGCCGGCTCATCGGATCGACGTCGAGACCAAGCCGGGCAAGCTGTTCGCCGGCCTCTCGCGCCATCCGCCGCCATTGCACGAGGCCGAGGGCGTTGGTCGGCTGGTTGCCGAGGAACACGTTCTCGGCGACCGTGAGGTCGGGCGCGACCGAGAGCTCCTGATGCACCATGGCGATGCCGGCCGCGCGCGCATCGCGCGCCGAGCGGAAATGCACCTCCGTCCCGTCGATCAGGAAGCGGCCGGAGAATTCGGTATGCACGCCGGCGATGATCTTCATCAGCGTGCTTTTGCCGGCGCCGTTCTCGCCGACGAGACCATGGATCTCGCCGGCTGACAGCGCGAAGTCGACACCACGAAGCGCTTCGACGCCGCCGAAGCTCTTCGTGATGCCCTGTAGTTCCAGGATGGGCGGACGCACCTCAGGCATGGAAGCTCAGATCAGGAAATGATCCTGCATCCATTGCATCCCGGCGGCGTTGGCCTTGGTCACGACCGGGCCGTCGGTGACGACGTTCTTGGGAATGCCCTGTCCGCTCTTCTCGCCGCCGACCACGGCGGAAACACCCGCGATGATGGCGCCGCCATGGATGCGGCAGGACGGGTTGCGTACGGTTGCGAACATGCGGCCTTCGCTCACCGCCTGGATCGCCGGCGGCATGGCGTCGACGCCGCCGATCAGGATGTTGGTGCGGCCACGCGCCTTCATGATGTTGGCGGCGGCCAGCGCCATGTCGTCATTGTGGAAGAACGCCGCGTCGATCTGCGGATACTTCGTCAGATAGGTTTCCCAGAGCCGCGCGGTCTTCGACACGTCCCAGTCGGCGGGCTGGGTGTCGAGCACCTCGATGCCGGGGAATTGCTTGACGACATTGTTGAAGCCCTTCGCGCGTCCCTGCGCGCCGGTATGGCCGAGGGCTCCCTGCGTCATGATGATCTTGCCCTTGCCGCCCATCGCGTTGCACAGCGCCTGCGTCACCGAAGCGCCCATGAACTCGTTGTCGGGGGCGAGGAAGGAGTGGACGTTGATCTGGTCGAGCGGCGCAATCAGCGTGTCCATGTCGATCACGGGCGTGCCGGCGTCGATCATCTTCTGCACCGGCTGGGTGAGGGTGCCGATGCCGAAAGCCTGGATCGCGACGAAATCCCATTTCTGCGAGGCCATGTTGTCGATCGCGGCGCGTTGCTTCACCGCGTCGAGCTGGCCGTCGAACCAGGTGACTTCGACATTGAACAGCTTGCCCCAGAATTCCGCGGCCTGCTTGCCCTGCGCGCACCAGGTGGCCTGGAGGCCCGCATTCGAGAAGGCCGCCTTCAGCGGCTTCTCGCTTCGTCCGACTTCGGCTGCAAGTGCAGGGTTTATGCCCATGCTGCCAAGGATGGCAGTCGCGGCGCCGGCGGTCGCTGCCACCTGCAGAAGATCGCGCCTCGTCGTCGAGAAATCTTTCGTCCCGGACATCGCTCGCTCCCATGTATTTTATCGTCGGCGCGTCATTGATTGCGCGACCGATCTGCAAAGTCTCTCACAATCGAAGAGTTCACGCCACCCAATCTGCAATCGCGCGAAAAATCGCCGCGGGCCGCGTTGGTGCAGCGCAAAGCGTTACGCTGCGATGCCAGCGAAGGTGTCGATCTCGGCGAGCAATGCGTCCCAAGCCTGCGCGACTGCCGGCGACCATTGCTCGCCGAGCAACTCGCGCAGCGTATCCCGGATCACGGCGAAGAACGTGACGAACAGCTCGCGCGGCGTTCCATAGCCATCGTGCGAGACGACCTCGCAGGCGATCAGCCGGAAGGGCCCGCGACGCTCGCCGGCGAAATCGAGAATCGCCTCGATCGTCAACGCAAGCATCGAGCCCTTCACGAGCGCGCTGCCTTGCGAGCGGAACATCGCCTGCGTTTCGGGATGCTCTGTGAACAGACGTTGGTAGACCAGCGGCGTGAGATCCGCGCAGCGCGAGGCCGCGAGTTCAAAGCTGTTTTCGATGGGATTAGAGGAAGCATTCATTAGCGCTTCAGCCCTACAGACAAAAAAAGAGCGGGGCCCTAGCCCCGCTCGAAAATTGTGTCGACCCTATTATCCCCGATTCTAAGATTTGCTCTTGATTGACGGGGCGACGCTGCGTTTTGCGCGCCAGGGGCTCCTCCCGAGACTTGGACCACCAGACTTTGACCTCGCGGCTAGCCTGAGCAAGAGGGATGCTAGATCAACTTTTCTCACTTGTCATCATTTTCGGCAACGATTGTTCAAAATTAGAGCAGTTAACGAAATGATCAGGCGGTCTAAGGTATAACCATATGACAAATATAAGAAATCTGTGGAGGAGGGAGGCTTGCCCATCTGCCTCAAATGCCGGACGTCTTCTCTTGTGGGGCGGCCGGACCACAATTTTGGAGAAATTTGCGCTGGGCCAAGAAGCCGGCGGAACTGACCTCGACTCAGGTCCCGGCGCGGTGTTTAGTTAGCGGACGAACGAATGGTTCGGCGGATGCGCGCACGGCTGCAAAAATTCCTCCCCCTGGTCCTGCTAGCTTTGGCGATGCAGGTGCTGGCGCCGATCGCCGCCTGTCTGGCGGCCGGCCAGGCCGTGGCCGATCCGCTGTCTGCCGGTGTCATCTGTCACAGCACGAGCGAGCAGGGCGGCTCGACCGACCAGAGCGGCGCGCCGACCGCACATGGCGCGGCATGCGCTCTCTGCTGTCTGGCGCAGGCCAACGCCTCGCTCGATTCGCCGCCGCACACGGCGCTCCCCAGTCCCTTCCGCCACGCAGAACGCGTAGTGTGGCATGTGGCGGATGCGTCCGCCGTCGTAGCCCATAAGGGCACAAGCGCCCAGGCGCGCGCGCCTCCGCACTCCTCCTGACCTAGCGACAAATCGAACCGTTGGCGCGCGATCTGGCTGCGCCGGTGGCGTGCTCAATGGACCGGCCGAAGTGCCGGATGTCAGGAATTCAAGTGATGTTACGCATTCGTGCGATCGGCAGCGCGAGCTTGCCCGTGCTTTGCGGGGTGCTGTCCTCGATCGGCTCCGACGCGCTGGCCCAGGCCAGTCCGCAGGCGCTCCCCGCCGTGACGATCGAGGCGCCGCAGGCTGCCCGGCCCAAACCAGTCATTCGGTCGTCGAGGCCCCGCTCTGCTTCGGCCGGTCGTGTGGCGAGGCCCGTTGCGCCGAGCGCGAGCGCCAGCGTACCGACCCAGAGCAGGGCCGTGACCGCCAGCGCAGCCCGAGATGGTCTCAATCAGGCGCCTGCCGGCCAGACCGCCACGACCATCGATCGCGGCCAGTTCGACAGCCGCCCGTCGTTTTCGGTCAGCGACGTCCTGCGCGACAGTCCGGGCATCTCGATCAAGCAGGGCAATGGCCCGCGCGATTTCGGCATCTCGATTCGCGGATCCAATGCCCGGAACGGGTTTGGCATCCGCAATCTCGTCATCTTCGAGGACGGCTTCCCGGTGACGCAGCCGGACGGCCTGTCGCGCAGCGACCTGATCGATCCACACGCCTATGGCGCCATCGACGTCGTTCGCGGGCCTTCGTCAGCGCTCTACGGCAATTACGCAACCGGCGGCGCGCTCAATTTCCGGACGCGGCCGGGCGGCACGATCGACGGCGTCGAATATGGCGTCGATGGCGGCAGTTACGGCTACCTCAACAACTATCTGGCGGCCGGCAAGAAGGTCGGGAATTTCGAGGGCTCGCTGTTCGCGAGCGACACGCGCGGCGACGGCTATATCGGTAACAGCTGGTTCCATACGCAGACCGTCAACTTCCTCGGAACGCTCAAGGCGACGCCGGACGACCGCTTCACGGTCAAGATCATCAACAACGACCTCAGCACGCGGCTGCCGATCCGGCAGTCGCTGAACCAGTACTACACCAATCCCTTCCAGCAGGGATGCGCGACCGGCGTCACCGCCGCGGTCGGATGCGGCACGGTCACGCTGAACAACAACGGCTTCAACCCGACCGCCGGAACCGACAAGGAGACGGCCGTGCAGGCCGGGCTCGGCCGCAACGACCGCCGCACTATCGTCGGCGGCCGGTGGGAGCACGATTTCGACAACACCACGACCTGGCGCAACCAGTTTGTCTTCGACGACAGGAACATCAGCCAGCCGACAGGCACGACCAGCGCGATCGGAGATTTTCCCTCGTACAATTACATGAGCGATCTCACCAAGCGCGGCGAGATCCTTGGATTGGAATCGACCGCGTTCTTCGGCGCCTTCTACAATACGCTGACGGCCTCGAGTGACACCCGAAACGTGATGCCGGGAGGGAATGCCACGCTCGGCAGGCTGTCGAGCAATCTCTATAGCGAAACAACCAATTATGGCGTGCGCGCGCGGGAAGAGCTCAGGCTGACGACCTCGTTGACGGCGGTTGCGGGCGTTGGCTGGGAAACCACCGTTCTGAAAGGAACAAACACGGCCTATTCGTACGCCGGTCCCACGGGCATCACCACGACGACCCTCACGACGGCGGACCGGCAGTTTCAAAATACCGCACCGGAGCTGGCGCTGCTCTACAATCTCAACAACGAGTGGCTGTTCCGAGGACGCGTCGCCACGGGATACGGCACGCCGCAGGTTTCGAATCTGTTCGTGGTTCAGACTGGATTATCGGGCAACAACACCCAGCTCCAGGCCCAGAAAAATCTCGGCTACGACATCGGATTTGATTGGACGCCGAATAACGCGCTCAAGCTCAGCGCCACCGGCTTCTACGAGTTCTTCCGCAACGAAATCGTTAACCAGGCTACTCAAACCACTGGCGTGACCTATTCGTTCAACGCACCGCGATCGGAGCACCGCGGCATCGAGCTTGCCGCCGACTGGAAGTTTTATCCAGGCTGGCGGTTCATGGCGGCATACACCTATCTCGACGAGGTCTACACCGACTACGTCGAGAACATCACAAAGGGTGTTGTGTTCAGCTTCAACCGGGCAGGCAACAAGATCCCCGGCGTCTCGCCCAACGAGCTCACGGCCCGGGTTGGCTACGACGAATTCGCCGGGCCGCTGGCGGGGCTCGGGGGCTTCGTCGAGGTCCAGTGGAAGGACTCATTCTACATGGACAATGCAAATCTGCTGAAGGCGCCAGGTTATGAGCTGGTCAATTTGAACGTCCACTACAAGACTGATCTGGTGTCCGACACCTTTAGATCCCTGAACCTGTTCCTCGAGGTCAGAAATGTGTTCGACCGCACCTATGTTGCGTCGGCAAACAATATCGCCAACACGGTTTCGACGACCGGAGTTCAAGATCTTGCGAGCACGCTAGCAAACACGACGGGATCGATCTATGCGGGCTCGCCGCGCCTGTTCGTTGCGGGTATGAAGGTGGCGTTCAAATGATCCGGGCTCTCGAAGGGAGTCGGCCCATGCTCCGAAGCGGCTTGCTCGGGATCGTCGCTTTCGCATTCCTGCAGGGCTCGGCGTTCGCGCAGATGCACGGTCAGCACGCGTCAGAAGCGGCGTGTGACGAGCCGACATTGCGCTGCGCAACCAAGGCGACGCCTGCGTTCGGTCCGGACGGAAAGCTGTGGCTTGCCTGGATGGCGGGAGGGCAGGTATCGGTTGCGAGCTCGCAGGATGCGGGGCGCAGTTTCTCGGCTCCCGTCCAGGTCACGACCACGCGGCTGAATCTCGATTGGGGGCCGGACGCGCGGCCGAAGATCGTGGTCGATCGCAAGGGCGGCATTGCTCTGGCATTCTCGATCTTCAGGGACGAGGCGTTCAACGGCCAAGTGCTCTACACGCGCTCCGGCGATGGCGGGAAGAGCTTTGCCGAGCTGAAGCCCATCACCGCAAACAACGAGAGCCAGCGTTTTGAGGCGCTTGCGCTCGATCAGGATGGGACGATCTTCGCGGCCTGGCTCGACAAGCGCAATCGTGTCCCCGCAAAGGACGCGGGCCGGAAGTACGAGGGGGCAGGGCTGTTCTTTGCCTCGTCGCGCGATGGCGGCGCTACCTACGCAGAGGCCAGCCTCGCGCGCGACAACACCTGCGAATGTTGCCGATTGGGGTTGGCGTTCGCAGCGCCGGGGCGGCCGGCCGTGATCTTCAGGAACATTTTTGACGGCGGCGTGCGCGATCATGCCGTCATGACGTTCACCGATGTCTCGACACCGGGGGAAATCCGTCGGGTCAGCAACGACGATTGGCAGATCAACGCCTGCCCGCACCACGGGCCGAGCCTCACCGTTGCACCGAACGGAACCTATCACGTCGCCTGGTATACGAATGGGAAGGCGCGGAAGGGATTGTTCTACGCGCACTCGCGCGACGAAGGCCGCACATTCTCGGCGCCCGTGGGAATCGGGCAGCCGGGCCGCAATCCGACGCGTCCCTTTGTGCTCGTGGGTCCCGCTGGAACGGTGATGGTGTGGAAGGAGTTCGACGGCGAGAAGACTTCGGTTCAGATGATGATTTCGCGCGACGATGGCGACACGTGGTCGCCGCCCAAGACGATATCGAGCACGACCGACACCTCCGACCATCCCTTGCTGATTTCCAATGGCCGCCAGACCTATCTGTCATGGATGACGAAGGCGGACGGCTATCGCCTTACAGCGATCGAGGACCAACCATGACACGTCGATTTGCAGGCATTCTGGGGCTGGGTATCCTGATCGCATCGGTGGCCGCGCTCACCGCGGCGCCGGCCCTGAAACCGTTCGAGCGAGGCACCTGGCAGAGCGTTCTCACGGAGCATGCGGGCCGCCCGACGCTCGTGCATTTCTGGGGCGTGACCTGTGGTCCCTGCAAGGTCGAGCTGCCGCTGCTCGGGCAGTTTGCGAAGGACCATCCGGGAATCGATGTGGTCACGATCAGCGCCGATCTCGTGCCGAACCTGCCGGCGGCGACGCAATCGATGCTCGACAAGGCTGGGCTGTCGTCCACCGAGAACTTCATCTTCAATGACGGTTTTGTCGAGCGTTTGAGGTTCGAGATCGATCCTGCCTGGCAGGGCGACATCCCCAGGACTATGCTGGTCTCCCGGGACGGGACCGTCACGACGATCGAAGGTTCTGCTGAAATGGTCGATCTCGAAAAATGGTCGGCGCAACAACTCTCCACACACTGACATTCAATCTGCAAACGGGAAGACTGATATGAAGACGATCTTGAAAGATGTGATGTTCGCGGCGTTCGCACTGGCGCTCTGCGCTGCACCAGCCGTGGCCGACGACGTCAAGGCGGGTGATCTCGTCATCTCGCAGGCGTGGAGCCGGGCGACGCCGGGCGGCGCCAAGGTTGCCGGTGGCTATCTCACCATCGAGAACAAGGGTGCGGCGGCCGACAGGCTGGTCAGCGTTTCCGCCGATATCGCGGGCAAGGCCGAAGTCCACGAGATGGCGATCGACAATGGCGTGATGAAGATGCGTCCGCTCGACAAGGGCCTCGTTATTGATCCCGGCAAGACGGTGAAGCTCGCCCCCGGCGGTTACCATCTGATGCTCCAGGAGTTGAAGGGCGCGTTCAAGCAGGGCGACAAGGTCCCGGTGACGCTTCAGTTCGAGAAGGCCGGCAAGGTCGCCGTCTCCCTCGACGTGCAGGGCGTCGGCGCGCAGGCGCCCGGCGACGGCGGGCACATGATGAAGAAGATGCCGGATCATTCGGGAATGAAAATGTGATGAAACCGATCAAGGCTCCCATGACCTCGCGTCGTACCATCACGGGCCTCTTGCTCGGAGCGGCCGCGTTGCTGTCGGTTGCGACGACACCGCTTGTGGCGGCGACCGACGACGACAGCTTCTTCACCCATCTGCACACCGACAAAGCGATGGCCAATGTTACGGTCTCGCCGGGCCGCGCCGGCCCGGTCGAGATCGCCATCCAGCTCGAGACGACGGATGAGGCGCCGCTCACGGCCAAGGCCGTGTCGGTGACGCTCGTGGAGTCACAGACCGGCAGGAAGCTCGCGCCGGTCGAGGCTTCGCGTGACGGCGAGGACAGCTGGCACGTGAAGGTCGCGCAATTGACGCCGGGACGCTGGATGCTGGGTCTCGGAATCTCGATCTCCGAGGCCGATCATGTCAGCATCGAATCTCCGATCCTGATCAAATGACCACGTTGAGGAAGACGACCATGTCGAAGCGATCCTGCCTGTTTCTGATCGCCGCGCTCACCGCATCGCCTGCGGCGGCGCATATCACGCTCGAGACCAGGCAGGCGGCGGTCGGCTCGTATTACAAGGCCGTCTTCGCCGTCCCGCACGGTTGCAAGGGCTCGCCCACGGTGAAGATCCGTGTGCAGATTCCGGAAGGCGTGATCGCTGTGAAGCCGATGCCGAAGGCGGGCTGGAGCGTCGATGTCGTCGAGGGCAAATATGCCGTTGAGTACGACTACCACGGCAACAAGCTTTCTTCCGGCGTCAAGGAGGTCGCCTGGTCCGGCGGCAAGCTGCCGGACCATAATTACGACGAGTTCGTCATCAGCAGCTTCCTCACGGGCAGCCTGAAGCCGAACACCACGCTGTATTTCCCGGTCGTGCAGGAATGCGAGACCGGCGTCAGCCGCTGGATCGAGATCCCCGTGGAGGGCGCAAAGCATTCGCACGAAGGCAATTCGCCGGCGCCCGGCCTGAAGCTGTTGCCAAAGCCCTGATGCGCCTGCTCGCTGCGCTTGCGACGCTGCTCCTCGTTGTTGGCGTTGCAACAGGGGTGTGGGCGCATGCGGCGCTGGTCTCGGTCGAGCCGGCGAGCGGCAGCATGCTTGCGAGCGCGCCGAAGGCGGTGGAGCTGCGTTTCAATGAGGTGGTGACGTCAGGCGCGATCCGACTGATCGACGGCGCGGGCAGGGCGCGGGACGACGCCCGCGTCAGCGCATCGGGTGAAACCATCTCGGTTGCGATGCCGCCGGACCTGCCGCAGGGCACCGCGGTCTTGAGCTATCGCGTGATCTCGCAGGATGGCCATCCCATCGCCGGATCGGTGATCTTCTCGATCGGTATGCCGACGGGGACGCAGCCTCCGGCAAATGCCGACGGCGGATTGAATGCGCTGATCTGGCTGGCGCGGATTGGTCTCTATCTCGGGCTGTTCGTCGGCGTCGGCGGCGTGTTTTTTGCGAGATGGATCGCGTGGGCGATGACCGGCATGACCGTTCTGCGCGTGTCGCTCGTGATCGGACTTCCCTGCGCCGTTGCCTCTCTCGGTCTGTTGGGCCTCGATCTCCTCGGCCTGCCGCTGGCGGCTCTCGCGACGGCCGCGCCCTGGAAAGTCGCATTCGCGACCAGCGCCGGTCCCGCATTGCTGGTCGCCATGGCTGCGATGCTGTGCGCTCTGCTGGCGCTGCGCGGCGCATGGTACGCGCGTGCGCTTGCGATCGTCGCCTTGGTCTGCGTCGGCCTCTCGCTCGCCATGACCGGGCACGCGGCCACAGCGCCGCCGGAGGCGCTGACCCGGCCGGCGATCTTTCTTCATGTGCTCGGCGTCACCATCTGGATCGGTGCTCTCGCGCCGCTGGCCACGCTCTTGTCGCGGCCGTCGGCCGAGACGCTCCCTGTCGTGAACCGTTTTTCCCGCATTGCCGCGCTGGCGGTCGGCGTGCTGGCCGTGACCGGCCTTGCGCTCGCGTTCGTCCAGCTCGAAAAGCCGTCTGCGCTCGTCGAGACCCGCTATGGCCTGATCCTCTCGGTCAAGCTCGTGCTGGTCATCCTGCTGCTGGGACTTGCCGCACTCAATCGGTTCCGGCTGACGCCGGCCCTGGCGCGGGATGGAAAAGCCGCGACCACGCTCAAGCGCTCGATCCTGCTGGAATGTGCCATCGCGCTGGCGATCTTCGCCGTCGTCGCCGGCTGGCGCTTTACGCCGCCGCCGCGGACCATCATTCCGGAGACGCCGCTGGCGATCCACATCCACGGCGACAAGGCGATGTTCCAGGTGCTGGTCTCGCCGGGCAAGGCAGGCGTCGACGATTTCGTGCTCCAGCTCATGACCGGCGAAGGGGCGCTGCTCAAGGCCAGCGAGGTGACGCTGACGCTTAGCCTGCCCGAACGAGGCGTCGAGCCGATGGAGCGGGACGCCTCGCTGGGGCCGGATGGCTATTGGCATGTGCGCAAGGTCGATCTGCCCTTTGCCGGCCGCTGGCATGTTCGGATCGACGCGCTGGTGAGTGATTTCGAGAAGATCACGCTGGAGGACGAGCTTGAGGTTGGGGCGCCTTGAGGCGTGTCGTCGCGGCTCAAGCTGAACCTGAAGCCAACGGAAAAATGACAGGAATTCCGTCGCCTTAGCGGCTTTTCCTCATTCCCGGTCTTGTGTTTTTGCTCCCAATCCGGTTTCACTGCAGGCGATCACTGATTCCCAGAGTATTGCCATGCGGTTGTCGCGGTTCTTTCTGCCCATTCTGAAGGAAAATCCGAAAGAGGCGGAGATCGTCTCGCATCGCCTGATGCTGCGCGCCGGCATGATCCGCCAGGAGGCGGCCGGCATCTATGCCTGGCTGCCGCTCGGGTTTCGGGTGCTGAAGAAGATCGAGCAGATCGTGCGTGAGGAGCAGGACCGCGCCGGTGCGCTGGAACTCTTGATGCCGACGCTCCAACTCGCCGATCTCTGGCGCGAGAGCGGGCGCTACGACGCCTATGGTCCGGAGATGCTTCGCATCGCCGACCGCCACAAGCGCGAACTTCTTTACGGGCCGACCAACGAGGAAATGATCACCGAGATCTTCCGCGCCTACGTCAAGTCCTACAAGAGCCTGCCGCTCAATCTCTATCATATCCAATGGAAATTCCGCGACGAGCAGCGTCCGCGTTTCGGCGTGATGCGCGGCCGCGAGTTCCTGATGAAGGACGCCTATTCGTTCGACCTCAACGAGGCTGCAGCGCGCGTCGCCTACAACAAGATGTTCGTCGCGTATTTGCGCACTTTCGCGCGGATGGGACTGAAGGCGATCCCGATGCGCGCCGAGACTGGCCCGATCGGCGGCGATCTCAGCCACGAATTCATCGTGCTGGCCGAGACCGGCGAATCCGGCGTCTTCATCAATCGCGACGTGCTGGACCTGCCGGTGCCGGGCGAGGACGTCGACTACGAGGCCGATCTGACGCCGATCATCAAGCAGTGGACTTCGGTCTATGCCGCCACCGAGGACGTTCACGACGCCGCGCGGTTCGAGCAGGAAGTGCCCGAAGACAAGCGGGTGAACACCCGCGGCATCGAGGTCGGCCAGATCTTCTATTTCGGTACGAAATATTCCGACGCCATGAAGGCGCTGGTAGCGGGCCCTGACGGCGTCGACGTGCCGATCCATGGCGGCTCCTATGGCGTCGGCGTCTCGCGCCTGCTCGGCGCCATCATCGAGGCCTGCCATGACGATGCCGGCATCAAATGGCCCGAAGCAGTCGCCCCGTTCCGCGCCGTGATACTGAACCTCAAGCAGGGCGATGCCGCGGTCGATGCGGCCTGCGAGAAGCTCTACGCCGAACTCGCCGCCAAGGGCGTCGATGTGCTCTACGACGACACCGACCAGCGCGCCGGCGCCAAATTCGCCGCGGCCGACCTGATCGGCATCCCCTGGCAAATCATGATCGGGCCGAAGGGACTTGCCGACGGCAGGATCGAGCTGAAGCGGCGTAGCGACGGCTCACGCGAGAATCTGTCACCTGCGGACGTGATTGCCCGGCTGGTCGCCTGAATAGTGTTCATCGCGCGATAATGGGCCGGCAATCCGGCCACAATTGACCCCGAATCATGGGATTATCAAGCGATGGATGAAACCATGACCGAGACCAAGCCAACCGCACCTTTTGCGCCCTTCGAGTGGATGCTGTCGGCGCGCTATTTGCGGGCGCGCCGCAAGGAGGGATTCATCTCGGTCATCGCCGGGTTCTCGTTCCTCGGCATCATGCTGGGCGTGGCGACGCTGATCATCGTGATGGCCGTCATGAACGGCTTCCGCAAGGAGCTGCTCGACAAGATCCTGGGGCTGAACGGCCACATCCTGGTGCAGCCGCTGGAATCACCCCTGACCGACTGGAAGGACGTCGCCGATCGCCTCAGCCAGGTCGGGGGCATCCGGTTAGCTGCGCCCGTGGTGGACGGCCAGGCGCTGGCGTCCTCGCCGTGGAACGCCTCGGGCGTCCTGGTGCGCGGCATCCGCTCCGACGACCTCAACAACCTCACCTCGATCGCCAAGAACATCAAGCAGGGCTCGCTCGAAGGCTTCGACGACGGGCAGGGGGTCGCGATCGGCCGGCGCCTCGCCGACCAGCTGTCGCTGCACGCCGGCGACAGCATCACGCTGGTGGCGCCGAAGGGCGCGGTCACGCCGATGGGCACGACGCCGCGCATCAAGCCCTACAAGATCGCCGCGGTGTTCGAGATCGGCATGTCCGAATACGACCTCGGCTTCGTGTTCATGCCGCTTGCGGAGGCGCAGGCTTATTTCAACCGCAGCAACGACGTCACCTCGATCGAGGTGTTCACCACCAATCCCGATCAGATCGTCGCCTTCCGCAAGGCGGTGACGGAGGCCGCGGAGCGCCCGGTGTTCCTGGTCGACTGGCGGCAGCGCAACTCGACCTTCTTCAACGCGCTGCAGGTCGAGCGCAACGTGATGTTCCTGATCCTGACCATGATCGTGCTGGTCGCGGCGCTCAACATCGTCTCCGGCCTGATCATGCTGGTAAAGGACAAGGGCAGCGACATCGCGATCCTGCGCACCATGGGCGCCTCGCAGGGCTCGATCATGCGCATCTTCCTGATCACGGGCGCCTCGATCGGCGTGGTCGGCACGCTGGTCGGTTTCGTCGTCGGCCTCCTGATCTGCCTCAACATCGAATCGATCCGGCAATTCCTGTCCTGGCTGACCAGCACCGAGCTGTTCTCGCCGGAGCTCTATTTCCTGTCGAAGCTGCCCGCCGAGATCGACGTCGGTGAGACCACGGCCGTCGTCATCATGGCGCTGACGCTGTCGTTCCTGGCGACGCTCTACCCGTCGTGGCGCGCCGCGCGCCTCGATCCCGTCGAAGCGCTGCGGTATGAGTGAGGGGCTGATGGAGCAGCAGCAGGGGGCGGAAGATGTACCGGTCATTTATCTCCACGAGATAAAGCGGCAGTACCTGCAGGGCGAGGTGCCGCTGACGATCCTCGACGGCGCCAAGCTGGCGCTCTGGGCCGGCCAGTCGGTCGCGCTGGTGGCGCCGTCGGGCTCGGGCAAGTCGACGCTGCTGCACATCGCGGGGCTGCTCGAAGCCCCCGATTCCGGCGAGGTCTACGTCAACGGCGCGCCGACCTCGCAACTGCCCGACATCGAGCGCACCCAGCTTCGCCGCACCGACATTGGTTTCGTCTACCAGTCGCACCGGCTGCTGCCGGAGTTCTCGGCGCTGGAGAACGTCATGATGCCGCAGATGATCCGCGGCCTGAAGAAGTCCGAGAGCGTCAAGCGCGCCAAGGAGATCCTCGGCTATCTCGGCCTCGGCGACCGCATCACCCATCGCCCGGCCGAGCTGTCGGGCGGCGAGCAACAGCGCGTCGCGATCGCGAGGGCCGTTGCGAACGCGCCGCGGGTGCTGTTCGCGGACGAGCCGACCGGCAATCTCGATCCGCACACCGCGGACCACGTGTTCCAGGCGCTGATGCAGCTCGTCAAGGCGACCCAGGTCTCGATGCTGATCGCGACCCACAACATGGAGCTGGCCGGCCGCATGGACCGCCGCGTGTCGCTGTCGAACGGCCAGGTCATAGAGCTCGAATAACAAGAACGCGAAAACAACCCCATGCACAGTAGCCGGCCCTGGCCGGCTTCGAGCGGGGTGACGCTGTCCAGTCCTTTGACATGGCAGGCCCACCCGCCGCGACGGCGCATCGCCGCGGCGGGCCGGCACCTACGGCCTGATCACCGTCATTCTGAACGGACCGGCATTGGCCGCCGCATGCGCGACCGCCTCGTTGGCGTGGTCGAGGTCGAACTCGGTCGCCTCGGTGTGATCCAGCCGCAGCAGGCCCGAACGCACCAGCGCGATCAGGCGCGTCGCCGCATCCGGCGGATACATCCAGACGCCGTGGATCGTGATGCAGTCGCGCATGATCCAGTTGTAGGGCAGCTCGAGGCCGGGGCCGCCGAGCATGCCGACACCGCCCATCAGCACGACGCGTCCGTAGGGGCGGACCGTCATGAGGGCCGCGCGCACGACGTTCGGGCTCACCGAGGGCGGCATGATGTCGAACACGCAATCGATCGGCCCGGGGGAGGCGCGCTTCATCCGCTCGCGGTCCTCGTCCTCATTGCCGGTTAGCTTGACCGGCCTCACGCGATCGCCGAAGCGGCGGACGAGGTCGGCCAAAATCGTCTCGTTGCGGCCGGGGGCCACCACGCAGACCGCCCCCATGGCGAGCGCGACCGCCACGGCCGCGCTGCCGAAATTGCCGGTGGCGCCGCTCACCAGCACGATCTCGCCGGGCTGCAGCCTGGCCGCGAGGAAGCCGCCATAGGCCACCAGCATGGTCCCGATCCCGCACCATTGCGTGGCCTCGGCCGACGTGATCTCGCCAAGGCGTTTGACGTTCTCGGTCGGCACCATGATCTGCTGGGCGAACGAGCCGTGCCGGAAATGCTTTTGCAGCTTCATCCCGCCTTCGCCGCGCGCGCTCCAGCCCTGCAGCGTGATGTCGGGCGCCTGCACGTTGTCGCGCGAGCGAACCGTCGGATCGCACAGCACCCAGTCGCCGACCGCAAGATGGGTCGCGTCGGGGCCGATCTGCCTGACGCGGCCAATGCCGCCCGAGCCGGGGATGACGGGCAGGTCGAGCAGGTATTTGCGCTCGCCACTGAACACTTCGTTGGCATAGGACAGCACGCGCGTGGCGACCACGTCGACGACGACCTCGCCGGTGCCGATGGTCGGTTCGGGAACGTCCTCGATGACGAGCGGCGATCCAAAGGATTTGAGTACGGCAGCTTTCATGATCTCACCTCAAGGTCGGGTGTGGCGGATATGCGCCATCCTTGCAGGACCAAGAAGGCCTGGTATTATCCTAGTATCCCTTGGGCCCTCCATCGCGGGAGCGACATCATGGCCGACCCACGCCGCGTCGAATTCGGCGACTTCCTGCGGTCCCGCCGCGAAAAGCTGACGCCGAAGACGGTCGGGCTGCCCGCGGGCAGCCGGCGCCGCACCGCGGGACTGCGCCGCGAGGAGGTTGCCCAGCTCGCCGGCATCGGCGTCGACTGGTACATCCGGCTCGAGCAGGGCCGCACCGTCAGCCCCTCCGTCACCACCGTCGACGCGCTGGCCCGCGCGCTGCGGCTCAGCAAGACCGAGCACGCGCATCTGAAGGCGCTGGCCCGCGACGGCGACAAGCGCGCCTTCACGCGCGAGATCGTGCCGCCGCCGATCCAGCGGCTGGTCGAGAGCCTGCCGCATCCGGCCTACATCACCGGGCGGCGCTGGGACGTGCTGGCCTGGAACGAGGCTGCCGAGAAGGTCTTCGCGTTCGGGCGCCTGCCGGAGCAGGACCGCAACACGATGCTGCTGATGATGACCAACAAGCAGACGCGCAAGGCCTACGGCACCGGCTGGGCGGAGGTCGCCAAGCGCATGGTCGCGATGTTCCGCGCCACCCACGACGTCTGGGCCGGCGATCCCGCGTTTGCGGAGTTGCTGACGCGGCTGCGGCAGGGCAGCCCGGAATTCGTCAAATGGTGGGAAGCCCACGAGATCCGCAGCACCGCGTCCGGCCTGAAGACGATGTCGCATCCGACCCTCGGCGTGCTGCATTTCGAGCACACCAGCTTTCAGGCCAACGACGATCCCGCGCTGAAGCTGGTGATTTATACGCCGGTGTGAGATGTCGCCTCGCCCGTGGTTTCGCTTTGGCTGACACGACGCTGGCATGACGACAATTCTGCGTGTGCTGTACGCGCGATACTCTTGTAAATTGAGAGCAAGCGGGTAGGCTGCGTTGGCCCTGTATTGCGAGGACGTCGTCATGAGGTCTTTGTCTCGCTTGGCTGTTGCCTGCTCCTATGTTGCGCTGTTGACGTGCGGCCCAGGTGGCATAACCGTCTCGCAAGCTATGACGCCCGCGACCAGTTCTCCCACGACGCTTCCCAGCGTCACGGTCGATGCACCAAGCCAGACTCCGAGGCGCAGTAAGCCGATCCGGCACCCAGCTGTTGCCCGCGGGGCCGTGCAGCGCCAGTCATCGCCGACCACTGAGACGTCGCTGAGCGCAACATTGGCGGCGCCGACGTCGGTCATGACCAAGCTTGCAAAGCTCGAAAGCATCTCCGGCAGTTGCGTCGACGGTTGCCAGACGAGCTTCAGGACCGGCAATGCGCCGTGGCGCGGATGCTCGGCGTCCGGTTGGCCGGCGCTGTCGACAACGTGCCGGAACATCTACCATTTCAAGACCTATGCCGAATGCACGGGCACCGGATTGTTGCTGGGCTGGCAAAGCCGAGAACTCACCTGGTACTGCAGCAGCCTGGCCCTGAAGTAATCCGTGACCCAACTCGCGATTCTCGATGGCTATGTCAGCCAGAGCGTGTTCACCGATCCCGGTCGCTACACTGATTTGATCGGTGCCTTGCCGCCGGATATTCCAGTTCTGTGCCGCACTCTACACGGCCTCCTGATCCATGAGGCCTGGATCGAGAGGGAGGGATCCTCGGGCCTGAAGACCATGGGCGCGTCCTCACGAATTCGTCGAGGCGGCGAGTTACTGCCGTCAACCTCGATCGATCATCCAGCGGTTGACCGCCTGGTGGAAGTTGAGAGGGCCCGGCACGGTCATGTGCGTCTTGACGTAGGTGAAACCCGCCTTTTGAAGGGTGCGGTTCGGAGCCACGTTGAACGCATTGGGCTCACAGAAGAGTTGCTTCAACTCCAGCGCCTGGAAATAGAGGTCGACTGTCTTTCGGACGCACTCCACGCCGATCCCCCGCTTGCGCAGCGAGGGATCCGTGATGTGCAGATGCATGTTGGCGTGCTGGCCAAAGCGGATCTTGTCGGCGGTCGAAAACCCCAGGAACTTGTCGTCGGAGAGCCAGCTTACCAGAAAGCCGCCTCGTTGCTCGACAGGCCGGTCGAACATTTGCTCGTAAAGTCGCTGCCATTGTGATGCCGGTGGCAATCGTGTTGGGTCGACCCCGAGCATTTCGAGGTGCTCCGGCGTCGCCGCGTGGAAATACTCGATGATCAGCGCAGTTTCCTGCAGAGTCATCGGTCGAACAGCAATGGCCATCGGGCAACCCCTGCGATCGGCGGGCGCTTCGGAAACAGCCATCTGAAAATAGAGAAATTACGGCCGCCGAGCAATTGGCGAACTAATCCAGAGCCGGGGAGCGTCCGAGGCTGATCACCGCGTCAGCTTGAAGATGCTGACGTCGATGGCGCTGTGTCGAAACCCGGTTTCGCAATAGGCCAGATAGTATTCCCACATCCGGCGAAACCTCGTGTCGAAGCCGAGGGATTCGATTTCAGGCCACGCTCCCAGGAAGCGATCGCGCCAGTCGCGAAGAGTGCGGGCATAGCTCAGACCGAAGGATTCCCGATCCGTCACCGTGAGCATGGCGTTGGCGGCATGTTCCTCCACGATCTCGGCGGTCGGTAGCATGCCGCCCGGGAAGATGTGGCGTTGAATGAAATCCGGACACGCGCGATAGGCATCGAAGCGCGACGGCGCGATGGTGATGATCTGCAGCACGGCAACCCCGCCTTTGACGAGGCTCGACCGCAGCTTTTCGAAATAGAGCGGCCAGTAGCGTTCGCCGACAGCCTCGAACATCTCGATCGAGACGATGCGATCGAAACGTCCGACGATGTCGCGATAGTCCTGGAAGAGAAAGGCGGCCTTGCCGGCCTCGATTTCCGCCGCCAGGCGCTTGCGCGCATAGTCCAGCTGCGACCTCGAAAGGGTAACGCCGGTGACCGCGGCGTCGTAGCCGCGAATGAGATGCTCGGCCAGCGATCCCCACCCGCAGCCGATCTCGAGAACCCGTTCGCCTCCCTTGAGACCGAGATAGCGGGAAACCCGTTCGAGCTTGTTTCGCTGCGCGGCTTCCAGCGAAAGCTCCGCGTCATAGATCGCCGAGGAATAGTTCATGCCCTGATCGAGCCAATGGCGGTAGAACTCGTTGCCAAGGTCATAGTGGGCCGCGATGTTCTTCTTGCTGCCGGTCCTGGTGTTTTCGTTGGCGCGGTGCCGGAGCCAATCGAGCAAGCGAGCCGGGCGAGAACTGGCGACGCCGGCAAAGGCCGTCTCGTTTCGAATGAGGAAGTCCAGCACGCCGACAAGGTTGTTGGTCGACCAGTCACCCGCAATATAGCCATCAGAGAAGCCGGCCTCGCCTGACAGCCAGATGCGCCGCAGGGCGCGCCAGCGATGCACCGTGATGGTGACGTCGCTGCCCAAATCCCGTCTGCCCAAATCGAGATGCTGGCCATTCGGCAGAGCAAGCCGCAAATGGCCCGACTGAACCCGTGGGAGCAGCCGTTCAAACATCCGGGTTGCGAGCCGCGAGGGCCCGGAGGCGACGTCGGAGGACATCAAGGAGGAATCGGACCTCAAGGCTGTATACCTCGACTGTTGACGGTTTCTGCCGCGCCGTGCGCGGCCTGCGGGCGCGGCTGGAAGCGAAAGCCCTTCAGCACCATCCGCAACGCATGCCAATGGATGCCCGCGATGACCTTCAAGGTCAGTAACGGGTGGCTGGCAAACGCCTTGATCAGGGTGCCGTCGGTCAATTCCCGACGGGCTCCGGACAGCGATGCGGCGATGATGGTCTTGTCGTTCTCCTTGCCGTGGATGGACACCTCCACCTGCGCGGCCGGAGGCCGGACACGAAATCCGTAGGACATGTCCATGCCGAGAAACGGCGAGACGTAAAACCCCTTGGGGCAATGCTGCTCGACGATCTCCGACGCGGCGCCTTGGACATTGCCCTGAACAGGCATCACATAGCTGTGCCGCTCGCCGAACGTATTGTGGACCTCGTAGATGATTGCCTCGAGCGGGCCGTCTTGCCTGATGCAAAAATAGACGCTCAGCGGATTGAAGCCATAGCCGAGGATGCGGGGCATGCAGAGCAGCTTGATGGTCAGCTGGTCTGCCTGGCATCCGGCCTGTCGCAGGAGGGCGCGAACTTGCTTTGGAAGCGGCAGGTCACCGCCATCGCCATGGTCGGAATCGTGGAAGCTGGCGAGATTGAACCGGTTCCGGGAAAAGAAGGTCAGCTTTTTCGAAAGGCTGTCTATCTCGCTCAGATCGAGCAGCATCCAGAACGCCCGGTAGCGCAGACGGTGCGCCCGGGGCAGAAAGCGGCGGTGAACAACCTGACCAGTATATAGGCACGAAGAAGACGTCATGCGGCAAGTCGCCCGCTCTGATGACAGCTCGCATCGTCAATGTAGATACGACCGGACTCGTTTTCAACACGCCATGGCCGCCTGACGCCGCCGAGTGTTTCGGCAACGGCGAGCCCGGACTGGAGCCCGTCCTCGTGGAAGCCGGCGCCGAAATAGGAGCCGCAGAACCAGATGCGATCCCGGCCTTGCAGGGACCATAAGCGGCGCTGTGCGCTCATCGCGGCGGCATCGAAGATCGGGTGCTCGTAGCATTCCTCGTGCAAGACTTGCCTGGGCTCGACCAGGGGATTGAGCGTCACGAACAAATTCTGCGCGGTCGGCAGGGGCTGCAGCGCGTTCATCCAGTAGGTTACGGTCGGACTGTCCGCGGGGCCTCTGCCGCCGATATAGTTCCAGCTTGCCCAGGCCGCCTTGCGCTGCGGCATCAGCACGGGATCGCTATGGAGAACGGCGCGGTTCTGGCTGTAGCGGAATGCCCCCAGCAGGCTCCGCTCCTCTGTGGTGGGCGCATCCAGCAGCGTAAGCGCCTGGTCGGCATGCGCCGCGATCACCACCTCGTCGAAATGGTCCGCATGGCCGCCGCAATCCCTGACTTCGACGCCCTCCGGGCGCCTTCGGATCGCCGTGACACCCCGGGCAAGGCGGATGCGGTCCCTGAAGCGATGCGTCAACGCATCGACGTAAGTCCGGCTGCCGCCGACGACCGTCCGCCATTGCGGCCGGTTGCGCAGGCGCAGCAGGCCATGATTGTCGTGAAAGCGAATGAACGAAGCGGCAGGATATTGCAGCATCAGGCTCGGCGACGACGACCAGATCGCGGCCGCCATCGGCAACAGATGGTCGCTGCGGAAGACCTCGCCGTAAGTGCCGGCGTCGAGATATTGCTCCAGGGAGGAGAGGTCGTCGAGGGACGACAAGTCCCGCGGCGCCTCGCGATAGAAGCGCCAGAGATCGCCAAGCATCGACCAGAACCGCGGGCGGAACACATTGCTGCGTTGGGCGAACAGTCCGTTCAGGCTGCTTCCCGAATATTCCAGCTCGCCTTCTTCGAGGGAGACGGCGAACGACATCTCGGAGGGATGCGTCGGCACATCGAGATGGGCGAACAGCGCCGTGAGATTGGGGTAGGTCTTCTCGTTGTAGACAATGAACCCGGTATCGACCGGGACGCTTCCATCTGGCGTGCTGACCTCGACGGTGTTGGAATGACCGCCGAGCCGACCGTCTTG